>JBAQLU010000104.1:0-1732 GCA_049302065.1 Thermodesulfovibrionales bacterium
CCCATGCACGCAGCACCCTTACAGCCTCTTTTCTTAGTGGAGTACAACGCTCTTTTCTACCTTTGCCAGTGCAGCGAACATGAGCACCAGTACCCAATTCGATATCGCTTAAGCGAAGTCCTACCAGCTCAGATACTCTCAAACCGGTTTGCAGCGCAACCAGAAGAAGCGCCCTGTCTCTGCGGCCTGCCCAGGTACTATGATCAGGGGCGCAAAGTAAGGCATCTGCTTCAGTCTCACTCAAGAATTCAACAGGCTTTTGTTTGAAGCGCTTGCTCGGCATAGCCAGGATACGTTGGGCCAGACCAGCACAGCCCGGTTCCTCAAGTGCAACATACTTAAAAAAAGAATGTATTGAAGAAAGCCTGGCATTGCGGCTCCTGGCTGTATTGGCCCGCTCTTTTTGAAGGTAATCAAGAAAGCTGCCAATAAAGGAAGTATCCAAATCTTTGATATTTAGCTTGGAAGGCTCTTTTTTAAGATATTTTAATGCAAACTTTAAAAGCAGCCGGAAGGTGTCCCGGTGACTTGCGATTGTATGAGGGCTTGCATTACGCTGACGTATGAGCCTATCTGTAAAAAATGATTCCAACAGTAGTGAAAAATTAGTCTTAGTAATCATAATATTTTCTCTCCTTTTTTTTCTTCCATTCTTAGAGCGGCAAGCTCTAAAAGTTCAGAGTTAGCTGATATATACCAATAAGTGTCAGTAATATGGGCATGTCCCAAATAGGTTGTTAGAGCAACCATATTCTTTCCCGCACAAGCTCCTTGACGGTACCATCCCAGCAGGGTGCAAATAGCAAATCGATGACGGAGCTCGTGAAGACAGGGCCCGTGGCTATCTCCCGGGCTGCGCAGCCCTATTCTATGTGATAGGATGACAAACCAGCGGCGAAGGGTCCAATCTGTTAGGCGAGTACCGCTCTCCGATACAAAAAAAGCAGCACTTTTAGGTCTTGGGCATATCCTATCTCTTAGGCGGTCGTATTCAGCAAGTTTATCTCTGGTAGTTATGTGCACAGGAAGCAGCCTTGACTTATTAAATTTTGCCTGGCGGGCAGTAATTATGCCCTGGTCCAAATCAACGTCTTTGCGGTCAAGGTTAATAGGCTCGCTCATCCACATGCCGGTAACTGATATCAGGCCAATAATAGTTGATATGGTGGAGCCAAGAAAGCCTTGCGGTGAAGAGAGGTCTTTGGCTGCACTGATAAGATTTAGGACCTCGTTATCGGTATAAATATAGGGTGGTTTGCGGTGATAGTGGTAGGGAAGAAGTTCCTCGGCAGGTATTTCAGTTCGCGGATCGGCAGCACTCTGATATTTGGCAAACAAACGTACCATACCCAAACGATTTGCCCACTGAGCAGGTTGGGCATCTCTGGGCTTAGTAGCCCATTCTAACCCTAACTTGATAGTAATGTAGGAGGCTTTTTCTTTTTCTAAAAATTCCACAAATCTATGGAGCAGACTGCCAGTCAGTTTTAGTTTGAATCCGAGTGAGCGTCTCATAGCCAGATATTCTTTGAGGGCTTTTTTTAATTTAGTCACAGCTTACCTCCCGGGGCCAGGGTAGTGCAATTGCACGGAGGGCTTCAAGGTCAACTTTTGCATATATTTCGGTGGTATTTGGAAGTTGGTGTCTTAGTATCTGAGAAATCTCAGATATACTAGCTCCTCCCTTTAGCATATCGGTAGCCAATGTGTGCCTAAATAGATGGGCGCCTTT
>JBAQLU010000105.1:0-54492 GCA_049302065.1 Thermodesulfovibrionales bacterium
CTCTGAAGGTCTGTGGTAGACCACCACGTTGATAGGCTGGAGGTGTAAGTGCAGTAATGTATTCAGCTGACCAGTACTAATAGACCGTGCGACTTGACCCTTTTCTTCCCTCCTGTTGTCAAAGGAATTTCAGGGCCTCTGAAAAAGGCCCTTTTACGTGTTTGAGGAATAAAGAGCAGAGATGAGAGAAAAAGATATATTTGAAGAGATAATCGATATAGGTAAGAGACGGGGGATCCTTACCTACGATGAAATAAATGATGCGCTTCCGTCGGAATTTTTCTCGCCTGATGAGATTGAAGACCTTATGGATATCCTTCAGGATATGGGCGTTAAGGTTGTAGATCATGAAGAAGCACTTCCTCCGGAGGAAGAACTCGAGGAGGAGATAGAGGAATATGAAAAGACTGAAGATTTGGTACAGGCATATTTCTATTCAATGGGGGATATTTCTATCCTGACAAAGGATGAGGAAACAGAGCTTGCAAAAAGACTCGAAGAAGGAAAAACAATAATAAGAGACCTCATATGCGCATTGCCTATTTATAAAAAACTCGAAGCCAGTCTTAATGGAGATGAAGAGGAGTTAAATCCGGAGGAAGAGAAAACGGACGAAGCTTTTATACAAAGTATTGAAATTATTGATGACCTGATGAAAGAAGTTGAGTTTTCAGAAAGAAGAATTACGAAATACGGTTCATTGAAAGGTCTCAAGCATGCAATACGTGAAAAAAATAAAAAAAATAGTGATACCAAAAAACTCGAAATATTAGTGAAAGAAATAGAAAAACTATATAAGAAGGTTGAATCTGAAATTGGCGCTAAGGTAGATGACCTTAAAGCTATGTGGATCCGTATTGTAAAAGCAAAGACCCTTATCTCTTCTGCTAAAAACGAATTGATAACCCGTAATTTAAGGCTTGTTGTTAATATCGCAAAGAATTATGTAGGCAGGGGGCTTCCCCTTCTTGATTTGATTCAAGAAGGCAATATCGGCCTTATGAAGGCTGTAGATAAGTTCAAGTATGAAAAAGGGTTCAAGTTCAGCACCTATGCGACCTGGTGGATCAGGCAGGCGATAACACGGGCCCTGATTGATCAGACAAAGACCATCAGGGTCCCTGTCCATATGATGGAATTCTACAACAGGGTCACAAAGGCCTCAAGGGAACTGACACAGCAACTCGGCAGAGAGCCTACTAATGAAGAAATAGCCCAAAAGCTCATCGTACCTACAAGAAAGGTTGAAGAGGTTTTCAGGGCAATTCAGGATCCTATAGCACTCCAGACTCCTGTAGGTGATGAGGATACAGAGCTTGAAGATTTTATTGGCGATAAAAACAGCCCATCTCCTTATTCTGATGCGGAAAAGATCGAGACCTCAGAGCAGATACAGAAAGTTCTCAAGACCTTAACGCCAAAGGAAGAGATGGTTATCAGAATGAGGTTCGGAATTGGCGCTGACAGGGATCATACCCTTGAGGAGGTTGGCAGGCACCTTTCTATCACGAGAGAAAGAGTAAGACAGATAGAAGCAAAGGCATTAAGAAAACTTAAACATCCCAGCAGGCTTAAAGCACTTAGGAGGTTGACTGCTATCCCTACATAGCGCCTGTTATGCCGTCTCCAATTGAGGTTTCAACCTTGCCTTTTCTTACTATTGCTGTTGATGTTGTTTCCCCGATCTTTATTATCTGTATTAAGCCATTGTATAATTTGTGCTGATTCTGCAGTGTTGTTGCAAGGATGTCGCCCACCTTTAAGCCATGATTCTTCCCTTTGTCAATATAAACGATATCCCAGTTTCCGTTAACCAGGTGCAGTTGTCGGGTAGTAATGATATAGCCATTCACTGAGGGTTTTCTCGGATTTTCAATGGCAAGAGGGGGTTCTATTTCATAAAAATTGTCAAGGAGGCTTCCCAGAGGGATCTCAACATAAGAATCTATAATAACTACCTTAGGATCATCTGTTTCTGCAACTTCTGCAATGCCAAGTATCTCGACAAGATAACCGATTTCCTTATTAGTTTTCGGATGTTTTATTGTTTCCGCTGAACGTGTTATATAAAACTTATCCCCTTTTTTAACAGGCTTGGCTGTCTTGATAAAAGCGTAGTCTCCCTTTGAAAGTATAGTTTTCCCGGGCTGAAAATCAGTCATTTCCCCAACACTGTGCACTGACTCAGCAATATAACCGCTTGCGATCAGGATATCCTTATTGACAAGGTATTCTTGTTTTACAGGTTTAGTCCTTCGTTCTGCAGGTTTTTGTATTATTGTTTCCGGTTTTATTCTGGGTCTTATTACAGTTGCAGGCTTTATTTCAGCCCTGGGTTCAACCTTTGTTTCAGGAACAATCTCTTTCTGCAAAAGGTATAATGGAATCTTGATCTTCTGCTTTGGATAAATCAAATCCGGATTTTTTATGCCAGGATTTTCCTTCCAGACCTTTGGCCAGAGGAAAGGGTCCTTCAACTCTTTATTCGAAATATCCCAGAGGGTGTCTCCTTTTTCGATCATATAATCCTTGTATTCCTGTTGTTGTGCTCCTATTAACGAGGGCAGTAAGATAAAAAATAACAAAAACAAAATCCTTTGCACTATTGAGAGGTTTCTTGCCATTTCATTGTTCCTTTACGGAAATTTTATATTACTTACAAAATAACGAAGATATTTAAAACTGTCAAGTATTTTATATATGCGTATAGTATTGTATATCCCGGACTGTTAAAAACGTATCCGGATTCACTGTCCGGATTCACCGGACGACCACCATATTATGGTATATTTAATTATGAAATATGTGAGAATTGTTATTGTCTTTGTTTTTCTTTTGATACCGATTACTGTTTGCGGCTCGGATATAAAAGAATATAATCTGAAAAATGGTCTGAAGGTGATCATTGTCGAGGAACACAAAGCTCCTGTGGCGACTTTCCAGATATGGTATCGAGTTGGTTTAAGAAACGAACCCGCTGGAAAATCAGGGATGAGCCATCTGCTCGAACACATGATGTTCAAGGGAACATCCAGATACGGACCATCAGTCCTGACAAAGCTTGTCCAAAAGAACGGCGGAACTGATAATGCACATACAACAAAAGACCATACCGCATATTTTGAGATTGTTCCGTCAGACCGCATAATGCTTCCGGTTGAACTTGAGGCAGACAGAATGAAGAATCTGATGCTCGATTCAAAAGATGTGTTGTCTGAAAGAAGTGTCGTCATGGAAGAGCGCAGACTGAGATATGAGGATGACCCGCAGAATTCCCTGTTCGAAGAAGTTGTTGCAGCAGCCTTTAAGGTCCATCCTTACCAGAGGCCTGTAATCGGGTGGATGTCTGAAATCAAATCCATAGAGAGAGGAGATTTGTACTCTTATTATAAAACTTACTATTCTCCCGGAAATGCGGTAATCATTATTGTCGGGGATGTCAATGCAGATGAATTGATGAAAAAAGTCAGAGAGCATTTTGAAGCTTTACCTTCTGAACCGGTTGAGAAAGAGATGCCTTCTGTTGAACCCGAACAACAGGGGGAGAGAAGAGTTACGCTTAAAAGGGAAGCAGAATTGCCATTTATTATACTGGCTTATCATACTCCCAATTTCCCCCATGACGACAATTATGCACTTGATGTCTTAAACCTGATCCTGTCGGGAGGCAAAAGCACAAGACTCTATCAATCACTTGTTTATGAAAAAAAGATTGCTCTCAGCGCTTCTGCCGAGTACAGCAGCTTTAATATAGACCCATATCTTTTTTATTTCTTTGCATCTGCAGCGCCGGGGAAAGATATAAAAGATTTAGAAGAGGCCCTTTTTACTGAAGTAGAAAAGATAAAAAAAGAGCAGCCTTCTGAACGTGAGGTTCAGAAGGCAAAGAACCAGATTGAGGCTGCCTTTATTATGGGACAGGACTCAATTTATATGCAGGCTATGAAATATGGAATGTTCGAGATGCTCGGAGACTGGAGACTGATCGACAAATATCTTGAAGGAATCAGAAAGGTGACAGCCGAAGATGTCATGAGTGTTGCAAGAAAATATTTAAAAGAAGAAAACAGGACCGCAGGGATTTTAATGCCGACAAAGAAAGTAGATAGTAGACAGTAGACAGGTAATACTTAAAATGAAAAAAGAAAAACAGAATAACGACATGAAGAAAATAAACCTCTCTTACGCTACAGATCGACTTAACGGGGTTGTCTTTAATCGATATCAAGTTTTTGTCTCTATGATTATTATGCTATGTACTGTTTGCTGTTTACTGTCTACTAATGTTTTTGCCCTTGATGCAAAGAGGAATGTCCTGTCGAATGGTCTTGTTGTGCTTCATTCAGAAAATCACAGTCTGCCCGTAATAATGGTTACACTTATTGTGAAGGCCGGCCAGAGTGATGAGCTGAAGGAGAAAGCAGGACTTGCAAATCTTTTATCAGAACTGCTTACAGAGGGTACAGAGAAGCGAAAATCAAAAGATATAAGTGAGGAGATAGACTTTATCGGCGCATCCCTTGATGCTTCTGCAGGCGGTGATTATACTACTGTTACCTTGTCTGTTTTGAAAAAGGATATCCATAAGGGATTTGATCTTTTTTCCGATATCCTGCTCCATCCAATGTTTCCGCAGGCTGAGCTTGAAAGAAAAAGAGAACAGATCAAGGGTTTTCTGAAGCAGCGCGAGGAAGAACCTTCTTTTCTGGCTGAGCGGGCATTCAAAAAGGAAGTATTCGGTGAACACCCGTATGGGAGGCTTATAGAGGGTTATCCTGAAACGATTGATGTTATCAAAAGAGATGATTTCGTAAAATTCCATTCAAACTATTTTCTGCCAAACAACTCGATATTATCTGTTGCAGGAGATCTGACATCTTATGAGCTGGACGCATTGATGAACCAGTATCTCGCTGAATGGAAGCCCCATGGATTGGTGAAAAAAGACAGAGGAAGACCTGATGAAAAAAAGATTAAGAAAGTCATAAAGATAGACAAAGACCTGACGCAGGCAAATATCATACTTGGAAATCCCGGTATCAGCAGGGACAATCCGGATTATTATGCGGCAGGTATAATGAACTATATTTTCGGCGGCGGCGGGTTCTCATCAAGACTTATGCATTCCATACGCGAAAAGATGGGGCTGGCGTATGATGTACATAGTTTTTTTGCTGCCTATAAAGAAGGCGGTAGTTTTCAGATAGGGTTGCAGACCAAGAATGAATCTGCAAATGCTGCCATAGGGGAGATACTCAAACAGGCAGAGGGCATTATGGAGGAATATGTTTCGGATGAAGAACTGTCTGATGCAAAAGCCTATCTGACGGGCAGTTTCAAAAGAAGGCTTGATACGACCAGGAAGATCGCTGATTTCATTGCTTCGATAGAATTCTATAACCTTGGCCTTGACTACGATAAAAAATATCCTGATTATATTAATGCTGTTACAAAAGACGATGTGCTGAGGGTTGCAAAGAAGTACCTTGCCGCTGAAAACTCTGTGCTTGTCGTTGTTGCAAACCAGAAGAAGGCAGGACTGAAATATTAGTCATATATGGATTCCCATTTCAAAAAACGAAAATGGTTCTTCGCCTTCTGTATCCTATCTTCAGCAATATTCCTTTTTTGTATAATCAAGCGTCCGGATACAATTGAAGAGCGTGTAGAGACTTTAACATTTGATTACAGATTCCACATAAGGAATTTATTCTCGCAGCCGGTAAAATCTGGAAAGGTTGTTATTGTCGCAATTGATGAGAAGAGCCTGAAGGAATTTGGACGCTGGCCATGGAGCAGGATGCTCATGGCAAGGCTTATTGATGAAATAGCAGCTTTAGAACCAAAAGTCCTTGCAGTGGATATATTTTTTTCAGAACCGGAAACCCGCGAAGCAGATGAAACCCTTGGGAATTCATTTCAAAAGGCGAAAGGAAAGGTTGTCCTTGCATTGCCCTTTGATGTCCCGGTTGGGAAGAAAAGCAGGGATATGAAAAATATTTCAGATGAAATTAAGGATACCAAAAACATCCCTGATGAGATTATTGATTCTGCATTTCTTAAAGTTGAGGAAGTGCTGAGCTTGCATCCAATTGAAGCCAATAAGATACTTCCTACGATATCTGACATTATGCGGACTAATTCCAATGGCCATGTTTGGAGTCATCCGGACCTTGATGGGAAATTACGTTGGGAATTTCTGTATCTGAAATATGGTGATGAAATTTTCCCATCTCTTGCTTTACAGGCAGCACGCCTGTCACTCATGCTGAAAGAGAATGAGATGGCAATCCTGGGAAACAGGGGGGTAAGTCTCGGCACCGATATGTTTATCCCGTCTGATCGAAGTGGCAGAATGCTTGTAAACTATCTTGGAAAAGAAGGGACATTCCAATATATTTCAGCAGCGGATATATTAACCAAAAAAGTGCGCAGAGAAGAACTTTTGAATAAAACAGTTTTTCTTGGAACTACCGCTATAGCGACATACGATCTGAAGAATACACCTTTCTCGGCAAATATGCCGGGGGTTGAGAAGAATGCAACGGTTGTCGAGAACATCCTGAGCGGGAATTTTCTGAGAAAGAGCAACGGATATATCGAGATGATCGTGATTATCATCACGGGGATTATTACCGGCATATTCCTCCCGAGATTCAGTGCCCTGAAAGGCGCTCTGCTATCCTTTGTATTCTTTTCAGGGTATATTGTATCGGCACAGCTTTTATTCATCTATGCGAATCTCTGGATCAATCTTATTTATCCTGCAGCCAATATGATGATGATAGCTGTAGTTGTTACTGTTGCAAAATATTTCTTTGAGGAGAAGAAATCAAGGCAAATAAGGACAATGTTCTCAAGTTATGTCTCCCCAAAGATTGTTGAGGAACTGATGAGTAATCCTGAGAAGGCAAAACTTGGCGGAGAGAGAAAGGTTGTAACAATTCTTTTCGCTGACATAATTGGCTTTACATCACTCTCTGAAAAAAAACCTCCAGAAGAAGTTGTGGAGAGGCTGAATGAGTATTTCAAAGAGATGACAGATATAGTTTTCAGGTGGGACGGTACTTTGGATAAATTTGTCGGAGATGAGATCATGGCATTCTGGGGTGCACCAATTGACCAGCCGAATCATGCTGAGCTTGCTTTCAGGTGTGCATTAAATATGGCTGACAGTCTCGAAAGGATGCAGGAGAAATGGATAAAAGAAGGGAAGGAAATACTTGACTGCGGGATAGGGATAAATACAGGAGAGGTTATTGTCGGGAATATAGGCGCTGTTAGCAAGAAGATGGATTATACGATCATCGGTGACCATGTGAATATTGCAGCAAGGGTCGAGAAACTTACCAGAAATTATAATGCCAAGATTGTTTTGACGGAATATACCAAGAATCATCTTGATGATTTATTAGGTAAAGGTGCGGTCGGACACTGTTCATTTAGGGAACTGGATTGTGTTAGGGTGAAGGGAAAAGAGAAAGAGGTAAGGATTTTTGAGTTAAAGGGGATAGTTCACTAAGGGCTAAGGGCTTTTCCCGGAATAACCTACAATAGAAATGCCTGCTTTTTTTGAATCTTCGATAATTTTCTCTCTGTTCAGAATGATACTTTTTTCTGATTCAAGAGCCAGCACTTTAGCGCCCACATCGATCATGGCTTTTAGAGTGGTTAGCCCTACTACAGGGACGTCAAACCTCATGTCCTGATTGGGTTTGCTGACCTTTACAATTACGGCGCCAGGCCCGGCAAGTTTGCCTCCCCTTTTAATAGCCTCATCTGTTCCTTCTATTGCTTCAACAGCCATCACTGCCTGATTCCTGACTACAACAGTCTGCCCTATGTCAAGTCTGCCGATCTCTTTTGCGATATTCCATCCGAATAGAACGTCTTTCCATTCGTCATCTGTTGGTTTGTTTCTTGTGAGAATCCCATCCGGCGTTATTATGCCTCTGCTGAAGCTGGTTATGTCGAGGAGATGAATCCCTTCTTCTTCAAGCTCTTTTGTTATTGCAAGGAGAATAGAATCATCTTTTTTGTCTTTGAGAGAGAATAAAAGTTTTACAGCCCTCAGATCAGGTGTTATCTTGCTTTTATACAGGAGGGTCTTTGATACTTTCCCTGCCATAACTGCTTCTTTGATGCCGTAGTCTTTGAGTGAGTCTATGAGTTTTCCGAACTTGCCTACATTAACCCATTTTATTTCGTCAACATAAGAAGAGAGTGTTTTATCAGCCAGCGGTTCAAGCGCGACAGCCATAACTTTATAGCCCTGTGAACGGGCGTCAGTGGCAACCGCTATGGGCAGTTCGCCTGCCCCTGCTATAAGACCGAGTTTCTTCATATGAAAAAATTTTTCAGAGTAATCTCACCTAACCCCTCTTTAGGAAAGAGGGGAATGTCTAAAGGGGGATTGAGGGGGGTTACTGATTTTCATTACCTGCAGATGCCTCTTTTGTTCTTTTGTATGAACTCAATGAGATGTTTTATCTCGTCTGTGTATGGGAGGTTTTCCTGTATTTTCTTGATAGCATCTTTCAAAGTCCGCTTTTCCCTGAACAGTATTTTATATGCCTTTTTCAGGTCTTTTATAGTTGAGTCAGAGAAGCTGTGCCGTTTGAGCCCGATAGTATTCAGGCCGAAGAGCTTTGCCCGCGGACCTGATGCGGTCATATATGGCGGTATATCCTGTCCTACTCCACTGAATCCTCCAACCATTGCATAAGAGCCGATTCTTGCAAACTGGTGAACTGCAGAAAGTCCGCCGATATAAGCATGATCTTCAACAACTACATGGCCTGCCAATGTCGCAACATTCGCCATGATTACAGAATTCCCTATTTTACAATCATGTGCGATATGGACATATGCCATGAGGAAATTGTTGTCTCCAAGTGTTGTCTGTCCGTCTCCTCCAACAGATGCCCTATGGAGGGTTATATATTCGCGAATTGTGTTGTTATTCCCTATCTTAACTCCGGTTGCTTCTCCCCTGTATTTCAAATCCTGTGGCGGTAAACCGATGCTCGTGAATGGATATATCGTGCAGTTTTCACCTATCTCTGTGTTGCCTTCTATGATTACATTCGAGATAAGTTTTGAGCCTCTTTTTATATGAGCTCCGTCTTGAATAATACAAAATGGACCGACAAACGCATCATCTTCGATCTCTGCTTTCGGTGATATGATTGCTGTTGGATGTATTTCCTTTGCCATAAATTATCTCTATCTATCCGCTACCATAGCAGTGAATTCTGCCTCTGCTGCAATTTTGTCTTCAACCAATGCATTGCCGGAAAACTTCCATACACTGCCTCTATGCTGCAGTATGGAGACATCTAATCTCAGTTGGTCACCCGGAACAACCGGTTTCCTGAATTTTGCCCTTTCTATGCTCATGAAATAAACAGCTTTGCCCGCGTCTCCTCCTGTTTTGAAAGCAAGGATAGCTGCTACCTGTGCAAGCGCCTCTATTATCAGAACGCCGGGCATTATAGGCTGATCAGGGAAATGTCCCTTAAAAAATTCTTCATTCATCGTTACGTTCTTGATCCCTACTGCTTTTGTTGCAGGAACTATCTCAATAATTCGATCAACTAAAAGGAATGGATACCTGTGTGGCAAGAGTTTCTGTATCTCCTTTATATCCATCATTCGGGATTCCTCCTTTCAAGTTCATTTATCTTTTCTTCGAGATCTCTTATTCTCTTATTGAGTTCTGGAAGCCTTGCAAAAATAGCCTGTGCTTTTAACCAGTCCCTGTGAGGAATGGCAAAAGTGCCTGAATAAGTGCCCTTTGTCACATGGCCCATAACACCGGACTTTGCACCTATCATTGTCCCCGATTCTATTTTAGTGTGATCTGCAACTCCGACCTGGCCACCGAGAGTAACATAATCTCCTATCTCTGCACTGCCTGCGATGCCCACCTGTGAAACAATAATCGAGTTTGAACCGATTTTGACATTGTGAGCTACCTGGGTCAGGTTATCAATCTTTGTCCCTTTGCCAATTATCGTATTCCCGGTTGTTGCCCTGTCTACACATACATTTGAGCCTATCTCAACATCATCTTCAATAATAATGCCGCCTATCTGAGGGATCTTGTGGTATCTGCCGTCCTCGAAAACATAGCCGAAACCATCAGACCCTATAACAGAACCTGAATGTATTATGACCCTGTCGCCTATCTTTACCCCCTCTCTTACAGTTACATTGGGATAAAGAATACATTTCTCTCCTACAGATGTATTTTCGCCGATATGGACATATGGATGAATAATAGTATTTTTGCCGATTGATGCACCGTCTGCTATATAGGAGAAAGGAAAAATAGAGACATCATCTGCTATCTTTGCCTTATCAGATACGATCGCATCTCTGCTTATTCCAGTCGGCTTTATTGGTTTTATGTAAAAGTGCTCAAGCAGCTTTGCAAATGCAAGGTGCGGGTTGGATACCCTGAGCTGAGTTTTGTTTAAATCAGCAACAGCCTCCTTAACTATTACGCAGGAAGCACTGGAATCCCCAATATCTTTTAAATATTTTTTTGATGCTATAAAAGTTATATCCCCTTCTTTAGCCTCATGGATACCAGATACCCCTGTAATTTCTGTATCATGATCGCCAAAGATTTCACCATTGAGCAAAGATGCAAGTTCTGAAAGCTTCACTATTTTTTCGATTTAGCCCTTAATTCATCAAATTTCTTCATGATACTGTCAGTGACGTCTATCCCTTTGCTGGAATAAACGATCATGCCTTTTTCAACAATGAGTGTGTAGCCTTCTTCTTCACCGATTTTGTCTATTATTTCACGAACATCTTTCAGTATCCCATCTGTTAAATCGGCTTCCCTCTTCTTGACCTCAGCCTGTGAATCCTGTACAAGCCGCTGGTATTCCCTGATTAATTTTTCCAGTTCATCTTCCTTGGTTTTTCTTGCATCTGCTGAAAGCACAGAGGCCTGTTTTTCTATGTCCGCCTTCATTTTTTCAATAGCCTTGCCTTTTTCATCAATAGAAACCTGCTTTGATTTTATTAAAGACTCAAGATCAGTTTTTGCCTTCTTCCCTGCCTCAGATTCATTTAAGACCTTCTGTACGTCAATAGAGCCGAACTTAACGTTCTCCGCAGCAGGCAAGGAAACAGGTAAAACAGAAAGAGCAAAAAGCAAGATACAAACAATTAAAAGCTTTTCAAAAGAAATTTTCGTCATATGTCCTCCCATGATATGTTTTTTAATTTTAAAAGAAAGTTCCAAAAGCGAATTCAAACCTGCTGGGCTGTTCTCCCTCTTTTTTGTCAATGTTATACCCCCATTCCAACCGTATCGGGCCGAAAGGAGATATCCATCTTACGCCTAATCCAGCGGTATGGCGCAGATTCATCTCCTTAAATGCATTAAACGCACTTCCTATATCAGTGAAGACCACGCCTTTCAGTCTTATTTCACTGACCAGAGGGAAGGTGTAATCTATATTGAAAATGAGTTGATTCGTTCCCCCTATATAATCCCCTGTTTCTTCATCTTTTGGGCCGGCTTCACCGAACCCAAGACCCCTGACTGTATATATACCGCCTACATAAAACCTCTCATATAGTGGCAGTTTTTTGCCGCCTACTCCTGTAGCATAACCGTATCTGCCTCTCAGCATTAGCGTTGTGCTGCCAATCGGAAAATACCATGAAGAATCCACCTCACTCTTTAGAAAATTATTAGATCCTCCCAACCCTGCATAAGTAACATATATGGAATTTCTTGACCCTCTTGACGTGTCGAGATAATTGTCCCTCGAATCCCTAACCAATGAAGGGGTAATACTGCTAGTGGTGCTCTTGCCTTCCTGGTCTTTTATTATGTCAGAAGCATCCGAAGCAACATTAGAAATATTTGCATTCTCAAAATTATATGCGATATCAGTCCACCAGTATTCTGAAAATCTCTTGCCTAAGGAAATACCAAATCCAGTGGCTTCCTTATCGTAATCTATATACTCTTTTGTCATCTTGTAAATATTTGTAGAAAATGAAATAGGTTTGTCCATGAACCATGGGTCCCGAAAAGATAAATCGTAATACGTTGTTCTTCCGCCAAGCTCTGCTCTCAGTTTTAAAAACTGTCCTTTGCCAAAAAGATTGCCCTGTGTGAGTTCAACCATCGCAATGAATTTCTCAACAGAACTATAGCCGCCTCCGACACTGAAAAATCCGGTTGGTCTTTCCTTGACTTTAATATCAACGTCAACGAGTTTTTCCTCCGGCTTGGGTTTAGGAATTAACTCAACTGTCTCAAAGAAGTTAAGATTATTGATCTTTTCATAGCTTCTCTTTATCAGGGCGCTGTTAAAGAGATCACCTTCATCCAGTCTTACCTCTCTTCTTATAACTTTATCTCTGGTTTTCGTATTGCCTGCAATCTCTATCCTCCCTATCCTGTACCGGTCGCCTTCATCAATCTTAAGGCTTATCCTTACAAGTTTTTTGCTTTCATCGGGTATCAGATCAGGAGTGACAGTGATGAGTGCGTATCCATTCTCTGAATACAGTTCAGAGATTGAGAAGATATCTTTTCTGAGATTTGCCTTGCTGAAAGGCTTATCAGGCATCATGCTGATCCTTCCCCTGATACTATTGCTATCAAATGCCTTATTGCCTGATATATCTATGGAGGCAATCTTGTACTGGTCGCCTTCTGAGATCGAGATTGATATGAACATGCCTTTTTTGTCATCGGAGAGTTGAATCCGGGGTTCACCAACAACTACCTTGATGAATCCGTTGTTAAAATAAAGATCCCTTATTTTTTCGATATCAGACTCCATACGGTCTTTTTTATAATAACCTGAAGAAGAAATGAATGAGAAAAGCCACCATTCTTTTGTTTCCATGACCCCTTTTATCTTGCTTGACGCAATAGCCTTATTCCCTTCAGTAAGTATTTTCTTTATTTTTATTTTTGGGCCTTCTTCAATCTGATAGGTCAGACTAACCTCATCCGGATTTATAGTTTTTACAACAGGCACTATGCGTGAGAGCCAGTATCCTTCTTCTTCATAAAACGCCCTGAGCTTATTGGCATTATCCTGGATCAAGACCGCATCAGCTATTGCGCCGGTTGTTATAGTCAATTTTTCCTTCAGATTGGCATCATCAAACTCCTTATTACCCTGCAGTTCTATCTTTACAACTGCAGGTTTTTCCTTCACAACATAGATCAGCTTTATGCCGCCCTCAAATGGTTCAATCTCTGCCCTGACATCATCAAAATAGCCCATTTTGAAAATACTTTTAATGTCTTCATTTGTCTTTTCCTGAGAGATAGGTTCCCCTGCTCTTTGGGTAATCTTGGATTTTACCGCAATCTCATCGATCCTTTTCAGCCCGTTTATTTCTATCGAATTGATAAGAGGCTGTTCCTGGGCAAACAGGAGTGCTGGTGCTATAATAATGCTGACGAGTATCAATATAATTCTTATTTTAGGCATACTTTACTCCTATAAGAGAAACTCGGTAAGTATAGCACAAATGAAGGGATAAATAACAATGCGCCGGAGAACCTTCTTGCAAAAAAAAACTGCTCCTGCTATGACTGGAAATACATTGGATTTTCTGTGAAATAATATACGCAATAAATATATACAATATGGATAAATCAGTAAAACAGCGGGTCGGAGAACTTCTCCGGAAAAGAGATTATGAGCCACTGCTCGATTTATGCGAAAGAGACAGGCGTTTCTGGCAGGAAGTTCGTTTCCGTCTGTATGATCTCGATGAAAAACTTCGATGGCCTGCTATAGAAGCTGCAGCAGGATTTATGAGGAGATGGTGGCTGTCAGGCAGGGAAGAAAAGGTGCAGATATATATCAGAACCCTTTTCTGGTCGATCTCTGATGAATCCGGAGGGATTGGCTGGAGTGCGCCACAGACGATTGCTGAGATCATTGTGAATATCCCGGAGATAATTGATCCATATGGAAGTATGATGATAGCGTATTCTATTGAAGAGCCGCCGCTTATGAAAGGAGGTCTTTGGGGGATTGGGCGCTTAGGCAAGCCAATTTATGATTCTGTAGATTTTCTGAAGGATAAAGTCTTGGCGGTTTTCCAGAGTGATAGTATTGAAGTCCTTGGAATTGCAGCATGGGCTATGGGAGAAACCAGTTTTAAGCCTGCTATGCCCTTTCTTGAGAAATTAATGGTGCATACCGAACCGGCAACAATTTATATAGACGGCATTTTTTATGAAAAAGCCATAAACCAGTGGGCAGAAGAAGCAATTGCAAAAATAAAATAAGCAAAGAAAATATTATAAGCTTCTGCTAAATTAGGCAAAAATGTCATTGCCAAAAATTTCGATGAAAAGAATCAGCCTGTTTAATCCAAATATAAATAATCCTTACTTGACAAAAGGTAAAGGGTTGATTATTATTAAATACTTTTCTTTAGGCTTAAAAAAGTAAAAGCATATTTCTGTCTAAATTTTTAGTAAATATCCATCATTAGGAAGGGGGTGAAGAGACAGTTCAATTTGTCGTTTCATTTGTCAGTATTTTACTAATAACTCAGCAGAAGGAGGTAGAAGATGTCAATTCCTGGACAGGAGAAGCAGTGGGATAAGGAAGAAAAGGAACATCGGAAATACAGCGATATTAGGATTTTTGCCGATGACCAGTTAAACAACTATACAGAAGATGAGCTGAAGACTTACAAGTGCAAGCATGATATTTCACAGTTGGAGCAGTTGGAATCAGGCCCCTGGCCCAGTTTTGTAAGCGATTTAAAGAGAGAAGCAGTGCACAGGCATAAAGTGGGTCAAGATAACCTTATGATACCTGCGGATATTGTAGATGATTTATTAGGGATTGTAGAGCTTTCATATAAAGAGCATGAGACGCACTGGAAACACGGTGGTATCGTTGGAGTTCTTGGTTATGGCGGAGGAATTGTCGGCCGTTATAATGACCAGCAGGCGAAATTCCCTAATATTGCCCATTTCCATACCATCCGAGTTAACCAGCCCGGTGCAAAATTTTACTCTACCGATTGGCTCCGGGGATTCTGCGATATCGCAGAATACCGTGGAAGCGGATTAACCAACCTGCATGGTTCTACCGGTGACCTCGTCATCCTGGGTTCATTCTCAGACCAATTGGAGCCTATGTTCTTTGATCTGACCCATGACCTTGGCACTGACCTCGGCGGTTCAGGTGGTAACCTCCGTACACCTTCTGATTGTATAGGTAAAGCACGCTGTGAGTTCGCATGTTATGATACCATGGCTTTATGCTATCACCAGACCATGACATATCAGGATGAACTCCACAGACCTGCATTCCCATATAAATTTAAATTTAAATTTGACGGTTGTCCGAACGGCTGCACAGCAAGTATCGCCCGTTCAGACATGTCCTATATCGGCACATGGAAGGATGACATCCGGATTAATCAGGATGCTTGCAAGGCATATGCCGCTGGTGAAATTCCAGCTAACGGTGGCGCATTTGCCGGCAGAGACTGGGGCAAGTTTGACATTCAGGCTGAAGTAATCAACCTTTGTCCTACCCAGTGCATGAAATGGGATGGGAAGAAGATGTCCATTAATAATTCTGAATGTACCCGCTGTATGCACTGTATTGATGCAATGCCCGAAGCATTAATGGTCGGTAAAGATCAGGGTTTGAGCATCCTCTTTGGCGCAAAGGCACCGATTCTTGAAGGCGCTCAGATGTCATGCATGACCATACCATTTGTTTATGCAAATCCGCCATATGACGCTATCAAAGGTATCGTTGGAAAGGTCTTTGACTGGTGGATCGAAGAAGGCAAGAACCGTGAGCGTATTGGTGAAACCATCCAACGCGTAAGCTTAAAGACATTCTGTGAGGTGCTTGGAATTCCGCCTATGCCTCAGATGGTTAAAGCGCCACGTGCCAATCCGTATGTCTTCTTCAAGGAAGAAGAGGTCCCCGGTGGATTTACAAGGGATATTAACGATTACAGAACCAGACATCCAAGATAATATAAAGGAGGGTATGTTATGTCGAAAGGCAAACTTGGTTATTTTAATCCCCAAAAGCCTCAGGAAGGCAGGATAACCGATATCGGCCCCTGTCATTATGGGCAGATGCTGCCGCCTGTCATCAGGAGGAATTACGGGAAATGGGCTTCTCACAGGATACTGGAGCCCGGTCTCTTAGTTCATGTTTCTGAAACAGGTGAAAAGGCTTTTACAGTCAGAGCTGCAGCAGCAAGAATTATGTCAGTAGAGCATATCCGTGAAATCTGTGATATAGCTGATAAACATTGCAATGGATATGTAAGATTTACAACAAGGAATAACATTGAATTTATCACAGACAGCGAAGAAAAGGCAAAGGCTCTCAAGAAAGAACTGGACAGCAGAAAACATGTAGGAGGTTCCTTCAAGTTCCCGACAGGCGGAACAGGAATGGGCATGACAAATATCGTCCATACCCAGGGATGGATTCACTGCCATACCCCTGCAACCGATGCCTCCGGTCCGGTCAAAGCTGTTGCCGATGTGTTATTTGATGAGTTTAAAAATATGAGATTGCCTGCGAAATTGAGAATTGCTCTGGCATGCTGCCTTAATATGTGCGGTGCAGTGCATTGCTCTGATATCGCCCTTCTGGGTTATCACCGTAAACCGCCTGCAGTCGACCATGAAGTTCTTGGAAAAGTATGCGAGATTCCTCTGGTTGTTGCAGCATGTCCGCTCTATGCAATCAAACCGATAACAACCGAAGATGGGAAAAAGAGCGTATCTGTCAATGTTGAAAAGTGTATGTACTGCGGAAACTGCTACACTATGTGTTTAGCTCTGCCTCTGTCAGACGGACCAGGAGACGGTGTGGCTATTCTGGCTGGCGGAAAGATTTCAAACCGTATAAGCCCGCCGAAATTCTCAAAGGTTATTGTGCCAATTTTACCGAACAATACACCACGCTGGCCCGAAGTCACAAGTGTAGTAAAGAAGATGGTTGAAATCTGGGCAAAGGATGCGAATAAGTACGAAAGACTTGGAGACTGGGCAGAGCGCATTGGCTGGGAAAAATTCTTCGAGAAGATGGATCTGCCATTTACGCATCACTTAGTTGATGATTATCGCCTTGCTGTTGATACGTACAGGACATCAACTCAGTTCAAGTTTACCGAACATGCATGGGCTGTATCCAGGGCTGTTGGTGGCATATAAGAAAACGAAGAGGAGTTTAAAATTATGGGAAGACCAGAAGACATAAGACAGGCTATTATTGATTTTGCTTCAAAAGGCGCTAAAACCAAATTCTATTTCAAAGATATGATGATCGGTGTGAAGAAGACTATTCCTGACGCCGGCGCCTCAGAGATTAAGAGCGTAGCATCCGAGATGGTAAGAGAAGAGGTATTGGAGTTATTATCAACCGGCAGCTCAACCATGTACGGACTGAAAGGAAGAGGTATATCTGTCGAAAAATCCGGTGATGCCGGAGGATAGTAAAAGGCATATAACCTTAAAAACCTGTCGTATCGAATGAGTTGAGAACAGTCAGGGTGGACAGGAAAATTGTCCACCCTGCTTTTTCCATTTTGCGGGTTCTGATTCCTTGTTATTGCGAATCTTTCATTAGGTTAGTATTTCATGCAGAAAGGCTGATCAAAGAAAATACCTGCCTTTACGCCATCAGGCATACATGTTAAAATATAATTGCTTATGAATGAACCAAAAGATATAGAACAGTTTATTGCTGAACAGAAGCTTCGGCTTGCGCAAGATCCAAAATGTGCTTCTTCCTATTATAATCTCGGCGTAGCTTTTATGAATCAGGGAAAATTCGATGAGGCCATAGATGCATTTGAACAAGCCATCTCGGAAAGCGGACGCATGTTTGAGGCATTTGTCAATCTCGGATATATTTACTTCAAGGAAGGGGATCTTGAGAGAGTAGTTAAAGCGAACTTGAGAGCTGTGGAAGTGGAACCAAGATATGCAAGGGGCTATGCAAACCTGGGCTTTGCTCACCTTCAAATGGGAAAGACTGATGAGGCTATAGAGGCACTTAAGAAGTCTTTAGAATTGAATCCCGAGATAGTTCAGGCCTGGTGCAATCTTGCAAATGCTTACCTGCAAAAGGGGGATATTGAAAAGAGCATTGAGACAAACAAGAAGATGCTGGAATTAGCTCCGGATTTTGCTTTAGGCTACAATAATCTGGCGAATGCTTATTATATGAAGGGGCAATTCAATGAGGCTATTCAGTACTGTGATAAGGCATCGGAGCTGGGATTCGAAGTGCATACCGAATTTTTGAAACTCCTGGAGCCGCACAGACGAAAAGCAAAAAAACCGTCAGCAAAAAACTCAAAAACAAAACAATCGAATACAGAAAGTAAGACAAAAAAAACAGGGAAAGCCAAAAAGTCAGGATGAAAGAAGAGCTTTTCCCCAGATATGAGGTTCTTCCCCGCAAGGCAGATATCCTTTTTAAAACAATTCATGAAAAATATCCTGACAGTGTGCGATGCAGGATCCGTTGCTGCGATTGCTGTCATGCTGTTTTTGGACTCTTCCCCATAGAAGCTGCGTATATCAATTATCATTTCAACTGTCTTGACCGCAAGGTCCGGCGGGATGCCCTGAAGAGAGCTGAAAAATCTGAGGGAGAGATGTTAAAGGCCAAGGACAGACTGAAGGTTTTTGAAGAAGACCCAAAGATGAAAGTCTACGGACTCGGGAAACAGCGGGTGAGATGTCCTCTTTTAAGTGATAAAGAAGAATGTCTGCTTTATGAACACAGGCCGGTTATCTGCCGCATTTACGGTGTTCCATACAGTCTTCATAAAGGGGAAAAAGAACTCGCCTATGTATGTGGTATTTCAGGATTTGAGACCAAGGCTTCGTATCCGACAGTGAAGCTTGATAACATTTATCAGGAGATTGTCGGGCTTTCCATTGAAATGCTGAAGGAGGCAGGGTTTTTAAATCCTGCAGCTAAAGCTAATCTCATGTTGCCTCTCTCGAGGGTTTTACGCATGTCCTTTGATGACATTGTTAAGGGTAATTTCGGAGAGTAGAATACAGCCTCGCAATGTGATTTCCCAAATTTCTTGCAATGACCGGAAAATCTTTTGTCTTCTCATACTGCTCAACAACAGGTTTGAATGTTGTAGCAAGGTCCTCCATGCTGAAGGAACGCAATAACGTCAGGAACTCTGCATGAGAACCGAAGTAGTCCCTGAAAGCCTTTTTTGATTCTATTCCGAGAAAAAACCCAGCAAGTGTAGCATCAACACATTTATCCTCTGCCCATACGATATCTCCGACACCATCAAGTCTGTCGAGTCGCATCTGAACCGACAAATGCAGAAGAAAATAAAACATGGCAAGGGCAGGAGGCACAATGTCTTCATCGGAAGCCACCATGAACGGCTCATATCCACGTGCGGTTGTCAGACGGATATCGATCAGGGTTTCATCTTCAATCTTGGCCACAAAATCCCCTGCTGCATGATGCCATGGAAAGATCATCCGGCAGGTTTCGATGTCATAATATAAGGTGAGGATCATGGAGATCTGTCTGTAGATTTCGAAGCTCTGCTCATCTGAAAGAAAACGGTCGCCTTTCCCGTATTCCCAGAGCTTTAGACGCTCTTCGCCATGTTCAGACTTCGCAATATGGAATTCGTGGAAGTCTTCAAACCATTCTTCGAGGAGGAATACCATGGAATATGCTTCATCCAGGAGGAAGGGTTTGGGAATATATGGGAGTCTGTATTGTTTGTGGAGTGTCCGTAGAACATCAAATTCTTTCTTTAATGCATTCCTTCCGCTTTCTGTGACCGCAACATTGAGACCAAATTTTACCTTTTTGCCGGCAGTCAAACATTCGATACTTGCAGGATGGTAGAGTGCCCCATGTTTTTCTGTGCGGATAATTATTTCATTTAGTGCAATAAGGTCGAAATCAGTACCCAGTCTGTTATTGAGCGCCTCAATCAACGTCTGGAAATTTTCTCTTGTGAGAAAATCAGTGATGGCACGAAAATAAACCCGGTACGGGGTTTTCAATGGATCAGCTTCAAGGGGATAGTCAAGCCTGCCATTATCGACAGGGACATCGCCAGACGGTGATGAAACAAGATACCGTATCGCTGGTTTCTTCATCGGGAGAGCTTCTGGATTGCCTCACATGCCAGCCGGCCGACAGTAACTTCCTGCAAATCACCGTCTCTCCATAAAGTCAGTTTGTTTTCATCGGTCTCGATGGCTTTCAACTGACCGATAACATCATCAAACCCTATGTTTCCCAGTGCCCATGAAGCATATCCACGAAGCACAGGGTCAGGATTGTCGAGAAGTGAAATAAGGCCGCGAAATGCGAGCTTGGCGAGCGCCGGGTCTGTAGTTGCGATTTTACCAATAGCCCATGTTACTTCCCTCCACAAGTCCTTCTGTGAGATAAAGGAGAGAAGCGGTTTGGTGAACTCTCCGAACAGGGCGGGGTTTGAACTGATGATAGCGCCAACTGCCTCAAGTGAACCCCAAGCCGATGCGCCGGGTGAAGCAGCGCTCTGAAGGAGATTCTTTACCAGCTTGCTGATGATATCAGGCCGCTTTTCGCCAACTCTCCTGCTTACTTCACCAAGCAGATCGATAACCTTCCACCTTAAATGTTCATCCGGCGTGTAAAGCATGCGCTGCAGTTCATTGATTACCCGGGAGTCTTCTTCTGCCAAAGAAACGAGTTCTTCTTTTTTATTTTCTAACACATATTGACGCACTATTTCTTTAGAAAATTTTTCTGAGCGCAGTCTGGTTTTGACAATAGGCTGTATGGCCTTAAATTTCTCTTTTACCTTCTCTTCAGTTGCTTCCTGGAATTGGCCAAAAAGTTTCACGAAAATCAGCACTCCCCTAACAAACCGCTCGTTGTATATCTTTTCAGGAACAACTGCATGGGTCACAATATCATAATTTCCGACGACAGCGTCAGTATAGTCATCTCCGTGAGAAAGAGAGAAAGCCAGATAGTCATCCTCATTGCAGGCAAATAATAATGCCTCGATAAATGCAGCTCCCATGTTATGTCCTGTGGTGTCATAAGCATATACGGCACCGCATTGCTTGCAGAGGCCGAGAGGGAATTCGACTATTTTCCTTGAGTGAAGTTCTTTTGGTTGTTCGATTTTATAGTAACAAAAAGGGCATCGTGGTTCTTCAGGTGCTGCTTTCATTGTGTCTCCTTAAGTTATTCTTTTGTCTTTTATTATAGCTTGAAATCTGGGTTTCAAGGAATCATTATTCTGATTCCTGAAGCAAAGGAAGTTCCGTTATTCTTGACGTTATTCCTTAACAAAGCAGGTGAGATGGCCATCCGTATAAAAAATGGAAAATTGCCCATTTAGAAATTTGGCAAGGCAATCGGCTACGCTAAAGATGACAAGCGGTCTGTTCATCATACTGAGTTTATTGGTGATAGCCTTGTAAACCTCTTTTCCGCCCTCGAGAGGCTTAGCCGGTAGATAGATATAAATAAAATCAGCTGTTTCAATTGATACATTAATAATGTCATCGTGAATCCACTCTATACGATCATCACTGATCCCAAGTGCTTGTTGAAAGATTCGACCAATACGAATCATTTCAGAGGAAATCTCGATTTGGATTGTTTTTCGGTGTGGGCTCAAGCATTGTAGCAACAATCCCTGCAGTCCATTTCCTGCACCGAGGTCAGCGACGATTGATTCGGGTCTGATAAACTGCACTGCCTTAAAAAGTGGTGAAAGACCACCAGGGTAGCACGAATATCCTTTTCTTTCTGTAAGTAGTTTCCTTTCGTATGGAGAATACTCAGAGCCTGCTCTATGCAATTGTGTATACAAGTTTAGCAGATCTCTTTCGAGTGAGGAAGAATCACCCTCTCTTAGAGCACTACTAAGATTTTTCACATAACAATTGAGATCGGGTATTTCTGCCTGAACAATAGAATCAGTTGCAAGTTTAAGCAGAGACTTTATAATAGTTGTCGTCTGTTTTCTTGACTTTTGACTCATAGGGTATTTATTGTAAAAATATTTGTATTCTTCAGTCTATATTATATTTCTTTATTTAGTGTAGTGTTTTTTTAAACATTAGTTTCATTAAAATTGACTTGAAAGGAGTTTTTCATGCCTATTTATGAATTTCGCTGTCTTGGCTGCGGTAATGTTTTTGAGCTTTTGAAACTGAAAAAGGAAAACGAGGGATCAGGGATGAAATGCCCGAAATGCAGTTCGCTTGAAGTGGAAAGAGTTCTCAGTTTGGTAAGCGTAATTACATCGAGTGGTGGAAAAAAGTCTAAACAAACTGTGAAAAGCTGCGGCAGCGGTTCCTGTGCTTCATTTGAAATCCCAGGTCCCAAAAGATGATTCAATGTCCAAGGCTCACCATTGCAGGCCTTGGCGGTGATACGGGAAAAACTGCAGTAAGTGTAGGTCTGTGCCGGGTCTGGCAGAAGAAGGGATACAGAGTCATTCCCTTCAAGAAAGGCCCTGACTATATAGATATGGGATGGTTGAGCAGGGGAGCAAACCATCCCTGCTACAATATTGATCTTTTCTTCATGAGCAAAGATCAAATCCTCTCTTCCTTCAGCTTCAATACAAAGAACGCAGATATTGCAGTTATTGAAGGCAACCGGGGGCTTTACGATGGTATGGATATTGAAGGAAGTGTTAGCACGGCAGAGGTATCCAAGGTCCTTCAATCTCCGGTTATCCTGATTGTAGATTGCACAAAGGTTACCCGCACTGTAGCTGCCTTGGTGCTCGGATGTCAGACGTTTGATTCTGAAGTCCCCATAAAAGGCGTAATCCTCAACAAATTAGCCGGTCTTCGTCATGAGTCGGTTATCAGGAAAAGTATAGAACAGTATTGCCATCTGCCTGTAGTTGGTGCAATTCCAAAATTAACAAATATCACGTTCCCGGGCAGGCATCTGGGATTGGTGCCACCCCAGGAGCATCCTATGGCTGAAGAGTCTATAGATAAGGCTGCTGATATAATGTCTAAATATTTGGATACAGAACATTTATGGAAAATCGCACAGGAAGCTGCACCATTAGACTTCATCGCTGAAGAATATACTGAGATCACAGAAAAGCAGGTGAATATCGGGATCATTCGTGATTCAGCATTCCAATTTTATTATCCGGAAAATCTGGATGCCCTGAAAAGATCAGGTGCTAACTTAATCGAATTCAGTGCGTTAACAGACAACCTGCCGCCTTTGCTTGATGCCCTTTATATTGCTGGTGGATTCCCTGAAACTCACGCCGCATCCTTAGCTGGGAATGAAACTCTGAGGAATGCAATAAAGCGTGCTGCTGAAGAAGGGTTGCCGATTTATGCTGAATGTGGAGGACTCATGTATCTTTCTCAGGAGTTGCAATGGGAGGGAAAGAAATACCCTATGGTAGGTATTTTCCCTGCAGTCATTGGCGTGAGCAAAAAACCACAGGGACATGGATATACTGTTATAGAGATAGAATCTACAAATCCCTATTTTAAGGCAGGAGACATTCTCCATGGCCATGAATTTCACTATTCTTATATCCTTACCATGGCTCAAAAAGACGGTGTATTTTTTGCCTTTAAAATGAAAAAGGGTGACGGGATAATGAAAGGCATGGATGGTTTGTGTTACAAGAATGTGCTGGCTACTTATACACATCTCCATGCGCTCGGGGCAAATGAATGGGTTAAGGGTATAATGCATACAGCTATTGCTAATAAGGAAAAAAACTTATCTTTTGATTAAATTTTTTTATTTGACCATATCCATGTATTACCTTGTATAATCCATTCATAATTTGCTAAAAATATCTGTTTTTTGTTGATTGAAAGATAGAGTATCTTTGTGGTACTATACAGCGGCTTGAATTGATGGGAGGTTTTTTTCTGTCAAATAAACTAAAAATCAAACAAGGAGGAAAGAAAGATGCCACATTTAGAATTTGAAGGGCAGCAGTACGAAGTTGACGAAGATGGTTATCTCACGGACTGGGAGGCATGGAAAGAAGGGATGGCTGGAGTTATGGCGCAGCAGGATGGCCTGACCCTTACCACTGAACACTGGGAGATTATAAAATTCCTCAGGGAATACTTTATTAAATTCCAGATTGCTCCTATGATCAAGATTCTCGTAAAAGAACTCGGCAAGGCCATGGGACCGGAGAAGGGCAATACCAAGTACCTGTATGAGCTTTTCCCAGCTGGTCCTGCAAAACAGGCATGTAGATTTGCGGGACTTCCAAAACCGACAGGTTGCGTGTAAGTATATAGATTCATGAGGAGCAAGAAGTTGGAGGTTTCACAGCTTCTCACTTCTTGCTCTTCATTCTGTCATTTTAGTTTGGTTGACAATTTTAAATTCAAGTTGACTAATGCAGCTTCGTGAAATAAAATTAGTAGCCTATTTATAAACACGATAGGCAGAACGTTCAAGGAGAAGCACAGACCGGATTATGAATTTTAAGGATCTCCTAAAAAATAGAAAAACTGCGATCGTAAAAAAATGGTTTCATGCAACAGCTGACAGATATCCTTCCCCTGCGTCCAACTTTATAAAGGGTCAGGCTGACTCTTTTCATAATCCCGTTGGACATACCCTTGCAGAGGGCGTCGAAGGTCTGTTCGACGGTCTGCTCCAGGATGATGCCAATTCCGAGAGGTTTTTCCCCTATCTTAATGACATCATCAAAATAAAAGCAGTACAGGATTTCTCTCCATCCAATGCAATCTCTTTTATTTTTCTTCTGAAACCAATCATCAGGGAAGAGATCGCAAAAGAAATAAAAGGCAAAAATTATTCAGATGAGCTTTCATCATTTGAATCACAGATAGATGGACTTACACTCCTCTCGTTTGATATTTACATGAAATGCAGGGAGAGGATCTATGAGATTAAGACAGAAGAAGTGAAAAGGATGACATTCGGACTTTTAAAGAGGGCTAATCTCATTTGTGATATCAGGGATCAGGAACCGGAGAATGGTTCAGAATCAGTATTAACACAAAAGATAGAGGGGTAGAAAAATGGGACTGATATTTTCCTTTTTCACAGTCGTTGCTCTTGGAGTAATCGTTTTTATCGGGGTGAAGGCTGCAGGCTTGCGCTACCTGTTCGGGGTCATTATCCCCTATGCAGCTTTCTTTGCGTTTCTGATCGGCATCATATACCGCGTTTTGCAATGGGCACGCTTGCCTGTTCCATTCCGCATCCCGACAACCGCGGGACAGGGAAAATCTTTCCCCTGGATCAAGCAGAATACCATCGACAACCCGTTCACTTCACTTGGTGTCATTATAAGAATGGCGTTTGAAGTGCTTCTCTTCCGTTCCCTCTTCAGGAACACAAGGGCTGAATTAAGGGACGGACCAAAGCTTTCATACGGTTCAACCAAATGGCTATGGTTAGGCGGCCTTGCCTTTCACTATACCTTCCTGATCATCCTTATAAGACACTTGCGGTTGTTCCTTGAGCCTGTTCCGCTGCCGATAGCAATAGTGGAGGCGCTCGACGGGTTTTTCCAGGTTGGCGCGCCGGTACTTTATATTACTGATTTGATATTCATTGGCGCAGTGACATTCCTTTTCCTCAGAAGGGTTGTTATCCCTCAGGTGCGTTACATCTCACTTGCTGCTGATTATTTTCCGCTCTTCCTGATCGGTGCCATTGGCGTTACGGGTGTTTTAATGCGCTATTTCTTAAAAACAGATGTTGTGGGGATAAAGGAATTAACCATGGGGCTGATCACCTTCAGTCCTGTAATTCCCCAGACTATCGGCACAATCTTTTATATACATCTGTTCCTTGTTTCTGCCTTATTCGCTTATTTCCCTATGAGCAAGCTGATGCATATGGCAGGGGTATTCCTTAGTCCTACCAGGAATCTTGCGAACAACAACCGTGCAGTTATGCATGTGAATCCATGGAACTACCCTGTGAAGGCTCATACATATGATGAATATGAAGATGAATTCAGAAATGTGATGAAAGAAGCTGGATTACCAGTAGAAAAGGAGTAAATATGGCAAATCCAAAACCAGAAGAACTTGCGAGAATAGGGTACAAGCCTCCGAAAACCGGGTGGATGGATAACCCGACTGAAATCAGTAAAGGCATATTCTGTCATGCCGGGAAACAGAAATCCCTTGAATATGTCGGTCTGCCCAACCCGAGACAATGGTCTGTAATGGAAGCAGACTGGAAGCTTCCGGAGAACTGGCAGGAGATATTCATTGAAGGGTTGAGGGAACGGGTAAGCAAATACCGTTCATTCAGGCTTTTCCTTGATATCTGTGTGCGGTGCGGTGCCTGTGCTGACAAATGCCACTTTTATATCGGTGGCGGAGACCCGAAAAACATGCCTGTTCTAAGGGCAGAACTTCTCAGGTCAATCTACAGGAAATACTGCACAACATCCGGAAAGATCATGGGAAAGATAGCCGGAGCCCGGGAACTGACCGTCGATGTACTGAAGGAAATCTGGTATTATGCATATCAGTGCACTGAATGCCGCCGCTGCTCCCTTTTCTGTCCATACGGCATTGATACTGCTGAGATTACAATATTAGCAAGAGAACTCCTGAACCTGTTAGGATTAAACATCGAGTGGATTGCAGGCCCGGTTGCAAACTGTTACAGGACCGGCAACCATCTTGGCCTGCAGCCTCACACCATCAAGGATATATTCAATATGTTTGTAGATGATCTGGAAACGATCACAGGTATCAGGGTAAATCCTACGTTTAACAGAAAGGGTGCAGAGATTCTTCTAGTGGTGCCTTCCGGGGACTTATTTGCAGATCCCGGGACATACACAACCATGGGTGAACTGCTTCTCTTCCATGAGCTTGGCCTGGACTATACCTGGAGCACATTTGCATCAGAAGGCGGGGATTTCGGCTTCTTTACTTCGAACGAGATGGCGAAAAGATTGCATTCTAAGATTTATGCAGAGGCAAAACGGCTGAAGGTAAAATGGATACTTGGGGGAGAATGCGGACACATGTGGAGGGTCTGGCATCAGTATCATAATACATGGTTCGGTCCTGTGGACTTTCTTGAAGAACCGGTCTCTCCGATAACAGGGACAAAATTTGAGAATGCAAAATCGAATAAGACTGTGCATATCTGTGAATTCACTGCTGACTTGATCAAAAACGGGAAACTGAACCTTGACAAGAGCAGAAACGATGACCTTGTTGTCACGTACCATGATTCCTGCAATACATCAAGAGGGATGGGATTGCTGGAGGAACCACGATATATAATCAATAATGTCTGCAATAAATTTTATGAAATGCCGCCAAATACGATCAGGGAACAGACATTCTGCTGCGGAAGCGGTTCCGGGTTGAATGCATCAGAGAATATGGAAATCAGACTGAGAGGAGGCCTTCCGAGGGCAAATGCAGTCAAACATGTTGTCCAGAAATTTGGTGTGAACATGCTTTCCTGCATCTGTGCGATTGACAGGGCAGCCCTCACTGCCTCAGTTGACTATTGGGTCCCTGGTACGCGTGTTACCGGTGTTCATGAGATGGTCGGGAACGCCTTAGTAATGAAAGGGGAGAAGAAGCGAACTACCAATCTGCGCGGTGATCCACTCCCTGGAATGGAGGGTGAATAGCATGTATAATGCGGGGAAGATAATTATCGGTATTATCATTTTTGTCGCGTTAGTGACATTTCCGTTTATTTTCGCTGGTGGAAAAGCTACTGCAAAACCTGACCCGAAAATCGATACTCCGGAGATTCTCAAGATGCCGGAGAATGAGAGGAAATGTGTAGAATCCAAGGCATTCATGAAAAAAGAGCACATGCAGTTACTGAACGACTGGAGGGACCGGGTTGTCCGTGACGGCAATACAATTTATACAAACGCTGAAGGGAAAACGTTTAATATAAGTCTTCAGAATACCTGTATGAAGTGTCATTCTAATAAGAAGAAATTCTGTGATGAATGTCATAATTATGCGGCAGTAAAACCTTACTGCTGGGATTGCCATATCGCCCCGAAGGAGAAAGAGTCATGAGTATCAATAGAAGAGAATTTTTAAAGATGGCTGGAATATCAACGATATTGGGCATTGGAGGCGTGGCTGCTGTTCAGGGTGTAAAAAACCGTGTTGAGGCTTCACAGGTGTCGCGGAATCCGGAGGCTTTGACGGCAAAGAGATGGGCTATGGTAGTAGACATGAGCAAGTTTAAGTCAGAGGAAGACTACCAGAAATGCATTAATGCATGTCATCTTTCCCATAATGTGCCTCACATAACCGATAACCCGAAACATGAAGTTAAGTGGATATGGACAGAAACATACGAACATGCCTTCCCTGGGAATGAAGATCAATACAGGGCAGAAAGATTTCAAGAGATGCCGTTTCTGATGCTCTGTAATCACTGTGAGAACCCTCCCTGCGTAAGGGTTTGTCCGACGCAGGCAACATTCAAGAGAAAAAGTGACGGTATTGTCATGATGGATATGCACCGGTGCATTGGATGCAGATTCTGCATGGCAGGGTGTCCCTATGGCGCCAGGAGTTTCAATTACAAGAATCCAAGGCCTTATATTAATGAGTCCAAAGAAAATCTCGAATTTCCTACACGGATGAAGGGTGTAGTAGAGAAGTGTACTTTATGCTATGAGAGGCTTGCGAAAGGTCTTCAGCCGGCTTGTGTTGAAGCATCCAATGGCGCATTGATTTTTGGCGATCTGGAGGACCCGAATTCCGCAGTACGGAAAGTCCTCAGTGAACGGTTCACTATCAGGCGCAAACCTGAACTCGGGACTGGCCCAAGTGTGTATTACATAATTTAGGAGGGAATGATAATGCTTGAGAAAGCGATATATGGCGGTCGAAGATACTGGGTCTGGATATTCTTTTTGCTGGGACTGATAAGCGTTGGTTTTCTGGCATATCTTTATCAATACAAGAACGGTTTAGGCGTTACAGGCATGAGCAGGGACGTATCATGGGGATTGTATATCGGGCAGTTTACTTTTCTTGTCGGTGTCGCAGCTTCGGGTGTTATGGTTGTCTTGCCATATTATCTGCATGATTATAAGAAATTCGGCAGGCTCACTATTTTAGGAGAATTCCTTGCCATTGCTGCGGTCATAATGTGCATGCTGTTTATCTTTGTCGATCTGGGACAGCCGTTGAGAGTTCTCAATGTAATTCTCCATCCGACTCTCAATTCCGTCATGTTCTATGATATGCTCGTTCTGAGTGGATATCTTTTCCTCAACCTGTTGATTGGATGGACAGTTCTGGGCGCAGAGAGAAAGGAAGTTGCACCGCCCAAGTGGGTAAAACCTCTTATCATTCTCTCGATCGTTTGGGCGCCTTCAATTCATACCGTTACTGCGTTTTTGTATGCAGGTATTCCGGGAAAACATTTCTGGCTGACGGCAATTCTTGCTGCCCGATTCCTGGCGTCGGCATTTGCAGGCGGTCCTGCCCTGCTTATTATTCTGGCTTTGATCGTAAGAAAATACACGAAATTTGACCCCGGCAAAGAAGCCATTCAATCGTTAGGTAAAATCGTTACATACTGTATGATTATCAATGTGTTCTTCCTCGGTCTCGAATTATTTACCGCGTTTTACAGTCAGATACCCGGACACATGCATACTTTTGCTTATCTTTACACCGGTCTGCACGGTTATAACCAGCTTGTTCCTGTCATGTGGGTGTCGAGCATTCTGGCAGTTATTGCTATTGGGTTGCTTGTGTTCCCGCAGATCAGAAAGAATGAAAGTTTGCTGGCAGTTGCGTGTTTAGCGACGTTCTTTTCGTTATGGATTGATAAGGGATTTGGCTTGGTTGTAGGAGGTTTTGTGCCTAATTCATTCGAAAAAATAACCGAGTACTGGCCAACATTACCTGAAGCATTAATTGCCCTTGCTGTTTGGGCAATCGGCTTTCTGGTATTGACTATACTTTACAAAATAGCTGTTTCAATCAAAGAAGAAGTAGTATTCGATAAGTACGGTGAAAAACAGATTAAGGCTGAATAACAGGTGACCGGTTTCATCCAGGCATAGGTAGATTTTTTAATTAAATATAAGTTTAAATATAATTAAAGAGTGGATCGCTACAATTAAATTAAGGAGGTGGGTATAAGTGGCATATTCAGTTACCGTAGATGTTGCTAAGTGTGAGGGATGCGAAGAGTGCGTTGGCAATTGTCCGGTTGGTGTGTTTCAGATGAAAGACGGCAAGGCAGACCCTTATCAGGCAGACTTATGCGAAGGTTGTGAAACCTGCGTCAGTGTTTGTCCGAGTGGCTCAATTACACTGACAGAAAGCTAACATCTATGAAGATGTAAGTATTTTATTCCAATATTAAAAGGGGATGCCGGGAAACCGGCATCCCCTTTTTTGTGTTCGGGGGGATTTTCTGGAAGAGTTTATAGCACAATACGGCTATATCGCCATATTCATTCTGACTTTTTTTGAAGGGGAAAGTGTCCTCATAGCTGCAGGATTCCTTGCTTTCACAGGGCATCTTAACGCGGTAACAGTTGTAGTTGTGTCGACTGCAGCTTCATATATAGGACATGGTGCCTTTTTCCTGATTGCCCTATATAAAAGAGAGGCCTTTTTTACATTGATCCAGAGATTTGTGAAGGTTAATCTTTTAAAACTGGAGGCCCTGATGGCGAAGTATGGAACTGCCGCTCTCTTCATAAGCCAGTGGCTCTACGGGTTCAGGCTTTTGAGTGCAGCGGTGCTTGGCCTTTCGCGTATGGGAACGGCAAAATACTTTATTCTTCAGTTCATCAGCTGCCTTATATGGGCTGTCATATGCACGAGCGGCGGATATTTCTTCGGAGCTACACTCAAGAACCTGCTCGGCGATGTAAAGCAGTATGAGCCGTATATAGCAGTCTGTGTTCTTGCTGCGGGTTTCCTAATCTGGTTTATACGGTATGTACGGAAAAAGGGAAATTAGGTTTTCTCGATATAGAATTCCCAGTAGCCCTTATCTTCGAACTTAACAGCTTCAAACTGATATCCATGCTTTTCACAATAACGAGGAATTGCTTCCTCAACAGTTGCTGAAGAATCACAGATTATTTTCAAGGTTGCACCGCTATGCAGTTTTTCCATTTCCTTTTTAATGAGAACGATGGGATACGGACAGTCTTTCCCAAGTACGTCGAGGGTTTCCGATGGTTTTTTGGATTTGAGGTCAGTCATATTATTGGATCCTCCTTCTTTTTGATTCATCAATACAGGTTCAACATAAAATATATCGCAGATGCTAAAAACCCGGATATAGAAATGTATACATTTTCTATTGCATTCGTCAACAGAAAAAAAGATCAACTGGTAACCATTCAGTGAATGGTGGAATTTGGTAGCCGCAGGCTTTCCACCCCGGCGGATCGCCTGAGGCGATAGCCTGCGTTCAGGACGCAACCTAAAGGTTGCGGCTACCACCTGTTGACTGTGAAGGGTTACATCAGCTGCTGATATGAAATATCGCATGATTTCCACAAGGCTTAAGCGAAGGGATGTTATAGTATAATTAATATCCAGAGGTTAATCATATGAAAATACTGCTCATTTATCCTTATTTTCTTGAGAAAAGGCTTCAGATGGAGGATGTACAGACGGTACCTATCGGTCTTTATTATATCGGCGCCGTGCTGAAGCAAAATGGATTTGATGTCGAGATTTTAAATTGGTTCGACATCAACTTAAGGCCGGATGAAATCGAAAATACCCTCAGAGAGAAAAAGCCTGCAGTAATCGGTTTTTCTATTGTGCATGCGAACAGATGGGGCGGGATTGATATTGCCAGAATAGCCAGGCGCATCCTCCCGCAGGTAAAAATAGTATTCGGTGGTGTCGGTGCAACGTTCCTCTGGAGACATCTGTTGATGCATTTCAGGGAGATAGACTTCGCTGTGCTGGGCGAGGCAGAATACAGTTTCCTAAGCCTTGTTCAGTCTATCGAAAAAGGCAGCTGCGAAGGGATCGAACAAATTAAGGGTATTGTATTTCGAAAAGATGGAAAGATCGTAAAGACAGAAGATGCCGGGGTGATCCAGGATTTAGATCATTTGCCCATGCCTTCAGAGTATTTTGCATTCAATCATATCTCTTCTTCCCGGGGCTGCCCATCGAATTGTACGTTTTGCGGGTCCCCTCAGTTCTGGGGACGCAGGGTAAGGTTTCACTCGCCGGAATATTTTGTCGGGATGATAGAGCAACTGTACCGGAAGGGCATTGCCTTCTTTTTTGTTTCAGATGACACGTTTACCATGAGAAAGGACCGCGTTATCCGTATATGCAGGATAATAATTGAAAAGGGACTAAAAATAAACTGGTTTGCCATTGCACGGGTAAACCATGTTGATGAGGAGATGCTCTGCTGGATGAGGAAGGCCGGCTGTATCCAGATCAGTTACGGTATAGAAAGCGGTTCGGAAAAGATCAGAAAAGTTCTAAATAAGGATATCAAGACAGAAGATATCAGTAATGCCTTTGCCCTGACTACCCGGTATGGCATTCTTGCCCGTGCCTATTTCATCTATGGTTGCCCCGGGGAAAACTCGAAGACCATTCAAGAGACGATAGACTTGATCTGCGGGATCAAGCCCATGAGTATTATTTTTTATATTCTCGATATATTTCCGGGGACTGCTTTATATGAAGAATGGAAACGCATGAATAAACTGAACGATGACGTCTGGTTAGAGAGGGTAGAAGACATCTTATACTTTGAGACCGATCCCGGCTTGACCGGGGACATGATCCTCGCCTACGGAAAAAAACTCAGAGCCTCTTTCTATCGAAATCTACCCGGATTTGTACGGGGGATAGAACTCATTGACAGGCGGGATCTGTACGAATGCCATGCTGATTTTCTCTCAAGGCTTGCGATGACCTTCACCCACGGTGATTATTCAGCAATTGATGCTATTCCGGAAAAAGACGAAATTGCTCAGTGGTTGTTTGAGAAATCACTGGAATACTTCACCAATGAAAGGGCTTATCTTGGCTTGGGAATTATTAACCAGAAGAAAAGAAAATACGGGGAATCAATACGCATACTCTCCGCGGGGATCCAACAGTTCCCTGAGAATGAGCATATCGCTGTTTGTCTTGGTATAAGTCACATGAACCTCGGACAATATAAAGATGCACTGCAATGCTTCCTCGGATTTTCTGAATCACGCCAGTCATTACAATATGCTGCTGCCTGTTATCAGGCGATCGGGGATTCAGAAAAGGAAGCAGCTGTGATTCATAAGATGGGAATGATCCGATCTCAATGAGATGATGTTTAAAATTTTAATTTTAGTTGTAGTATTTATTGAGTCTGATATAATTTAAAAAAGATGCAATCTAACTTGCTTTAAAAAGAAAGGAGAATGACATGGCTGAGGGAAAAGGGAATAAGGAGACTTCAGCATTTATCACTTCAAGAGATACCCTTGATGGCGCCTATCCAGGTTTGATTTTAGGCATAAACGCAGGGCGTTTGGGGATGCGGTGCAAGGTATTTTATACTTTTATGGGGATAAACGTTATCCGTAAGGGATGGGCGGAAAATGCAAAATTCCAGCCCCCAGGTTTTATGGGGGCGATACCGGGCATGAGCGCCATTGCTACATGGATGATGAAGGGGAAGATCGAAAAGGCACAAATCCCGGCTTTGCCCGATCTCCTGGAAATGGCCCAGTTGGAAGGAGTTGAGTTTGTGGCCTGCAAGATGACAATCGATATGATGGGATTAAAGGAGGAAGATTTTATCGAAGGAGTTGTTATTGAATCTGCCGAAACATTCCTGAAGTATGCGAAGGATTGCAAAATCTGCCTGTTTACATAATTGTTGCGTTATCCCATAAAAATAGGAGAGTATATGAAGGGAAGATGCTTTGTGAATGTGAGATATTTTTTGTTTTGCTCATTATTTTTCATGATTGTTCTGGGTTTTGCTGCGAACAATACTTATGCAACAAATGGTTACTTCGCCAATGGTTATAGTATTGAGAGCAAGGCATTCGCAGGCGCAGGTGTTGCCCTGCCGCAGGGCTCATTGGACGCATCCATTAACCCTGCTGCAATGGCATTTGTCGGCAAACGGATCGATGTGGGGCTCAGTTTTTTCAACCCTAACAGGGAATATAAGGTCAGCGGTAATCCATCGCCTCCACCGGCTTTTGGTCTGATGCCGGGCACAGTCGAAAGCGAATCAAAATGGTTTGTTGTTCCCTCTGTAGGTATCAACTGGCCATTGGATGATAAGAATTCAATAGGCCTGTCGATTTACGGCAATGGAGGTATGAATTCGGATTATGATACGAATACATTTTATGGATCTTCCCCTACCGGAGTGGATCTCATGCAGTTATTTATCACACCTACCTATGCCAGAAAGCTCGCTCCTAAACATGCGGTTGCTATTTCTCCCATTTTTGCATATCAGAGCTTTGAGGTAAAAGGACTGGAGGCTTTTTCAGGGTATTCGAACGATCCTTCTAATCTTACAAACAATGGACACGACAGCTCATATGGCATCGGTGGAAAAATAGGTTATCTGGGTGAGATTCTCCCGAACCTTAATCTGGGAGCATCATACCAGACAAAAATATGGATGAGCAGATTAGACAAGTATAAAGGTCTGTTTGCCGAACAGGGTGATTTTGATATCCCTGCAACATGGACAATAGGACTTGCGTATAGAATAATACCTGCATTGACTGTGCTCGTTGATGTGCAGGAGATCTATTACAGTGATGTAAAATCCATAAATAATACCCTCCTGCCGAACCTCAATACAAGTCAGCTCGGTAAAGACAAAGGGGTCGGCTTTGGCTGGGATGATATTACAGTCCTCAAGCTTGGTATACAGTGGCAAAGCAGCAAGGAGTGGACCTGGCGGGCCGGTTATTCAATCGGAGATCAGCCGATTCCACGGAGCGAGGTGCCCTTTAATATCCTGGCACCCGGGGTCATCAAACAGCATGCAACTGCTGGTTTTACAAAAGCTATCGGTGATAAACAGGAACTGAAATTTGCGCTTATGTACGCATTCGAGAATGATGTTACGGGTAAAAACCCCCTCGATCCTGGACAGAAGATAAAGCTGACAATGAACCAATGGGAAATTTCCTTTGGCTATGCCTGGAAGTTTTAAATAGCTCCTTAACTGGCAGGACAGGGGATTTTTACTCACGCTCAAATACTCTGCCCTGCCTGTTTATGTCAATAAGAAAAACTGTTTAAACACTATACTCATTATTCAAGAAAAGATAAACTATTCCGGAGGATTAATATACATGGGGTGCATATTCTGTGAGATTATAGAGAAAAAGAGACCTGCAAAAATAATTTATGAAGATGAGCGCGCATTGGCTTTTGAGGATATTAATCCTCAAGCGCCTGTACATGCTCTTGTTATCCCCAAAAAGCATATTTCAACAAACCTTGAGATAAAAGAAGAAGACAATGCGCTTATTGGCCATTTATTCCAAATAGCTAACAGAATTGCAAAAGACAGGGGAATCGCAGAACGAGGGTTCAGGCTTGTAATGAACTGCAATCCAGAATCAGGGCAGACTGTATTCCATATCCACCTTCATATCCTCGGCGGCCGTTTGATGCACTGGCCACCCGGATAAGATTCCCTGCAATAACAATAGATCTATTCTTAGTGTGAAGGAATGCCTGCCATCCTGAACCTGGCAGAAATGGTATGGTCAATGCCTGCTGAATGTACCACGCAATTATTTACCTCTCCTGATAAAATGCTTTCCGGAGTTCCGGTATAAGGAGATGTAATAACGATAGTACAGGAATCCTTTGGAGGGAATATCTGTCCACCATCTGCTATAAATACAAACATTGCAACAAGACCATGTGAAGAGGATTCCCCAATATGTATTTTATCCTCATCAAAAATGCTGAAACCTTTCCCATCTGCAAAGTGTTCCCCTGTTCTCGTAGCATCAAGAGTTAATTCAATTCTTCGTGCATTGCTATTTTTCTCAGAAGGGATCTGGAACTGAACTTTTGCCTTTCCGGGATTGGCAAAACGAGTATCTGCAAAGAATCCTGTTTTAAGGATATAGGTCTCATGTGAGCCGTCTCTTACAATAAGGGCTTCACCTGTTGCTTCTGGTTTCGTTGAATCAGGCCTACCAGGCATCCCTTGTTCCATCTGAGTTTCAGGTCTCATTGAATCAGGCAGCACAGGTGTCCCCTGTTCCGTTTGTGTCCCTGGTTCATGCGAAAATGGAGAACTTTCCATGGGTGGTGCAATGACTATATTCTGTCCCTGAGAACTCATCATGCCCTTCAGCATGAGCAGGGGAATTGTAAGTGATGCGCCGAGGATGCCGATAATGAGGAGGGGCAGGACAATATACCCAAGCGCTCCTATCCCAATCCACTTGAATTTTTCTCCTGAAGAATGAGGGTAAATAAACCCTTCTCCCTTTATAGCTTTTAAGTCCTGATATATAAGGCAGATAAAAATCATAATGAAAGGGAAAAAGAGCAAAGACAATATGGGGCCTATCAACGGAACTATGCCGAGAATAGCGGAAACAAGCCAGATCACAAAAAGCCTCAGAAATATATCGAACCATCTTTCCCTGACATATCCCTTGCTTTTGAGAATAGCGTTCATGCCCCTCTCATCCTCGGAAGCGAGTATAAACTGGGCGAAGATAAACCAAACGAGAAAAATAACACCGGGTATAACTAAAAAAAAGAATCCTCCTGTAATAATAAACCCGAGCAGGGACGCAAGCCACATAAAGGGACCAAGCTTCTGCCAGCCTTTTCCAAGGGCCTCCCTTATCCCAAGGGTTTCATCAACAACAGCAAAGGTGAACGCAGCAAAAACCCAGAACATGGCTATAAAACCTGGAATCATGCCTGTGAATATGCCTGCTGCAATCACGGCAATTTTATTTTCAGGGGAAAGAGTTGAAAGAAGATAGCCAATACCGGCAAAGATACCGATGAGAACAAATAAAAAGACTATGGATAGAAGGTAAAGGGCAATGAGAGTGCCGAAACGGCTCTTGAAAAGTTCCCAGGACTCCTTGAAGAGTTCACCTATAGGTCGGAGTTCTATAAGAGTTGCAACAGGCTGACTGCTTTGAGGAGGAAGAGAGGTGAGAGGGCTGTCTATCTTTTCTTTTTCTGCTTCCTGAGCTTCTTCAGGCTGTTGAAATCTTTCAAGGTTGTTTTTTAGTTTGTCTTTTTTCCACTGTTCGTATTCTTCACGGCTATTAAATTTCGGCATGTATCTCTTCCCTCAAAAGGTCGCCATTTGATTAAGTTTAGCAAAATTTCGGGCAAAGTTCTATTTCAACCCTAAATTATTTTTTATGGTTTTTATCTGCATGGATGAATATCAATATATTTATGAATAGTTATTTATGATATACTTAATTCAAATATTCTTTTAAAAGGAGGAAAAATGGCAACAGAAAAGAAGGTGGCATGTGCTGCAAAAACAAAAGAGGGGAGCAACTGTAAAAACTCTGCAACAGGAAAATCTAAATTCTGCGCAGCCCATAAGAAAAAGTAGGTATAAGTAAAAGGTATATTTTTCACCAATCTCGTCAAATTCTCCCTTTCCCAAAGGAGGGATTTGACGAGATTGTCCTTTGTCTTCCCAAAATCATTTCAGTGTCACTGCTGTATCTTGCGCCTGCAACCCTTATAGTATCCCTAAAATTCAAACCGCATTCCTAAAGGCCGGAAACCGTTTTTGATTGAAGGATACTTTTTTGTGGAAGGAGTTTTATGGTGCCGAAGGCGGGATTTGAACCCGCACGGGTTACCCCACACGCCCCTCAAACGTGCGTGTCTACCAGGTTCCACCACTTCGGCACAAGCTATGTATGCTACTACAAAAATCTGAGGGTTTTCAAGTTTATCGTTTAGGCAATAAGCTTTTTATTAACTGTGATCTTGATATTCTTTTTCTGACCTTCAATATACGACTTAACAGCCTTTTCCTTTTTCTCGCTGAGTTTCGCCTGGCTGAGCATCTTTGCTAACTCTTCATTCCCTGAAACCTGCTGTGGTATATTAGGGTCCATATCTGTTACATCAACAGATAATTCTATGAATCGTTTCATTTTAGTAAATGTCAATTCCTGACGTTTTGTGCTCTCATAGTACTCCGGAGTTATCCTGTTCAACCGTAATCTGTTCAGGTAAACATCCTTATCGAATACTCCGTTTTTCAGAAAAGCCGGATCATGGATTATTGAGTCCTGGAGCTCCTCATCACTTATACCGATACCCGTCTGTTTGGCAGTTAAGAGGAGGACATGTTCATTAATCATTGAGTCGAGGACATTCTCTTTCAGGTTCAGCTTTTTCTCTGTCTCTTCGTCAAGCTTGTCCTTGTAAATCTCCCTGTAAAAACGGTATACCCTGTCATACGTCTTCCAATATTCATCAGTTGTTATTTTATATTCCCCTACCTCTGCAAGAATCTCGACGCCTCCTGTTTTATCAACAGTGCCTACCCCCCAGCCTATAAAACTTATTATAATTATCACGAAAAGGACATAAAAATATTTTTGATGCCTCCGCATTGCCTTGAGCATTTACTGATACCTCCCTGTGAAATAATCGTTCAAGATGTTTCTGTGATCAAAGCCCATTTGATCAGGCGGGTTGCCCCTTTTTATTAAAATCATGCCTTTTAAATATTTTATTATGAGGTCTGCAGCAGGTACAGGATTTCTGAGGTTATGACTGCTCTTCAAATCCTATCTCTATATCTTTCTCAGGTATTATAGTCGATATAGCATGTTTATAAATAAGCGAATTGGTATTTTCTCTCAAGAGAAGTACAAAATTGTCAAAGCCTCTTATTGTGCCTTTCAGCCGTACCCCATTTGTGAGATATATCACAACAGGAATCTTCTCTTTCCTGAGCTGGTTCAGAAAGGTGTCCTGAAGGTTTATAGCTTTGCCGGCATTTGACATGACCTCTTCTCCTTGTTTTTTATATCTTCTACCATAAAGTATTTTTCCTAATATTGCAAGATTTTCCTTTTACAGCTTGGTTTTAAGAGTATTCAAGACCCTTATAAAAACTTCGTTGCTGTCCTGAACGCCTGTTATGTCGACCCATTGAATATGTTCTTCTTTTCTGAACCAGGTGAATTGCCTTTTCGCATACCTTTTTGTGCCCCGCTTTATGAGCATGATTGCCTCATATAAAGAAATCTCTCCATGGAGGTACATGGCGATCTCTTTATATCCTATAGCCTGCATGGAAGGGAAGGGGTAAGGAGTATGGGGCAAGGGGCATGGAACTGAATTTTCATCATTTAAGACAGATGATATATTGCCCATGTGCTGTTCATCTGTCAGATGCATAAGCTTTTTAACTTCTTCTATCATGCCTGCCTTAATCATCACATCAACCCTGTCTTCGATTATCCTGTAAAGTTCTTTTCTGTCACGGGTGATACCAATCTTAATGAACTCATATGGAAGTGACTGAGTGAGATTTTTCTGCATATCTGAAATGCGGATATTACTTTTCAGGCAGACTTCGATCGCCCTGATGATTCTCCGTATATCCTTCGGAGTTATTTTTAGTGCAGCTTCCGGGTCAAGTTCTTTTAGATAATTATAGAGAGAACCTTCCTCTTCCTTTTCTATTGAGAGAAACTCTTGTCTCAATTTCCAGTCGGCGGAAGGACCGCTGAAGATACCGCGTGTCATTGCCTTAATATAAAGGCCTGTTCCTCCCACTACGATAGGGATTTTTCCATTCCGATGCAAATGCTCAATAACAGGCACAACTGCTGCGATGTATTTCCCTGTACTGAAAGCCTCCCATGGATCAGCGATATCTATCATATGATGTCTGATCAGAGCCCTCTCTTCAGTCGCAGGTTTTGCAGTCCCAATGTCCATATGCCTGTAAATCTGCATCGAATCCGCACTGATTATTTCTGTTTTCAGTTCCCTTGCAAGGAGGATGGATACCCCGGTCTTCCCAACGCCTGTGGGGCCAAGAAGGATGACGACTTTGTTCATTTCCTCTTAAACATCTTCTTCAGATCGTCCAGAGATATGAAGATTCTTGTCGGCCTGCCGTGAGGACACTGGTCAGGATGCTCTGTCTGTTCAAGGTCAGCAATAAGGTTTGAGAGTTCTTCCTGCTTGAGGATTTCTTTGCCCCTTACTGAACTGTGACATGCAATCCGTGCAGCAAGAGCCTTTTTAAAAGATTTGTCGGGCGCAACACCTTCGATAATACATGATGCAATATCTGAGAGAATCCCTCTTATATCAGCATCTTTTAAAACATCAGGTAAAGAGCGGACAATAATAGCATCGTGTCCAAAATCATCTGTCTCAATGCCAAAGTCTCTGAGTATATGGAGGTTCTGAAGGATAACCGTGTATTCTTTATGTGAAAGCTTTACCTGCCTTGGGAATAACAGCTGATGGGAATTAAGGTTAATCCCCCTCAGAAATCTTTCATAGAGAACCCTCTCATGGGCAGCATGATGGTCGATGAGTGTTAGCCCTCCTATCCCTGAAAGGGCAATAAATGTGTCTCCGAGGTATATAAACGGCAATGATGCCCTATAGGGGAATTCAAGGTTTTCCGATACCTTGTCCCCGTAAGGGGCAAGGGGTAAGGGGTAAGGTGGTGATGAAATCCCCGGATGGGGTCGGGGGAAATCAACTGAAGGAATTTCAGTGAAATGTTTTATATATTCAGCCCGCTCACTCCTTACAGCTTCTCTGATGCTGGTATTTATAAAGCGATACACCAATTCCTTGTTCTCAAATCTGACCTCGCGCTTTGTAGGATGTACATTAACATCCACTTTCGCCGGGTTGATATCAAGAAAGAGAAAGAAGACAGGATGCTTATCATGGGGGATTATGCCTTCGTAAGCAGCATATACTGCATGAGATACAGACTGGTCCCTTATCGGTCTTCTGTTTATAAAGATGAACTGATGGGATTTCATATTTCTGAAATTATCACCTTTGGTTACATAAGACTTCATCCTTATCCCCTCTGCTTCGGCATACACCTCTGTGAGACCTTTCATAAACTCTTCACCGTAGACCTGCAGAATGCGTTCCTTAGGGCCGGAGGCTAAAGGAAGGCTTAGGATTTCCTTGTTATCAGAACGAAGTCTGAAGCCGATCTCCCAGTGGGAAAGGGCCTCTTTTGTGAGTGTATCTATAATGTGAAATAGTTCAGTGCTGTTCGATTTCAGGAATTTTTTTCTTGCGGGTGTATTAAAGAACAAGTCTCTGACCTCAACCGTAGTGCCGACAGAAGGGGAATCCTTTATCTCCCGAACTTCGCCCCCTGTTAATTCAACTGATACCCCTGAAGGAGAACCCTTCTGCCCTGTAATTATCTTCATTTTTGTTACAGAAGCGATGGAAGGAAGGGCTTCTCCCCTGAACCCCATGGTCTTAATGTTGAAAAGATCGTCTTCTGAACTCAATTTGCTTGTTGCATGTCTTTCGAAACACAGGATGGCGTCTTCCCTGTCCATCCCTGTTCCGTTATCAGATATTTTCATGAGACGCTTTCCCCCGTAAAGGACATCGATCTGCATATCAGTGCTCCCTGCATCAATAGCGTTTTCTATCATTTCCTTTACTACAGATGCAGGCCTTTCGATCACCTCTCCTGCTGCAATCTTGTTCCTTAGATCTCTTGGGAGAACCTTAATCTGGGGCATAAGACATTTTAAAAGCAGGGAGTAACTAAGTCAATCTTGAAAGGATGTTTGCAGTTTTTTTTGAACTAATGTGTAAATATGCGGCCTTTTGTCAAGCATTCTGTGGTATATTTATCAAGACATTATCAGGAGGTAAGTTATGGATATCAAGAAATATGTTCTCAAGAAAGCACTCGATGCAAAAGAGGGGGCGAGGCTGATTGCGAAGGCATCGTCAAAACAGAAGAATGAAGCCCTTGTCAGGATGGCAGAAGCCCTGCAAAAACGGGCAAAAGAGCTTATTTCTGAGAATAAGAAAGACATCCAATATGCTGAGGGCAAGGGCCTCTCAAAGGCTTTAATAGACAGACTGAGATTGACAGAGAAACGCATCAATGAAATGGCTCAGGGACTGATCGAGGTTGCAGCACTGCCTGATCCCACAGGTGAAATAATAAAGATGTGGAAGAGGCCGAATGGGATGACAGTCGGCAGGATGCGCGTTCCTATCGGGCTTATCGGGATTATCTATGAGTCAAGGCCGAATGTTACGGCAGATGCAGCAAGCCTGTGTCTTAAGGCCGGCAATGCGGTTATCCTAAGGGGAGGTTCTGAGGCCATACATTCCAATAAGGCGATTGTAAAAGTTTTAAGGGATGTCATAAAAAAGAATGGTCTTCATGAAGGGGCAGTAACCTTTATTGATATACCTGACAGGGAAGCCATAATGGAGATGCTCAGGCTCGAAGGGATAGTAGACCTGATCATACCGAGAGGTGGTGAAGCGCTTATCCGGGCTGTCACTGAAAACTCACGGATCCCTGTTCTCAAGCACTACAAAGGTATCTGTCATGTTTTTGTTGACCGGGATGCTGATCTGAAAATGGCAGAGGAGATATGTTTTAATGCAAAGGTTCAGCGGCCGGGCACCTGCAATTCTATGGAGACTATGCTCGTTGATAAAAAGATCGCAAAGGCTTTTCTGCCCTCCATGATACAGAGGTTTAAAAAAGCTGCTGTTACGCTGAAAGGATGTCCGTTAACAAGAAAGATAGATTCATCTCTTGAAGCGGTTCAGGAAGAGGATTTTTACAAGGAATATCTTGACCTCATCCTGAATACAAGAATAGTGGAAGACATAGATGAAGCAATGGCGCATATAGCGAAGTATAGCTCTGCACATTCAGATGCGATAGTGACAAATGATTACGGCAGGGCTATGCGTTTCCTTAGAGAGGTCGATTCATCAGCTGTATTTGTGAATGCTTCTACAAGGCTGAATGATGGTTTTCAGTTCGGGCTTGGCGCAGAGATAGGGATATCCACGGATAAGATTCATGCAAGAGGGCCGATGGGTCTCGAGGAGCTGACCTGCACAAAGTTTATTGTGCTTGGTAGCGGGCAGTTAAGGGAATAAAGCCCTTGAAAGTCGGCATATTCGGAGGGACATTCAACCCGATACATTATGGCCACCTCAGGGCTGCAGAGGAGGTAAGGGAAAATCTCGGTTTAGATAAAATCCTGTTTATCCCCTCAGGAAAGCCTCCTCTCAAGACAAAAGATATTGCAGATGCAAGGCACAGATATGAGATGACAGGGATTGCAATTAAGAACAACCCTTTTTTCAGACTTTCAGATATAGAAGGCAGACTGAAAGGAAAATCATACACAGTAAAGACAATCGAAGGGCTGAGAGCGCTGAATCCTGAGACAGAGTTTTACTTTATCCTCGGAATAGATGCCTTTCTCGATATTCCCAACTGGTGGCAACCGGAAAGACTCATCACCGCCACTCATTTCATAATCATCTCCAGGCCTGGCTTCAGATTCACTGATCTGCAGATGTCCCCTTACATGAAAATCAGCAAGGCAATCCTGAAACGGCTTGATGATAAAGAAACTGCAATGCACAGAGCGAAACTCAGGAGCAATATGAAGGCAGTTCTTGTCAGACTTGCCCGGATAGGCATATCTTCAACAGAGATCAGAAAGCTCATAGAACAGGGTAAAAGCATAAAATATCTGTTGCCAGCAGAAGTCCAATCTTATATAATTAAGAATAAGCTTTACAGAAGTAAAAAGTTAAGAGTTAAAAGTTAAAATCAGGAAGTCAGAGAATTGTCTGAGCTGTTAACTCTTAGCTGTTAACTTTTTCACTTGTAACGCTTAACTTTTGATGGAAGGGAGGGAAAGACTTTAGAAAACAAAGAGAGAGCACTCAAAGCAGCAAAGGCAGCACTCGATAAAAAGGCTAAAGATATCATTATCCTCGATTTACAAGGTTTGACCCAAATAGCAGACTTCTTTATCATCTGCTCGGGAGAGAGTACTACCCAGGTAAAAGCCATACAAGAACAGATCGAAGAAGAATTTGAAGAGGCGGGTATTAAACCGCTCGGAATTGAAGGCCGGAAGAATAACCTATGGGTATTGATGGACTACGGTGATATCATCATTCATATCTTTGAAGAACAGACCAGGGCGTATTATGAACTTGAGAAACTATGGATTGATGCCAAGAGAATACCTCTGGAATCATAATAATGAGTAAGCTCGCTGTTTTTATATTTGTTCTGTTCCTGGCAGCACTCGCCTTATTTGCCATATACAATCAAAAAGTTACTATTGTACAAATGCCGTTCGGTAAGTTTTACGAAACCCCTACGATCGCTCTCATACTCCTTTCGATTGTAATCGGAGCGCTCGCGATGCTCCTTGTGTTTGTAGTTAGGGATACAAAAAGATATGTAGATAGTCTGCAGTACCAGAAAAAACAGAAGAAAGAAGCAAAAGTTCAGGAATTATACTCAAAGGCATTAAACTATTTATTCTCCCATCACAATCAGGCAGAGGCGAAAGAATTGCTCAGGGGGGTTTTAACAGAGGAACCGGAGCACCTCAATGCGTTACTTCAGCTTGGAGATATTGCTATTGCTGAAGATGATTTTCAAAAGGCGCGTGAATATTATCAGAGGGCAAGGGATCTTAATCCCAGGAACATCGAGGCCTTGTTTTCTCTTGAAAGGCTTATGGAAAAGACAGGCAGATGGACTGATGCCCTTAGGTACATTGAGGAAATACTCGATTTAGACGATAAAAATCTCTCGGCCCTTTACAAAAAAAGAGATATACTCGAACAACAGGAAAGATGGGATGACATCGTCTTTATGCAGAAAACAATACTGAAAAACGAACATGCAGAAAAAGATAAAAACCGCGAACGGCTGAACCTTGTCGGTTACAAATATGAGTATGGAAGATACAGTCTTGAAAGCGGAGATCTTGAAAAGGCAAAAAAGGCGTTCAGGACTGTATTGAGGTTAGAAAAGGACTTTATACCTGCAACCCTTGGACTTGCTGAAGTGCTTTTAAGGGAAGGTGAAACAGAAGAGGCAATCAACCTCCTCGAAAAGAGTTACGAGCAAACATTGTCTATGATCGTCCTTCTGAGACTTGAGGACCTGCTCATCAGTGTAGGTGAACCATTAAGGCTCATAAGGATATACAAAAATAATATATCAAAAAATCCGCAAGATCTTATTATCAAGTTTTTCCTTGGGAAACTCTATTACAGGCTCGAAATGATCGATGATGCGTTTGAGACAATGGCATCCATTGATACAGGAGGCACTATATATCCTGAAATGCATCAACTAATGGGTAACCTCTATATGAAGAGACATCAGATGGACCGGGCTATGCATGAATTCAAAAAGGCTCTGGATGCCCACAAGTGTGCTTTCAGTCTCTCTTACAGTTGTAAGAATTGTGCTTATACAGCTTCTGAATGGTCAGGGAGATGCACAAGCTGCAGGCAATGGAGCACCTATCAGTTAAACCTTTCTGCCTGATCATCCTTCGCATTATCTGAAATCATCGTTTTTGCTATAATACCGTTCATGTAATTCTTGCTGATATAGTGGTATCCACTAAGACGGCTATAAGTAAGAATACATGACTGTCATTGCCCGACTTGATCGGGCAATCCAGAGAAAGGAACTGGATTCACCGGTCGAGCCGGAGAATGACAAACAGACTATACTATGTCACCATACTAACGACTGCATTAGTATGTCAGTTTTTTATTGTTGTCAGGAGGTAAGTTAACTTGGAAGAAAGATATGATCCCCAGGTAGTTGAATTAAAGTGGCAGAAATACTGGTCGGAGATACAACTCTATAAAACAGATGGATCCCCGCATCGGAAAAAATTTTACTGCCTTGAGATGTTCCCTTATCCTTCAGGCGAGATTCATATGGGTCACGTAAGAAACTATGCTATCGGTGATGTGATAGCACGCTATAAACGGATGCACGGATACAATGTGCTTCATCCAATGGGCTGGGATGCATTCGGACTTCCTGCTGAGAATGCTGCGATTAAGCATAATGTGCATCCATCAGAATGGACACGCAAAAATATTGATAACATGAAGATACAGCTTAACCGGATAGGACTGAGTTATGACTGGGAAAGAGAGGTGACGACCTGCACCCCTGAGTATTACAAATGGAACCAGTGGTTTTTCCTGAAGATGTTAGAAAGGGGGCTCGCGTACAGAAAATATTCTTTTGTCAACTGGTGTCCCTCCTGTACAACTGTCCTTGCCAATGAGCAGGTTATTGACGAAAAATGCTGGCGCTGTGAGAGCCTGGTTATCCAGAAGAAGCTTGAACAGTGGTTTCTCAGGATCACCCAATATGCAGAGGAGCTGCTGCACGGCTGTGACGAGTTGGATGGATGGCCTGAAAGGGTAGTACTGATGCAGAAAAACTGGATCGGTAAGGGTGAAGGGGTTGAGGTTGATTTCCCGGTTGAAGGGATCGGAGAGAAATTGAGGATATTTACCACAAGGCCCGATACCTTATTCGGTGTTAAGTTTATGTGTATCGCCCCCGGACATCCTCTGTCAGAAAAACTCGTTAAGGATAAAGACGACCTTGATATGTTTAAAGCAAAATACGGGAAAGAAACCGAGAAGGTAGGGCTTCTTACAGGCTTTCATGCGACTAACCCATTAAACGGTGAAAGAGTGCCTATTTATGTGGCAAACTTTGTTCTCATGGAATATGGAACAGGCGCCATTATGTCTGTGCCGGCCCATGACCAGAGGGATTTTGAGTTTGCAAAGAAATATGGTCTGCCTGTTCAGGTGGTTATTGTTTCTGACTCTGAACGCCGGACTTTGAATGCCGAAGCCCTTGGGGCTTACGAGGATGAAGGTGTGCTGGTTGATTCCGGCCAATTCACTGGTCTGCATAGTGATGTTGCGAGGAAAGAGATAGTAAAATTCATAGAAGAAAAAGGTCTCGGGAAAGCTGTTGTCAATTATAAATTACGGGATTGGGGCATTTCACGGCAGAGATATTGGGGCACACCCATACCTGTATTGTACTGTGACAGGTGCGGAATTGTTCCTGTCCCGGAAAAGGATCTGCCGGTTATACTACCTGAGGATGTGAAGATTACCGGCAAGGGCAGCTCCCCGCTGCTTGAATCTGAGGCTTTTTTATTTGCCGAATGCCCTCAATGCGGCGGCAGGGCAAGACGTGAGACAGATACAATGGACACATTTGTCGACTCCTCATGGTATTTCATCAGGTATTGCTTTAAAAAGGGTGATATCGATCTAAGCTCAGAACTTATAACACAGGAATCAGAACTCAAATACTGGATGCCTGTTGACCAGTATATAGGCGGCGTTGAGCATGCAGTGCTTCATCTCCTGTATTCGAGGTTTTTTACAAAAGTGATCCGTGATCTTGGCCTTCTGAAAATCAATGAACCTTTTCAAAACCTTCTAACACAGGGCATGGTCATTAAAGATGGCTCAAAGATGTCAAAGTCAAAGGGCAATGTTGTGGATCCTAATTACCTGATCCGGAAATACGGCGCTGATACATCAAGGCTGTTTTCATTATTTGCTGCTCCGCCTGAGAAAGACCTTGAATGGTCAGACAAAGGCGTTGATGGCGCATACAGATTCCTGAACAGATTATGGGGGATCGTATATAAAAACCGTGAAGGGTTAAGTTTAAAGCGTAAAGTGATTGGAGAACCTGCAAAGACTTTGCCCTTATATAGAAAGACTCATCAGACGATTAAAAAGGTTACAACGGATATTGAGCGGGAGTACCACTTTAATACAGCTATAGCAGCATTGATGGAACTGGTAAATGAAATAACTGCATTTGAGCCGAAAAACGATGAAGAATGGAGCATTTTAAAGTTTGCAATAGAGCAACTCCTCCTTCTCCTCTCGCCATTTTCTCCCCATATCTCGGAAGAGCTCTGGGATGCGCTTGGAAACAAGCCGGGCATATTTGAGCAGAAATGGCCTGAATGGGATGATGAGGCTGCAAAAGAAGATATGATCGAACTTGTTGTGCAGGTTAACGGCAAGCTGAGATCAAAGATCATTATAGCCGCAGGTATCCCTGATGATGAGATAAAAAAGATCACCTTTGAAGATAACAGGGTCAGAGAAATTATTGGCAGCAAAACAATCAAAAAGGTTATCATTGTTAGGGGAAAATTGGTTAACATAGTCATTGGAGAATAATGAAAGCTAAGAGCAAAGAGCCGAGAGCTGAGAGCAAAAAATCTATTCGTTATATGTTGTGCTCTTTACTCATTACTCTATGCTTGATTGGTTGTGGTTATTCAATTCAAAACAAGGCATCCCTTCCTTTTCATGCAATCCAGATTGGCAAAATAGAAAATGTAACAGTTGAGCCGAAACTTCAAGACATGCTCTATAAAGCACTGACAGATGAGTTTTTAAAACATGGGGTTGCTGTTAATCGTGATGCAGGATATAAGCTGGGCGGTACTATTAATCATTTTGAATTACTCATACTGTCAGAAAAGTCTGACATAGCTACAGAATATGAGGTAGTAATAAAGGGGAATTTCACCCTTACAGATCCTTCAGGAAAGATTAAGGAATTAAAAAATACAGGCTCTCCGTTTATAGTCTCTTTTTCAGGTCCCGGAACATTGAATAACCTCATCGCATCTAAAGAGCTGGCTTCAGAAAAGGCTATGAGAGATATGGCTATGGAAATAGTCGGCATTATTCTTTATCAATGAGCTTCCAGACATTTCTTAACGCAGCAGAAAAAGGTTTGCCGGCCCCTGTCTATATGTTTTACGCATCAGATCTGTTTCTCCTCAGGGAGGCTATGGATGAGATAAAGAGACTTGTGCCTGAGGCCGAGAGAGATTTCAATTTCCACATATTGGATCTTACCATGCAGGGAGAAGACACCATAACATTAGAGCAGATATTGAATGTGGCAAATACAGTTTCTTTCTTCGGCGGGAGAAGATTTACTATCCTCTCAGGAAACATTCAGAAGCTATTAAAGAAAGACCTTGAAAGATTGCATGTATATATAGCAAATCCGGCTGAGGGTTCAGTCTTTGTGATACTCCATAGCGGGTTATTAAGCAAAGATGCGCGGGAGAAATTCAAGGCATTAAAACCTGTATCCCTCGATATGAGAGAATCAGAAATCCCTTTCTGGATAAAAAAGAGGGCTCAAATAAAGGGCATTGAAATATCTGATAACGCAATCGATTTTTTAATCGGCCTTCATGGTCCGGACCTTGGTTTGCTTGCATCAGAGATCGAGAAGATTTCCCTGCTGGGCAAGGAAAACGTAAATACAGATGACATCTCTGAAATAGTTACCGGCGGGAGACTTTACAGTATATTTGACCTCACAAATGCACTCAGAGAAAGGGATCCCGGCCGAGTCTTCAGGATTTATAAGACATTACGGGAGACCTCAGACGATTACAGCCTGATTGGCGCGCTGAACTGGCAATACGGACGCCATATCCATTCAGGTGGCAATCAGGCAGAAAATGAATATCTTCTCAGAGTATTCGAACTGTTAAACAGTGTTGATAAAGATATTAAAAGCTCAGGGAGAATCTTCCCTATGGAGTATCTGCTGATTAAGCTGCTCCGGCTGCAGGAAGGGCGTTTACCTTCTTCGTAAGCCGGGATATTTTCCTTGAAGCAGTATTATCATGAATAACACCTTTTGAAGCAGCCTTATTGAGAGCTGTAACAGCCCTGAGAAGGGCTTTGCCTGCGTCTTCTCTGTTACTACCTGAAGCAATCGCCTCTTCAACTTTCTTTAAGACAGTTTTAACAGAACTCAATACACTCGTGTTGCGAAGATTTCTTTTTACAGCCTGTCTCGCCCTCTTCATGGCTGAGAGATTTTTCTTTAGTTTTGCTTTTGCCGGCAATTCAATCCTCCTGATTAATTTAGAAGTTTAAAATACCATAAAACGGGTTATAAAAGCAACAATGGTCGCTTTTCAGAATCCTGTGCATTTGCCGGGATGTTATCGAATGCCTAAATTTTAGCCTCCAAGGATAAAAGCCAGTAATCAGGAGGCGAGGCCTTGATTTTCTCAAGAGATTCTTCTGTAACCCAGTGGGAGTCATCTTCAAGACTGTAAAAATATGTATCTATCCCGAAGAAACCATCCAGGAAATGGGTGATGACATGCAGCATCTTTGACTTATAGCCCTGAGGAAGCACCTTCAGGTCATTAAGGGATTTTATCTCTTCTGCCTGAAGTCCCTCTATAAGTTCGTTGACTATCTGCCGGTTTTTCAGGATTGCCTCATTCAGTCTGTCCTCAAACCCTGAGTTTGCAGCAGACAGGGATTCATTTTCTAATATCGCAATGTAAGAGTAACGGACCAGCTGGTATTTTTCAAAAAAGTGCAAAACCTTTTTTTTACAGGCCTGCAAGTCCGAACCTTTTACAAGGATTTCATGATGATATTCCGTTTTCCTGCTATCTTCATGCCTTGTTAATATGTCCTGGAATGGCATTTCCAACCCCCGCTTATTTTTAAATAGATTATCAGTATTTATGATTCTTTTCAATACGCATATCTTAATTTCGGATGCTTCAATAAGGCTTTTGTGGTAATATTAATTCCATGACAAAATATAAACCTGTATCATTAAAAAAGGTTAAGACCTGTTCAATAAGGAAAAGAGAAAACAAAGTCTCTTTAGCTGCCTTTGCGTCAATTCCTTCAAAAGGTGAAACATTCCGGACATTTCTCGATTCACTCCCGGACATCCTTGCCGCAAAAAACTTTAAGGCTGCTGTTGCTGCTGTAGTTAAGGCGAGACAGAATAACAGGCCTGTAGTTATTGGTATGGGAGCACATCCGATCAAAGTGGGTCTCTCACCACTAATCATAGACCTTGTGAAAAAAGGAGTTATAACCGCGATAGCCACAAACGGCGCTTGCATAGTCCATGATTTTGAGCTGTCTTATATAGGGCACACTTCTGAAGATGTCGGTAAAGAGCTCTGCAAAGGAACGTTTGGAATGGCAGGCGAGACCGGGACATATCTGAACAAGGCCATAAAAAATGGTCTTAAGAAGGGATTCGGCATAGGACAATCCGTAGGGGAGATGATTTACAGAAGCTCTTTCAGGTTTAAAAACAGAAGTATCTTTGCCAATGCCTGTGAGCTTGGCATCCCTGCAACTGTGCATGTCGCGATCGGTACTGATATCATTCATATGCATCCTGAGGCTGACGGTATGGCTATAGGAGAGGGGAGCTTCAGGGACTTCAAGCTTTTTTCCGCTGTTGTATCTGATCTTGAAGGCGGTGTTTACATTAATCTCGGTTCTGCCGTCATCATGCCCGAGGTTTTCCTGAAAGCATTGACAATAGCGAGAAATCTTGGTAATAAGGTTGAGAATATTACAACAGTTAACATGGACTTTGTCCAGCATTACAGGCCTGCAGAGAATGTGCTCAGAAGGCCGACCATGAATAAAGGGGCGTGTTATGCCCTAACCGGACACCATGAGATTATGTTCCCTTTATTAGCTGCTGCAATAATAGAAGAGATTGGTTAATAGCAGTCTGTTTATTAACTGTTAAACACCCTCACCCTTGCCCTCTCCCCTCAAGGGAGAGGGTAGTAAAATCGCCCCTCCCTTGAGGGGAGGGGTTGGGGGGGGTGTCTAAATAATTACTTTATAAACAGACACTAAATAGCAGAAAACCGGTGCTGTGTATAACCTCATAAGTTTTTCAGGGATATTTTTCCTTATGGTCTTTGCTTGGCTCCTTTCTGCAAACAGAAAGGCAATCAACTGGCGGGTTATCATCTGGGGGACTCTGCTTCAGCTCATGCTGGCATTTTTCATTTTTATTGTGCCTGCAGGTTCAGGGATATTCCTCTTCATAAACGATGCAGTGGTTAAAATACTTGACAGCTCAACTGCCGGAACGAGGTTCCTTTTTGGCAGGCTCGCCCTTCCACCAGGAAGCAGAAATGAGGCTGGTGAAGACTCTTTGGGTTTTATCCTCGCATTTCAGGCCTTGCCCACATCGCCTCACTCGCAATATTTGTCGGCGGCACAGCAGCTCTTGTCCCCCAAAGGACAAAAGACATATCTGCAGTAGGAGTCAGGGCGCTTATAGCAGCAACCCTTGCCTGCCTTATGACCGCTGCAGTAGCTGGAACGTTTTTTACAGAAGGGTCGATACTTTTGGGGAAGTAAGCCGCATGTCCCGGACATGACATACTAATAAGACCATAAGTAAAGCCACTTCTGTCATTCCCGCTTGTCGGGAATCTTTTTGATAAAAAAATGATTCTGGACAAGCCAGAATGACAACATTAAGATAATAATGTGGGTTTACTTATGAACTTCTTATTAATTATGTTGAGTACAAAAGGGAATAATGAGAAGTTGACAAAAATCCTATGTTATACCGAATCGGTTTTTAGTCCTTATTACCATAATATACTGAATGCCGCCTGATAAAACATATTGATATTATTAAATTCTTAACTTTTTGTAACGTTTCAGATGTGCTATAATTTTGCCATAAAACCGAAAAATACGGCATCGGTATAATCATTGTTGGGTCGGCAAATGAACATTTCACCTGACAATAAAGTCTTTAGGTTTTGCGATAGCACTTTAATAGCGAGAGGGTCTTTATATTAAATGAGTCTATCATCTCTGTTTGCGCGACTTTTTCAATCAAAAACGAATGCGGATGTTGAGAAGATTGAGAACCTTATCCAATCGTTCTTTGGTTCCGATAGTAACTTTGGCAAAGAGACTAAGAATAATTTTAGAGTTAAGTGGGATTCGGTAAGAGGAAAAAATATTTCGGATAACGGTAACAAGATTCCGCCAGATTACAGAAAGGAGCTTTCAGAATCACTTTTCATGAGATGTGCAAGCAATTTCTGTCTCATCAACCACTTTATTGAAAATATCGAGAAGGATAGTTTGTCAAAAAATCTAATATTTAATATTAAGGGTACCATTTCTTCTTCTTTCTACGAAAATATAGCTACCCGAATGCCTTTATTATCAATTTACAACTTAGACTATTTACTGGGCTGTCACTTTGCGACTTTTTTCATTACAATAAAACCATATTTAAAAATCAGCAAATTCGACAAGCTTGCTTCAACAATATTGGATATTTCTTTTACTCAAATAAAGGCTAATCACTTGTACTTTCAATTTTTGAAGCATATTGATAAATATAAGCAAACAAGCCATAACAAGAATCATCTAATATCAAGTTTAGATATATTTTACGGGGTAACTGATGCAGAGTATGCATTAGTGCTAATTAAGTCATTGCCAGAAAAAATGCTTATTGCGGTCTCAATTATTCTGGATTGTGAGAAACAGGTCAAGAGTGCCAAGAGAACAAATGCAATGCTCAACGCTATTGACCAACAAATCATTCTTTTGCAAAATAACACTTCTCATTGGTCTCCGCTAAAAAAATACTTCCACTCCGATAATTTAAAAGATCTAAATCGGATAAGAACTGGAATACTGCATGAAAACGGTATTGGAGATCTGGATTTTACAAGATGTAATCACGAGGAACAAATGAAAGGCGCATTGGCAATTAATGGGATGTTGAAAAAATATTCCTTTATAATGCATATGTGCTTTATTGTAACCTTAATGCTTGTCGTAGACGAAACCATTATAAAGGGTACGATTAGACAGGCCACAACATCTTGATTTATGAACAAAAAACTTAGAGAGACCCAACAAATTCATCCAGCCCGACCGGGGATACCGCTTTTTCGTTTTCAGTCTCAGGTGTTCGGCCCGGCGGCTGATGATCGTCGTTAGGTCAGAAAAATATAAAAGTAAAAGGGGACGGTTCTATTTTATTGACAAAAATAAGTAAATTTAATAAATTATCGGCATGCCAAGGACAGCAAGGATAGCTCCGAATGAGTATACGTATCACATTCTGACGAGAGGCAACAACCAGCAAGATGTATTTAAGGACAAGAAGGACTATAAAAAATATATAGAGATACTACAAAGGTACAAAGAGAAATATAAGTTTAAGCTTTACCATTATGTACTAATGAGGAACCATGTTCATCTCGTTCTTGAGACAACTGAGAAAGGCGGCAAATTATCGGAGACAATGAAAGGGATAAACTTGTCGTATGCTCAGTATTACAAGAACAGATACAAACACGTGGGACATTTCTGGCAGGACAGATACAAGAGCATCATAATATCAAAAGATGATTATCTGCTTGCCTGTGGGAGCTATGTTGAATTAAATCCTGTAAGGGCGAAGATAGTAGAGGACCCAAAAGAATATAAGTGGAGCAGTTACAATACATATGCATACGGAAGGAAGGATTCAATTATAGATG
>JBAQLU010000106.1:0-5152 GCA_049302065.1 Thermodesulfovibrionales bacterium
GACATCTTAAAAACTTACGCATCGATTTACAGAGAGAAATTATGCAGGCAAAGGGAAAGGAGGCAGTGGCTGCCTGATATGCAGCAAGGGGCCGCTACTGAATTTCAACGAGAAATGGGATTGACTCCCAAATATTAACATCTTGTTTTTTCGAGATAGTTTTAAATTTATTTTGAAAATATGTTACATTTTGTAAAGTTTACCGACAGTATCTGACGGAAAATATTACACTTCACAAAAATTAAACTTCATGCTTTATTATTTATAAAAATGATTTAAGAAGGTGAAGTGACATTTATTGATTACCAAAAGTAATAAGGCATTAAGAATCTCAATTAAAAAATCTCAGTTACAGGAAGTACAAAACGGGCGTACAAATCTCACAGGACTATTACTTCCTATGTGTTATCAACCGAAAGCCATTCTGTAACACGGGGTAAAATATTGATTATAACTGTGTCGGGATTCTTCTGAAACCGCAGATCTTTTGACGCCAGTAGGGGTCAAACGCTGAGAGGTTCGTGCCTATGCTGACCTGAGCATGGTAAAAAGTTTCCTGGTTTTTCACAATACCGACATGTTTCAGATTATCGAAAAATACAACTGCCCCGGGGTCATAAGAACTGTCTTTCGGAACACGTGGAAGGCTCATAAAGAGTTTCCGTGCTGTTGTCCTCTTAATGGTAATTCCATTTTCAGCCATAATCCGCCAGATAAAACCTGAACAGTCAAAACTCTTCAGGCCGGCAGCGCCCCACACATATGGTCTGCCCATATATTTATCGACTGTTCTCTGCATCGAGTTCCAAAGATTATTTGATCGATCAGCGTCCTGTAAGGGCTGTGCAATTCCCGAAGTTAGGAGGAATCCTCCAATCAGGAGAGATGAAAAGAGTATGAAGAGATGACGCATCATTTGATCGCGTTACCAAGAAGAAGGCCTAATCCGATGAAAAGACCTGCAAGAAATATAGCCACTGCCTTGTTGTCCGCTTTCAACTGGTCGGAGAAATGGACGCCGGGAGTCATCCAGTCGAATATCTTGTAGGCAACAATAAAACCGGTAAGCCCTATGACTAATGAGATCAAAATAGAGATTGAATAATTAAGAAGATCCATGGTACGACCTCCAATTGTAAAAAATAAAGATTAAAATCTGTCTCATTATATCAGATTTTACTGACTTCCAACATTGCTCGGAGCGCCTTCTCTCTCCTCCTTTCTTCAAATAGCAGCATCTGATTGCAGGCTTTGGACTACGTTTATGATGTAACCTGAAGGTTGATAAACTATAAAGCAGCAAGTCCCCTCCTGATATTAACAGGTTTTTAGATAATTACGATTTTTTCTCTTCTTTATCCCACGCTTGAAGTTTCTCCTGAATGAACCTTATTATTGTCTCATGCTCTGAGGTCCCGCGGCCTTTGACTATCATGGGTTCTCCAAAGGTAAAATGGACTTTTTTATTTCTATCTATTGGACCGAAATCTTTCAGGCGCTTCCCGATGCCCCACGCGTCGGTCTTCAGTGCAAAAGGCACAATCGGAACCCCAGCCCTTGATGCGAGTTTCACCCCGAGGGTATTGAATTCTTCCGGCTTGAAGACAACGGAACGTGTACTCTGAGGGAAAATAACTATTGAAATCCCCGCCTGTAACTTCTTTATGCCCTCTTCCAACACTGCCTTCAGGTCATCTCTCGGGTTTGTCCTGCCAACCGTTATTGGATCCCTCGATCGCATTAAATATTTAAAAACAGGGGTATCGATTAAACTTTTTTTTACAACAAAAGTAACTGGCTTCAAAGGCTGAATGATACAAGGCAAAACAAAAGTCTCAAGCGCGCTCATATGATTACCGATAAAAACAGCAGAGCCTTCAAAACTGCTAATATTTTTAATGCCGTTAATCTCGACCTTTACTCCAACATTCTCGAGTGACTTCATTATTGCTAAACTTCCCTCTGCCCATTCGGCGCCGCTATAAAAACGTTTGGCGGCTCTTCTGCTGTGTATGCAGACATGCCAAACCAATTGTGGATAAAACATATATTTCGCACTAAGAAAAATCCTGGATAAGAGTGGACGAGGCCGGTTTGAATCAGTTATGTACGAGTCTTTCTCCGTAATATTCATGTGCTATTTCATGCAAAGCAAATTAAATGCACATTCTCTTCGTCGATTACACCTTTTCAGCTGCTCTTCCTGAGAGTTCGTCTATGATGGCTTTAACGGGCAGTATCTTGTTAACTCTATATGCATTCGTTCCTACAGTAAAAAGCGATTCTTCCTCGTCCAGATTATAACCGGCGGAACTTAAGAGGCCGTTGCAGATGCAGAAATGGTGTTCGTTGCTCTCCTTGGCAGGACAGCGTGAAAATTTGCCCTCCGCGTCTTTGAGAAGCACATAGCCCTTGTTGCACTTCGGTTCTCTAAGTCTTTGGATTGCAGACTGATACATCGGCGACTGCCGTATGACCCGAAAAGGCAGACCGCAGGGCGAACCAGGGTCAAGCGCAATAATTATGTCTTCTTCTTTTACGGCAATAACGGCTTGCTTATATTCCTGCGATGCACTGCTTTCCTCAGTTGCGAGAAACCGCGTGCCTACCTGAACCCCGCTTGCTCCCATTTCCAGGAATCTTACGATATCGGCATGTGTATAAATCCCGCCGGCAACAACAACGGGAATACCACCATATTTTTTTGCGGCGTCCATAACAGGAGGAAAGAGATTTTCGAGTTTATTGGATTCAAGATCTATCTGGTCTATCTTGAAGCCGAGGTGCCCGCCTGCAAGCGGCCCTTCAAGAACAACGGCGTCGGGCCTATAGCCCAATCTTTCCCATTTCTTGCATATAATTTCAAGCGCTCTTGCAGATGATACAATAGGTATCAACGCTGTATCTTTAGGTGGCTGAATTGCAGGCAGACTTAATGGTAATCCGGCTCCCGAGATAATAAAATCCGCTCCGGCATCCAGGGAACCCTTTACTGAATCCTCATAATCCCTTCCGAGTGCTACCATAATATTTATGCCGGCAAAGCCTCCTGAGGCTTTTGCCAGAGAGACTTCTTCATACGCAGCCTCATAGCTGTTAACCTTCTTGCCTTTCCGTTTTGAAACAAGTCTGTCGAGAGCGGCACTCGATATGATACCAACGCCTCCCTCTTTTGCAACAGCGCTTGCGAGGGGTGACAGAGATACCCCTATGCCCATACCACCTTGAATAATAGGCAGATTAATTTTTTTGCCTTTAATTATCAGTGGCTTCAGTTTTGAAGAGGATTCTGACAATATAACTTTCACTTTTTCCACCGCGCAATTTTCCCCCGGATGCAAGAGAACGGAATTTCTTCAATATTTGCCCAAGGAAATCTTTCATTCATAACATCACATTGTATCCGTAACGTTTTTCTTTTTCAATGTACTTTTTTTGGTAACGCCCCCATTTCTTTTTGGACAGGGAGGGGAATTCCTTTCCAAGCTCCAACCAACTCCCCTTGTACGGGGAAAGAATTTATGCCTACGTCTCCACTTTCTCCAGCCTCCACAAAAGGGAAAATGTATCGAAACTCAGTTCGTATAATGTCTTTCCGTCTGATATAGAGAAATGGTAAATTTTGCTCAGCCCCTCTTTTGTCTGCCATGAATAGGTGATATCCCTGACCTCAAAGAGTTTTCCAGACCACCTGAATCTTAGGGGTTTTATCTTATACGGCAATCCGAATGAAGCGACAACGCTTATGGTTTCACCGATGTCCATTATATCTTCCTTATTACCCCTACAACCTTGCCGATGACCGTTACTTCATCAGGGGTGTGGATTGTGGGTTGCATATCCTTATTCCCCGGTCTGAGAATGTGCCGGTATGGATCATTGCGATCGCATTTTTATTTCGTAGCACTGATGCGCTAATGTAACGAGTTCTTCGAATCTCCATTTCCCGCGGTCAGTAAGAAGACCTGTGAAGCGAGGGGGGATTGCGCTTATTCCCAGATATGCGCCGCTTATTGCACCTGCCATCGCTGCTGTTGTATCTGTATCTCCGCCTGCTTCAATTGCAGTGCAGACGGTTTGCCAGTAATCATCAGGGGATCTGAGAAATGCATAGAGACTCCACAGAACGCTGCTGATGACAAATCCAGACATGCCTTTCCATTCATCGTCATCGATATATGCAGGATCGTAGCCGGCTTTGGAAATAAGGGTTGCAGCTTTTTCAGGCGGAAGCGATAACCATTGAATCAGGTTTTTCAGCTCAGATGCAAAGCCGGGTTCAATCGTAGCTGTCCAATCTGCAAGAGTTGAGATGAAAGATTCAACATCGATTGTTTTTTCCTGAAGCGCCAGCGCAACTGCACCGCTGACCGCTACTGCCCCTGCAGAGCTTCGCAGGTCTTTATGGGTAATTCTGCCCTGATCATGTGCTGCCTGAATAAGCATGTGCGGGTTATCAAAAAAGAACAGGCCTATGGGCCCTGCTCTCATGGCGCTTCCATTGCCTGCTGCCGGAGGAGGGGCCCCTGATTCTTCCCATGAGGCGCCCTGGCACAGTCTTTTAACAGCCTCATTGGTTGAATATCCGAAAGCCACAATCCTTTTCTCTATAAATAGCATTTTTATCCGTTCCGCATAGTCTGCCGGATCAAATATTTTGCATGCTGCATAGCTCTGCATAAGTTCGCGGGCAAGCTGCGAGTCATCTGAATATTGTCCGAAAGGGAAGGGAAACCTGCCAAACTCTACTGTCTTTTCTGTTTTTAGAAGATCTTCCACATATCTTTTGCACGCTTCAGGTGAAAAGCCTTCCACAGCAAAACCGGTTGCGTCACCAAGACACTGACCAATCAAACAGCCGCTGTATTGATCTCTATGAGGAACCATACTATTAGCACTCTCTCATCCTTTTTAGTTTATTAGGTAAGAATAATATACCCTAATATCAAATAAAATGGGAGTTGGCTGATGGGCTATAAGTAGTCTTGCAGGGGAATACAAAATGAGAAAATGATTATACATAGTGAGGATCTTGCAAAAGTCATAAAGTAAGAGATTTTTCATAAGGCAAATCAGCTCTCCATCTGTTAAACTTTGTTGCGACAAAAATCAAACAGAAAAGGAGAACCGATGCGCCTTAGAGAAACGATAT
>JBAQLU010000107.1:0-1694 GCA_049302065.1 Thermodesulfovibrionales bacterium
TAATCCGGGCGGGAGGGCGTGAACGAGGAAGCATCGGGGGGAGAGGGGCAAGGTGAGGTGGCGGAATGTCAAGAGAGTAAATGGTTTGAATTAATAAATTTCTTTACGCCATTTCAGCCGATCCTCAATAACACCGCTTTGATAATCGCGAAGGATCCTTACCAGAGCATGGACCGCAGCCTGGATAATTCGCTCCCCTTTCTCCGGATTCCCCGTGGACGGATCACCCCAAACGCCCGGAACCCAAGTGGCCACATCCATAAGCACCAGTTCCGGCTGCAGATAAAGTTGGAGTGAAGTTTCAATTTCCCCGGAATGACCGATGAAACCTTTGTCAGAAACGCTGACTTTTTTTATTTCTTCCGCCACGGACGGCAAATCCCAATAATTGTATCCTAAGGAAGAAAACCCTTCTTCTGCAGCCAATTTGGTGCGCATGGCAGCGATTACAGGGGAGTTCCCCGCATGACCGTTTAGGAAGAGTATCTTCTTAAATCCATGGGCATGAACGCTCACCGCCACCTGGGTAAGAAGTTCCACGAAGGTATGGTATTTGAGCGTAATGCTGCCCGGGTGGGACATATGATGAGGGGAATATCCTGTCCAGATCGGAGGTAATACCAACACCGGGAACTCATCGATGGCCTGGGCTGCCCGTTGGGCAATGGTAAAACAGCAATTGGTATCGGTGTTTATAGGGAGGTGATTCCCATGCTGCTCGATGGAGGCGACCGGAATAATGACGATCGCATCTTCCTTGACCGCCCGCTCAAATTCGGATCGCCGAAGGGTTTCCCACAAAACTTTCTTCATATCTTGCCTCGTTTTATTGATGGTAGTATTTTCAAAATCTAACCACAGAGGTCACAGAGAAATTATCTGCCCCAGAAAAAAGACTCATGGGACAACGTTTTTCATCTCCCGCGCCACTTCTTCGGTGGCTTTAATGACCCTTTCAATGTCTTCTGCGGTATGAGCGAAGGATACAGCGCCCCCTCCATGCATTACAAAAACCCCATGGTTAATCATTCGGACCCGAAATTCATAATCGACTTTCTCCAAATCGGTAAGTTGCTCCATCTGATTTGGGCTCTTAACTATGGTTTTAGGGTCGTAAGGAAAATAAAGGCCACATAAGGAACCCATACCGGTGGTCTTAGCTACGATCCCGTTTTTGATAAAGGCCTCGGCCATTCCCTCTCTTAATTTCTGGCCGAGTTGGCTGATTCTCGGATAGACCTCTTGCGCATGTTTTTTGAGGTATCCGACAACTTTATACCCCATAATCATAGAAAGAGGGGAGCAGGAAAAGGTACCCCCGCCCACCATAACACTTTCTCCTTTGGGTCGTTTGATGGTGGCATCGCACAGAGAAAATATATCTCCTCTTCCAGCAATGACTCCGAGGTTGGCCCCACCCCCGCAAACCTTTCCCATCGTTACCATGTCGGGTTTAATCCCGTAAACTTCCTGGGCGCCGCCCAGAGCGATCCGATATCCCGTAATGATCTCATCCAGGATAAGCAATGCTCCTAATTTGCTGGTTTCTTGCCTTAACATTTCCAGATATTCTTTGTCCACAGGGATCAAGCCTCCCGAGCCCACAATTGGCTCAATGATGACGGCGGCCAAATCTTCCTTCAACCGGTGAATCGTCTTCAAGGTTGATTCCAGGTCATTGAACATAATAGGTT
>JBAQLU010000108.1:0-48398 GCA_049302065.1 Thermodesulfovibrionales bacterium
TTTCTGCTTCATTATGATAATGTCCTTTCCTGCCATCCTGCCTCCTTCTGAAAATCGGCAGTATAGCACTTTACAATCAGGACATTTTCATTTTGCTCTAATAGGACATTATCACTTTGCTGTTACATTTTTGAAGAAAATAGTTGAATTTTTCGGTTGATTCTGGTAAATTTAAAATGTTTTTATGGTGGAAGACAGAGAAAAGAAATCTGTTCTTGAGGCTTTTCTTTTTCTTTCAGGTGAAGTCTTAACATATGCTTCTCTGAAAGATATAACTGAAATTCCTGAACCTGAAGTAAAGAGGCTAATGGAAGATCTTATAGAAGAGTATAGAGAACGGAATGCCGGTTTGCTGATTGTTGAAATTGCCAATGGCTATCAGATGGTTACAAACCCTGAGTATGCAGATTTGGTCAGGAAATTTAAAAACACACAGGTATCGAGCAAGCTGTCAATGCCGGCCCTTGAAACACTTGCTATTATAGCTTACAGACAGCCTATAATAAGGGCTGAGGTTGAACAGATCAGGGGTGTCAATTCAGACAGTGCAATCAAAACACTGTATGAAAAAAGGCTTATAAAAATAATGGGGCGTAAGGAAGCGCCGGGCAGACCGTTTCTCTACGGAACAACGAGAGAATTTCTGCAGTATTTCGGTCTGAAGGATCTGACAGAGTTGCCTACTCTCAAAGACCTTACAAGAGAAGAGGCAGCATGATTCAGGAGGTGAGAATGAAAAAGCTTTCTATATTAGTCACAACCCTTATAACTACAATATTCATTACAGGCACTATTTATGCGGACACTAAGTACATCATAAAAAAAGGCGATAACCCATACAATATAGCAAAAAAATTCAAAATCAATCCGCAGGATATCCTTAAAGCCAACAAGATAAACCCGAAGAATATGAAACCGGGGACAAGCATAACCATCCCGTCTGATAAAGATGAACCTTTTCAGAAAAACACTTCTTTAAGAAAACAAAATACAAAGACCTCCCGGAATGTTGTTAAGAGCAATGTCAAAACAATACAGCCTCAGGAAGATCCTTCCGTTCATATAATAAAAAAGGGCGATACCCTCTTATACCTGTCGAAAAAATACTCGATACCGGTCAATGAACTCAGGGAACTCAATAATCTCAGGTCATCAAAACTTAAATTGGGACAGAAGCTTACACTGAGAAAGGCAGGACCAAAAACCTACACAGTGAAAAAAGGCGATAATGTTTACAAAATCGCAAAAAGATTTGATCTTGATATCGATGAATTGAAAGAGATGAACGGGCTCGAAACAGACCATTTAAACCCGGGGCAGAAGATACTTTTAGAGCATGAAACTGAGACTAATGAACCAAAAACCTATAACGCAATACTTTCTCAGGCATTCTCACGTTCAAATCTCGAGGAAGAGTTGATGCAGGTTTCAGAATCTGAAGAACACGGCATGAAAGACAGATTGATCCTCTTTGCAAAGAAACTGCTCGATATTCCGTACAGGTTTGGCGGAAACACCCTTTTGGGGATTGACTGTTCTGCTTACGTACAGAAGGTTTACAGTCTTGTCGGCATCAATATCTCAAGGTCTGCAAGACAACAGTTCACAGAAGGTAATCCTGTTGATAAAGAAGAGCTTTCTATCGGAGACCTCGTTTTTTTCAGGACATATGCATCATTTCCCTCTCATGTAGGCATTTACCTCGGCAATAACCTCTTTATCCATGCCTCATCAAGGAGCAAAAAGGTAACCATAGACAGTCTTGAAACACCTTACTACATCAAGAGATTTATCGGAGCAAAACGTCTGATAGACGGAGAAGAAAAGAAGGACGAACCTCAGAAGGAAGGGTAATTAACCCTCATAAATTAGCTTTCCCATATCTGAAACATCATATCCGCCGAGGCTGTTACCATGTTTTTGAACTCACTCTTTTCCTGTATGATCTTTATAAGACACCTGAGCGGTAACCCTTCCAAGGGAGTTTATGACCTTGATTCTCTCGCCAGAAAGCGGTCTCAGAACCAGCCCCGAATCAAGCCTTTGAAGCCACTTTGACAGCGCCTCGTGTAAAGGAGTGCTTTCGAGGTAGATGTTACGGGACATTATTGCTTGGTCAGGAGTTTTTTGATCATTATCTTCAGTTCATCAAGGTCCGACGACTTAACAATATATGCCTCCGAAGCCCATACTGCAAAGTCATCCCTGTAATCATAGGCTGTAGACATAATGACCGGAATCTTTGGGTTCTTTTCCTTCATCTGCCTCAGGACCCTGATACCGTCAATGTCAGGCAAAAGGATATCGAGGGTAACTATATCAGGGGATTCTTTTTCGAACATTTCAATCGCTTCCTGGCCATTCGATGCGACAACAACTTCATAGCCTTCATCCTCAAACTCCTCTTTATAAAGTCTTTGGATATGCAGGTCATCATCAACTATAAGTATTTTCATAATCACTCCTCCCTTTTATTGATCACTTGCGGGTATTAATACCCTGAATGTACTTCCCGCAGCTAATTTACTCTCCACCTCTATGCTGCCTCCGTGCTCCTCTATAATCCTGTGTGTTATCGTAAGGCCAAGCCCGGTTCCTGCCTTCTTTGTAGTAAAAAAAGGATCGAATATGAATGGGAGGTCTGCTTCAGCTATGCCTGCACCGGAATCTCTGAACTCAAACACACACGTACTATTTTTTGCATAGGTCTTCACTGATACTGTGCCTTTGCTGCCAACCGCCTGAACAGCATTTTTTAGTATATTGAAGAATGCATCTTTGATCCTGTTAGGATCAACAAAAATATCACCAGGGTTCCCTAACTCCTTAATGATGAATATATTCTTATCATCAATCTCTGACTCTATGAGGGCAACAACCTCATCTACGAGTTTATTGGCATCAACAGTCTCCTTTATGATCCTTGTCTCTTTAACAAAACTGAGAATTTCATTCAGTATGCCTTCAAGTCTTCCCACCTCTTTTGCAATAATATCAGCATACTCTCTCATATTGCCTTCCAGTTTCTTTTCAAGCCTCCTTGCAAACCCGCCGAGCGAGACAAGAGGATTCCGTATCTCATGGGCAACACGTGCTGCAACTTCCCCGAGCGCTGCCATCCTGTCTGTCTTTATAACTTTCTCACGCAGGTTTTTCAGCTCTGTGATGTCACTCACAACATTGACAGTCCCTATGAATTCACCTGTAATATCAAATATCGGGGAACTTGACGTAATAAAAGTACCTCCCATATAGGGGTCCTCGACCTCTTCAACAAATGCCACTCTCTTCTGGACGGTCTTCTGGTGCGGGCATTCAGCCCATGGTTCTTTTGTTCCATGGAATACTTCATAACATTTCTTCCCTATAATTTCCTCAGGAGGTTTCCCCAATCTCAGGCTGACAGCTTTATTGATATTCTTGACAACATAATCTTCGGTAACAAAATAGACCATGTCTGATATAGACTCAAATATATTCTCAAGCTCCTGCTCTGTAAGCTTAACCTGCTCAAAGAGTCTTGCATTTTCTATAGCTCCCGCAACATGGTTTGAGAAGGCTGACAAGAAACGCATATCCTCCTCGGTAACAGGCCTCCTGTTGAAATAGTTGTCCACCCAGAGAACACCCAGTACTTTGTCCCTGGATATCAGTGGCACAACAGCATAGGCCTGTGTTCCCAATTGCTGTATGAGCAGCATGTCCGAGAGCGGTTCATTGCCAACGTCATCAACAGTAAAGTGTTTTTTCTCCTTTACAGCCTTTGTAAGGATTGTATCTTCTGTAAGAGGTATTTCTATCCCCTGGCTCAGTTTATCAAAAAACGAGTCCTTTTTTGACGGGCCGACTTCTATTTCGTGCATAATATCAGGCAATGTCTTTCTCTCAAGGGACAGACTGTCCCATATATGGAATGCCTCATCATGGCTTGCCGGGCCTACACCCATCGCGCCTTTCAACAGATTTCTGTCTTCATCAACGAGAAAAAGGATAGCCCGGTTAAACCCAAGGCCATCACCCATAGTAACTGCCGTAAGAACCATCCTCAGCAATCTTTCAAGCTCAAGGGTTCCCCTCATTGCCGAACTGATAAAGAAAAGCCTCGACAGTTCCTGATTTCTCCTGACCAGCTCCTTTTCAACATTCTTCTTTTCAGATATATCCCTCGAAATTCCACTGATACCGATGACTTCTCCGGCAGCATTCTTTATAGGAGAGAGTGTGAGGCTTACAGATATGATTGTCCCGTCATGCCTTTTTCTGAACGTCTCGATCCTTCTGAGAACCTCTCCGTTTCTGATCCTCTGGTTATATTCCCACTCAGGGTCAAGAAGGTATTCAGGTACAAAAGGTAAATATTTTCCTAATGCATTTTCTTTGGTAAATCCATATATCCTATCCGCACCCCTGTTCCAGGAAGTGATGATACCATTCAGGTCAGAAGTGACTATTGCATCTGCAGAATTTTCTATGATGCTCTCAAGATACTCTTTTGTCTGGGTAACCTCATTATAGAGCCTGAGGACCTCGTCATGACAGAGCATCCTGTCGGTTATATCCTGAATAAATACAACACATTCAGCAACCTCCCCTGCATTCTGATTAATGGGATACGCCGAAAGTTCAGCATAATGTGTAGCCCCTGCACGGCTTATCTTCTGGGTTACAACATTAACTTCGCCTGTTTTGAATGTCACCTCTGCAGCACAATGCGGGCATATCAGGCTGTTGTTATGAAATATTTCCATACAGTCTTTATCCATAAGCTCAGCAACGGGCTTTTCTATCCACTTCCCGACAGAGTTGTTGACTGCGAGTATCCTGTAATTTCTGTCAAGTATCAGAACTCCATCGCGGATGTTTTCAAAGATCACCTCTGTAAATTTTTGCCTGTTAGCTATGTCCATGAATAAACCCCCTACCGCTTCTTGCTTTGCATAGCAGTATTGTAGAGCTCGATATATCTCCGGGCTGACCTTTTCCACGAGAAGTCAGTCTTCATCCCGTCTATTATCATCTTGTTCTTCTTGTCATTATCTGTATAAACGCAAAAGGCCCTTTTCAGGGCATCCTTCAAAGCAGAAGGACTATAATCAGAAAAAAGGAAGCCGGTACCCTTCGATCTCAGAGGTTCAAAGTCTTCTATGGTATCCATAAGTCCTCCGGTCTTTCTTGCAACCGGGATACAACCGTATCTCAGGGCCATGAGTTGTCCGAGTCCGCATGGTTCATATCTGGACGGCATAAGAAAAAAATCTGAACCTGCATAAATCCTGTGCGCAAGCGGATCATCAAATCCGATAGTAACCGAGATCATCCCTTTATACTTTTTTGAAAACTCCTCAAAACTCCTGTGGAACATCTCATCACCTTTTCCAAGGATAGCAATCTTTACACCGGAAGACAAGATATCAGGGATCGATTCTATGACAATATCCAATCCCTTCTGTGCCGACAACCTGCCTACCATACCGATAAGAGGCATGCGTTCAGCATTAAGGATGTCTGATGGTTGAAACAGCTTCTGCAGGAGTTCTCTTTTGCAGATCATTTTCCCTGAGATATCATTATGACTGTATTGCGCAGGTAAAATTTCATCTCTTGAGGGGTCCCATTCATCGTAGTCTATTCCGTTAATAACACCATAAAGATCATCCTCCCTTGTTTTCAATACACCTTCAAGTCCAAAACTGAACTCCTTATTTAGTATTTCCTTTGAATATGCGACACTGACCGTGCTCAAAATATCCGCGGATATAATCCCCGCCTTCAGAAAGTTTATCTTTCCGTAAAACTCTATACCATCAGGCGTAAAAAGATCCCAGCCGAGATTTGTGAGAGGCATCTCTGATGCAGGGAAAAGACCCTGATATCCGATGTTGTGTATCGTGAATACAGTAGCTGTCCTCTTGAAAAACGTACTATTTTTATATACCGTCTTAAGGTAAAGAGGGACAAGTCCTGTCTGCCAGTCGTTACAGTGTATTATATCCGGCCTGAAATCAAGGGCTTTGCATGTCTCTATTATGCCTCTCGCAAAGAAAATGAATCTTGATGCATTATCAGCGTAATCTCCTTTAGGCGTACCATAGAGCTCCTGTCTGTCGAAAAATTCATCGCATGCTATAAAATAATTGTCATATTTATCACTGAATACCCTGCCCTCTGTTACCCTGCCTCCAACAGGAACCTTTACTGCAATACCTGTATAATTCAGAGATGACCGGCTCTCTTTTATCCCTTTGTAAAGAGGAAGGATAATGCGCGCGTCCTGTTTGATTTTCCGGTACTCCTTGCACAGGGCGCCGGCCACATCTGCAAGCCCGCCGGTTTTTACATATGGCACTGCCTCAGAAGAGGCTATGAGGATCTTCATATTTTCGCTTCTCTCATAAATCTGGCGGATTCTTCGGGAGGGGTTGGATTGATATAAAAACCTGATCCCCATTCAAACCCGGCTATTTTTGTAAGCTTTGGGACTATTTCTATATGCCAGTGGTAGTAATCATTCACCTCCTCAGTAAATGGAGAAGTATGGAGCACGAAATTATATGGCGGTATATCAAGTATTTTATCGATCTGCTTTAAGACCATCTGAAGTATCTCTGCCAATAATGCAAAATTGTTGTCAGGAGGATAAAACCCTGACTCATGCTTCTTCGGCAAAATCCATGTCTCAAATGGCGCTCTTGGTGCAAATGGTGCAATGGCAACATACCGGGCATTTTCACAGATAACCCTTTTTGGGGAATCGAGTTCCTGGCTGATCACATCACAGAAAATACACCTTTCCTTTTGATCATAATAGCGTTTTGCTGCATCTGTCTCTTCTTTTACCAGTTTCGGTACGATCGGCAGACCGATCAACTGGGTATGGGAATGCTCAAGAGAAGCGCCTGCGGCCTCTCCTTCATTTTTGAAAATCAGGACATATTTCAGTCGCTTGTCCTTCCGCAGATCATTGAGTCTTTGATAATAGGCCCAGAGTGCGTCTTCCACTCTTTTTAATGACATCGTTGAGAGCGACTGCATATGATCAGGTGTCTCTACTACAACCTCATGAGCGCCTATCCCGTTCATCTTGTCAAAAATTCCCTCACCGGTCCTGGTCAGGTCTCCAAATATCTGAAGCGCAGGGAACTTGTTCGGCATGGTCCGCAATGTCCATCCCGGAGAATTTGGTTTTGTATCAGCAGGTCTGAAAGCCATTATCTCCTGTGGTGTGGTATATTCGTTACCCGGGCAAAATGGGCAGAACCCTCCCCTCTTTTTCTGGGAAGGTGAAATAAAATCTGTTGGTCTTTTACCCCTTTCAACAGAAATGATTACCCATCGACCGGATATAGGGTCTTTCCTCAGTTCAGACATATCTCCTCCACTTTATAGCAAATAGCTGAGAGCAAAGAGCAAAAGATCATAAATCCTATTTTATGCTCTTCGCTCTATGCTCTTTTAGCTTTTCTAAAATTTGGTATTATTATATCACAATGAGATATAATCACTCATGAAACCTACGTTTATACACAACCTTGTCAATAGCCACTTTGAAGACCCTTCGCTTTTTGTCAGGATCATAAGAGAGAAGAGGGCATTTTTATTTGATATAGGCAATATCACAAAACTCCATCCAGGCGACCTCCAGAAAATAACAGACGTCTTTGTTACGCATACCCATATCGATCATTTTATAGGATTCGACACCCTTCTCAGGGCGTTATTAAGGAGAGAAATTCCTTTAAGAGTCTACGGTCCTTCAAATATTATTGACTGTGTTGAGGGCAAACTGAAGGGTTATATGTGGAACCTTATAAAGGAATACCCCTTAAGGATAGAGGTCTTTTCCATGGATGGAAATTCAGTAACCTCGGCCGGCTTTTACGCTGAGAACCGTTTTCAGAGAATAGACAGGGGCACGTCCCGGTTTGACGGTACTCTCGTGAAAGAACCGCTCTTTACAATAAAGGCCCTGCAGCTGAATCATCAGGCCTCATGTCTTGCTTATTCACTTGAAGAAGAATTTCATATCAATATCAACAAGGCATCCCTGAATGATATAGGCCTGCCTGTCGGGCCATGGCTTTCTGAATTGAAACGCGCCATCAGAGAGAACAGGCCGGGAGAGACAGAACTCGTTGTATCTGACAGAAGATTCACCCTGCGGGAATTAAGAGAGATTGCAACAATAACAAGAGGCCAAAAGATCTCATATGTAACTGATATAGCAATTAATAATGAGAATATTGAAAAGATCATTGAATTCGTGCGGGATTCTGACACCTTCTATTGCGAAGCATATTTTATGGACAAAGATATGGACAGGGCTTTACAGAGATTCCACCTTACTGCAAAGATAACCGGCAGGATTGCAAGAGAGGCAGGGGTCAGGAATCTTGTTGCTATGCATTTTTCGCCAAAATACAGGGAACAGGATGAGAAGCCTGAAGACGAAGCCCAGAGGGAGTTCAGGAATCAGACCTCTTAAAAGTCAGAACAGCATTTAATCCGCCAAAACCGAATGAATGAGATATTGCATGCCGTATTTCAGCCTTGCGTGTCTCAGTCACATAATCAAGGTCACAGTCAGGATCCCTCTCTTTCAAGTTTACTGTTGGCGGAATGATTCCTTCTCTCATGCTCATTAATGTAAAAGCTGCTTCAAGCGCACCCGATGCAGCGAGCATATGGCCTGTTAAGGATTTGATCGAGGTAATGGGTACATGACCGGCATTTCCGCCAAAAGACAGCTTGACCGCCTCGGTCTCTGTCTTGTCACCGAGGGGCGTTGATGTCCCGTGGGCATTGATAAAATCGATATCATCCGGTTTTAAACCTGCTTCATCTATTGACATACTTATTGCCCTTGATTCACCTTCTGATGACGGTTTTGTCTGATGGAATGCATCTGTTGTATTTCCGTAGCCTGTAATTTCACCATAGATCTTCACCCCTCTTTTCACTGCACTCATATAATCTTCCAGCACAAGGATGCATGCGCCTTCTGAAAGCACAAATCCGTCGCGTGTCCTGTCAAACGGCCTGCTTGCAGAAGCGCCATTGCCCCTTGATAATGCTCCTGATGCTCCATATCCCTCAATACATATCCTGCATATCGGGGCTTCGGTGCCGCCGCATAGGATCGGCCCCGCATGACCGGTTCTGATTAACCTGTAAGCCTCGCCTATAGCGCTTGTGCCTGACGCACATGCATTGGATATGCCGAGGCAGTAGCCTTTTATGCCGAGCTTTTGAGCAACATAAGATGAAGCCATACTGATTGTTGTTGATGACATGAGATATGCAGATGTCCGTAAAGCGTGGGGTGTAAAGCCTGAGGAATATATTTTTTGGATCTCTTTTTCTAATGTGCTTATACCGCCGCGACCTGAACCGATAATTACACCTGCTGACAAGGGTATTGAGTGAGGAAATAGAAGGCCCGCATCTTCGGCTGCCATTATTGATGCAGCTGCTGCATATTGCACGAAGGGATCAAGGCGCAACATCTCTTTTTTGGATAAATACCTTCCTGCATCAAACCCTTTCAATTCTCCGGCAACCTTCCACTGAAGATGAAAAGTATCAAATTTAGTTATGGGTGTTATTCCGGATAACCCTGCTTTTGCAGAATTCCAGGAGTCATCAAATGAATTCCCGATAGGACTGACAGCGCCTATCCCTGTCACAGCAACCCTGTTCATTGCTAATTATAATATCACAGTATGGCCTGCCTTGCCTTTCTGATTTATTGCCGTTCTGCATGGCATATGGTATTATTATAAAAAATCCCTGTATCTGAGGAGGTCAATTGGTAGGGGATATATTAAAAAACAGACGAGAAGAATTAGGGCAGGATCTCAGGAAAATCTCCGATACCCTTAAAATAAAATATGATTATCTTAAAGCGATTGAGGATGGAACTCTGGAAAAGCTTCCTCAGGAGGTTTATGTAAAAGGCTACATCCGCGAATACGCTGAACACCTCAGAATAGATCCGGAGGCCGCCATCAATGCTTATGTGCAGCAAATATCGCCACCCCAAGTTGAAAACAAGGACATTCCTGAAAAGGAGCCGGAGAAGAGGAAAATACCGAAGATAGGATATGTGCTCATTTCCCTGCTCTTCATTCTCATCACCATAACTGTCTCGTATAAGATATTTTCACAGAAAGGTAAAGATATAAACCGCTCTGCAGAGCAAACTCAAAAAGAGATATCCTCACCGTATGCTGAACCGATGAAAAAAACACCTTTTTCTTCCGTAGTAAAGCCCGGGGAAACCACGCTCTCTGATAGTAAAAAGGAGACACCGTTAGCAAGTACTGAAACAAAAAAAGAACTTTTTCCTCCGAAAACAGAGGTTTCCCAGCAGGTTCTCGAGGTCTTTGCCACAGATACAACATGGCTCCTGGTATTAATAGATAAAACTGATCCAAAAGAGATGCTATTGAAACCCGGTGATTCAGCAAAATGGCACGCAAAAAACTGTTTCTCTCTGAAAATCGGAAATGCCGGAGGCATAAGGTTAGTATTCAATGGAAAAGAAATTAAGAAACTGGGCGAAAAAGGTCAGGTAATCAATATAGATCTTCCAAGCGCCGGCATATAGACTTGGCTGAAAACAGCGTGTTTAATCCCTTTCTTTTTTGCTGATCTTATGGCGTCAGAGAGAGACAAAAGACGATTCAAAAGATATAGATACAAATCAGCATTCTCTATCTCTCTAAAAGAAAAAACATTAAAGGGCAGGATAACCGATTATTCTTTAAAGGGCATCGGTTTCATCCTGAATGATACTGCCAATATACCTTCAGGTTCTGACGTCAGTTTCAGGATCGACGACTTTAATCTCAAAGACGAAGGCAGGATTGTATGGTCAGAGAAAGCCGATTCATATCTTAAGGGCGGCATTGAAAGGAACACTATCACCGGCCTTCTTAAACACTTTCCACTCACTGAAATCCTCATTGATCTGCAGAGGAGTGAGAAGAACGGGATACTCGACATACGGCATGGCTCTGTAATAAAGCGGATCTATATAAAAAACGGGGATATGGTCACCGCCACTTCTAATCAAAAAGAAGACCGTTTTTTAGAGACCCTGCTCAGAACAGAAAAAATAACCGCCGCTCAGTACAAAACGGTTATTGACGTCTCGAATAAAGAAATGAAAAAACAGGGAGCAGTTCTTGTTGAACTCGGATATCTCAGGCCGGAAGACCTCACAGAGGCAGTAAGACAACAGGTAGAAGAGATCATCCTCAGCCTGTTTCAGTGGGAAGATGGAATATTTAATTTAAGAGAAGGTCACCTGCTTTCAGATAAAGTCATTCAGCTCAAAATGAGCGCTGCAGACCTTATTTACCGGGGGGTCAGGAGGATCACGAACATTGATCACATCAGGAATGCAATGCCTCCTCCGGATGCAGTACTCGGTTATTCTGCCGATCCAATGGATTTATATCAGGATGTAAACATCGAACAGACAGATAAAGACATCTTATCCCTCTTAGATGGAAAACGAACTGTACAGGAAATAATCTCTCTGACTTCTCTGGACGAATCCCTGGCAACGAAAATTCTCTATGTCCTGCTCTGCACCAGGATAATCACTCCCATTGAAAAAGGATTCCCTGATGAAAGCATGCATGAAGATATATTGAGAGAAGAGAAAACAACCATAGATCCTGATTTTTCAGACAAGGTTGAATATCTCTCTAACAGACTGGATTCTCTCGATTACTACAGTTTTCTGGAGATAGAAAAATGGGATGCTCCGGATAAGATCAAGAAGGCATATTACCAGGCAGCCAAAAAGTTTCATCCTGATAAACATTTGCATCTCCCTTCCGATACATTCAAAAACAAGCTGAATACCATCTTTGCTCATTTAAATGAGATCTACAAAATACTTTCTAACCCTGAGAGGCGAATGCAATATGATAAAAGCCTGTCTGTAAAACAGGAAACATTGCTCAGGAGCAATACTGACCTTGCAAAGGTCAGATTTCAGGAAGGCGAAGAGGCTTTCAGGAAAGGTGCATATGCTCAGGCAAAGGACTTATTCGGACAGGCTGTTTATCTGAACAGCTCGGTAGCCGAATATTATTTTAATCTCGGCCTCGCCCTTGTGAAAACTGATGAATTTCGTGAGGCGGTAAAGATCTTCAATCAGGCACTCAAACTTGATCCAATGAATGCGGATTATCTCGCAGAACTCGGCCATGTCTATCTTAAACTCGGTCTGAACCTGAGGGCACAGTCCACCTTTGAAAAGGCGATTAAAATGGACCCTTTTCATGTAATGGCATACAATGGACTGAAGAGGATAAGGGATTCTTCTCAATGATTGTTCGGGCAAAAGTTACCGAAGAAGGTGTATATTAAATAGATATGATTAAAAACTCATTCAGCATTTTAAACGGAATCGGTGAGAGGCTCGAGAAGAAGCTCTGGAGAAACGGAATACTTACGTGGGCTGATTTCATTAACGCCTCTGATATAGATTTCATAACCTCACAGAGAAAAAGCTTTTTTGATGAATGCCTTTCCTCTGCGCTCAGGGAGCTTGATAATTCAAACGCAGTTTATTTTGCAACTACCATAAAGAGAAGGGACCACTGGAGGCTCTTTGACACTTTCAGGGATGAAGCAGCATATCTTGATATAGAAACAAATGGTTTTATGCCGGGAAGCGGAGGTTATGTAACTGTCGTTGGTATATATGACGGGCATGATTATAAATGTTTCATAAGAAATGTGAACCTCACATGTGAGAATCTGAGAAATGAATTCTCCCGATATAAATATCTGATAACATTTTATGGCGCAGGATTTGACATACCGTTCCTTATGAGGTCAATGCCGGATCTGAGGTTTGATATACCCCACTTTGATATCTGCTTTGGTTCGAGAAAGATCGGGTTTAAAGGAGGATTAAAAAAGCTTGAGGTAGATCTTGGAATCGAAAGAGACGGGGCTATCAGGAATCTGGACGGATATGACGCTGTAAAACTCTGGGAACATGCTCAAAGGGGAAACACCGAAGCAATGGAAATCCTTAAACTGTATAATAAGGCAGACACCGTAAACCTCGCTAAAATTGTAGATTTTATCTATAACAAATTAAGATTACAGACAGGCATAGAGGAGTATCTATAACTACTATCGAACATCATAAGCAAGACCTCACCTGCAATATAACCCATGCTGTTAGTCTTTATGAAACCCACGGTCATGCCTTATGCGCTGACGAGAAACTTCAGGCCCTTTTCAAGCTTGAAGGATATACAAAAAACAAGATAGCATTGTATACCTCAAAACATCAATGAGCGACTCTGATAACTGGATAAAAGATGAATTGCTCCAGGCCTTCTATACCGTTGTAGACGATTTTAAGAACGGCGCAATCGAAGAAGATCTGTTCAAAGAGAGGCTCCTGAGGCTGGCAGAAAGGTATGAAAGACGTATCGGAAAAAAGGAACTGACCATTGAGCAGAAAGATCTGTTCTAACGGGAAAATACCTCATTCAGCAATTCGTCTGTCATTAAACATTTCTTTCTCTCTGCTCATAATTCTTTTGTCCGGTAAGCTGACATACAGCCTGAATAATAATCAGTCTTATGCTTATGAAGATAAGCTTTTAGCCTGCATAAATACATACAGAGTTGAGAATAGCCTTCGACCCCTTTCAATGGATGCTACCTTCAATAAACTTGCAAAAAGCCAAAGTCAGTATATGCAGAAGAAAAACGCCTTGAATCATGACCATTTTGATGAAAGATTCAGTAAAAGCGGACGATCTCTATGCGTTGAAAATGTGGGATGGAATTACCCAACTCCTGAAGCCCAGTTGCAGTCATGGAAAACGTCTGGCGGCCACAATAAGAACCTTCTGAATAAGAAGATAAAACACGCAGGCATTGCCAAATCCGGATCATATGTAACATTCTTCGCCTGTGAATGAACAAACCCCATGCAGAACATCGAATAATTCTTTCTACCTTTGCGGGTTCAAGTTTGCAACTTGAATTTTGAAAAGTGATGAAGATAGCGGTATAATAATCAGACATTTTTTTTCAGGTGTTCATTCGCAGCTATAAATACATCATTATGAAGCAAAAGAAAGATCAACAAGATATCATGCAGGATTTTAAATTACGCCAGAGCCGTCAGTTCCTGGCTATCGCTTTAACGTTGCTTCTCCTTATCTTACTTACCTTGCTCTATAAGCGCCCCGATGTCTTCGGAGAATTTCCAAAGGACACGATTTTTGGCGCACAGATTATTCTTATAGCAGCCTTTGCGGTATACAGCGCTTTAAACTGGAGATGCCCATCGTGCAATAAATACCTGGGTAACAATATTAACAGACGCATATGTAAAAAATGCGGAACCAGATTGTGGTAAAAGGGATCTCACCGAAAGAATACCTCAAACTCCCTGCTTTGCTTTGATATCGTGTCAATTTTAATTTGCAATCACAGGCATGTATGTCAACAGCCTCATGACATGATTTCGTTTTTCTTCCGGTAGATATATAATCTAACATATGAGGATCCTTCAGAGAAAACTCGGCAAAACCGGTGTAAATGTGACTATTATGGGACTCGGCGGTGAAGGAGTTCTCAGGACATTCGGGCATGAGAAGGAGGCCGATTAGAAGGAGCATAAATGGATACGTTTAATCAGTCGGCATGGGCACAAGAAATATTTTCAAAAAACTTTCTCGAAAAAGCTGACATTTATATCCAGGAACGTAGAAAGATGATTCGCAGCATGTCTTCCCTGTTTTCTTTTTATTTCAATTCAAAAAGAGATATACACATTTTGGACTTAGGGTGTGGCGATGGGGTGCTTACAGAAGAACTGCTCAGTAAAGATGAGACTATCATTGCCACATTGGTTGACGGTTCATTGACTATGCTTCAAAAGGCGAGAGAGAGACTGACGGCATACCCCGGTATGCATTTCATACATGCAAGCTTTCAGGAACTGTTGACAGGCAAAGTATCTTTGGGTCATTTTGATTTCTGCGTCTCGTCTTTTGCTATCCACCATTTGGAGATGAAGGAGAAGAAAAATCTCTTTCGTTACATCTATGGACATTTGAATGCGGAAGGGCATTTTATAAACATTGATGTGGTACTCTCTCCTTCAGAAGGACTTGAAGAATGGTATTTTTCTATCTGGAGAGAATGGATGCAGCACATGCAAGATCAGTTGAATGTGAAAGATGAACTTCCTGAAGATATTATAAGGCGGTATAAGGATCCTTCAAGCATGAACAATCCTGATACATTAGAGGCTCAATTAGAAGCATTAAGAGAAACTGGCTTTAGGGATGTTGACTGTTATTACAAAAATGGTATTTTTGCGGTGTTTGGAGGGAAATTAAAGCCTTAATGTTTTCTTCCTGAAACACTCCACTCTTAAAATTTCTTTCATTATGCATAATTCATTAGATATTTATTGGCATGATAACTACAGAACGGGACAACGTCCAATTTATCTTTACGGAAATCAATAGAGAATCATATTTATATTTATAAGGCAATACTTTTGAGGTCATTTTTTACAAGAAGGTCCAAGATAATGTCTTATCGCAGGATATGGGATATAATAAACAATTAATTTCAAAGGCCTATGAATATATTTCGATAGCCAACCGGGGACATAACAATTGGAAATTTTAATTTTAGTAATAGTTGTTGGGGCATTGGTTCTATCATTTTTGATTGGGAAACGGGCATTGCGTAATCGGAGAATCAAACAATTGGCTGTTATGCCGTTTCCTGATGAGTGGGAAAGGATTCTGGAGAGAAATATATCTCTCTACAGATACCTTCCTGATGCATTAAGGGAACAGCTCCATAAAGACATCAAGATTTTCATAACCGAAAAGCATTTTGAAGGGCTGGGCGGGTTGGAAATAACTGATGAGATAAAGGTCACTATTGCGGCTGAGGCCTCAATGTTATTACTGAATAGAAAAAACAGTGACTATCCCAAACTGTCATCCATTCTCGTGTATCCAAGTGCTTATGTGACCAAACAAAGCACCGCTGTCGGCGGAGGGTTATATATTGAAGGACAGTCGGTTCGCTTAGGAGAATCCTGGCAGCATGGGTCGGTAGTCCTTGCCTGGGATAATGTAAGGCAGGGAGCGGTGAATTCTCAGGATGGTCACAACGTAGTACTCCACGAATTTGCTCATCAGCTGGATCAAGAGGATGGAATAGCTGATGGCGCGCCAATCCTTGATAATCGGTCGAGCTATGCAACATGGGCTCGCATTATGAGCAAGGAATATGAACAACTTAGGTCTAATGTAGAACACCATAAAAAAAGTGTTATGGATAAGTATGGAGCGACTAACCCAGCTGAATTTTTTGCCGTTGCCACCGAGACATTTTTCGAGAAGCCAAAACAACTGAAGAAAAAAGCGCCTGATCTTTACGCTGAACTCAAGAGCTTTTATAATGTCGACCCGATTGAATGGTTACAGAGTATGTCTTAATGCCTTGGCAGCTTGAATATCCTTTCGCCTTTTAGTACCATTAATGAGCAGGTTATTGTGTGGCAATGCCAAGCAGTCCTTCTCGTAATACTCGCATCAAACATCTCCAAAAAGCTGCCACATTCACCTCTTTCTTCCTGAAGTGAACAATATATCTCTCTGGTAAAAAAGTGAATATTTTATACGGGAATTAATAGAGAATGATATGTATGCATCAATTTTATTTGGTGTCATTTTTAAAATTGACAATGGGGAGGGGTATACACAGCATTACAGAGATACACGGATAGCAACACTCCTTCCTATGGTCAACATATCATGTAATTCCTTTTTATGCCCACTGAATGTAGGACAAACACCTACAGAAAAAATACATAAATACCGATAAAAAAATCAGACGAACACCGATATTTTTTTTATACATAAAGGACAATAATAATTATATGCAGTAATCCAATATTGATAGGAGTGAATATGGAAGAGCTTACTTACAGAAATCAGATTAAAGAAGTGATAACAATTTTGATGGAGTCTCCTTTCTATTTGGAAATCCCTTTAGGAGAGAGGCATTTATTGATTAAAAAGATAATGGAGGAGTATCACTTTTCAACAAAATAATAAAGGGCAGGAAATAGTGTTTAAGTGTGAAAAGAGGTGACCGATTGAGAAATCTGATGGAATCATTTAAAGATATTTACTTAAAAGAACTCTCTATCGAACTTAACGAAGATTATCCTACCCATATACCAGTGGGAACAATGATAGAGATCGTTTTTAAGGCTTCAAAAAAGGCAGGGAAAGACAGTTACTTTGTATTAAAGCATTTCCAGTTTACTGATGAAGAAATTAGAGACTATTTTGAAAGACTCGGGAAAAAGAACTGAAATCTAACCTGTAAAAGAAAGGTTTGAACTTACAAAAGAAAGGGAACATATGAATAAAATTGCAATTATTTCTATTTTTTTACTATCGGCTCTTTTGACGACGATTTTTATTTCGATTTTATATGTTATCACAGGGACAAGTGTGGGAGACTGGATTGAGAACTTAGTTATCCACCCGAAACTCACGTACGGAAATTTACTCTTTATTTTAGGGTTAATATTCAGCCGCTAATCCCTTACGATTCCGAATAAGCGTCATTTCTAATCATTTCACCACCCACTGCGTCCCGCAGATGTATTTGAAGTTGCATTCAGGGCAGGAGGCTTTTTTATCCTGAGCTGGTTTGAACGGATGGACAGGGTCAACGATCTCCTTCAGTAAATGAAGGATAACTGTTTTAAGCGTCTCAAAGGTTTGCTCTTCCTCTCCATCCTCAAAGAGCCGGAGTTCAATCTCCTTATTTATAACTGTCCTCCCGATGAGCAGGAACAGACCGTTCAGGTCCTTTATTTGCACACCGGTCTTTTCTGCATAGAGCATAATATAGAACGGCAGCTGGAGGCTGCCGATAGCCTCATTCCAGGAGTCCCGGTTGCCGGGGTCAAGTTTGTTGAGATTGATTTTAAGGCGGTTAGGATTTGAACCGGTTTTGTAGTCAATAATGTAAGTTTTCCCTCCACGTTTTTCTATGCTGTCGAGACGTCCTTTGAACCTGAAGGAGTCTGCTGAAATCTCGATATCCTTTTCAACATCAAGAATAGTTACCTGCTCTTCTTTGATTAAAGGCATGTAATATCTTTCAAGGAATCCTTTCAAATGATCCCTAATCTGGAGCTTTAAGAGATAGAGTGCACCGGATGGATTTTTACCATATTCTGATTCAAACAGTTTATCTATAAGCAGATCCATCTCTTCTGTATTAATGTCTTTCAATCGCAAGCGGTGTCTTTTTCTTCCTGAGAAATATTCCGAGATGGCTTTGTGTACAAATTTTCCTATATCAACCCTTTCAATATCGCCGGAAACCTCTTCCTTCCTGTCAAGCCTTAGAACATATGAATAGTAAAACTTAAGCTGACAGTTGAGGTATCTGTCGAGCGCGGTTGCACTGTATCGTAAGTCTTTCAGATAGATGAGGACATCCTCAGTTTTTGAGATTTCCTGCGGCGCCGGATTATTGAGATTGACCTTATATTGAACAGACCGGAGATATTTTTTTGCATCAGTTGTCTTATCCTTTTTCTGCTTTTCCCAGAGAAGCTTTTCGACGAACCTTGATTTTTCCTTTTTATCATTTTCGATGAAAAAGAGATGTACTTCTTTGGCTCCTTTCAGCAGGGTTTCGAAATAGTATGCAGCAAGTTTATCGCGATCGACATACGTTGGAAGTCCGAGTATCTGGCGCGCCTTGAACGGCAGCAATGTATCGTCTTTTCTGGTATCAGGGATCGTCTCTTCATTCGAATCCAGAACAAAAACCGTGTCAAATTTTATATTCCTCGTCTCAAGAAAACCAAGGATCTGCAGTCCACGGAGCGGAGTCCCCTCAAAAGGTGTATAACCCGTCATGATATATTTCCTGAAAAATGTAAAATAACTGCCTGTTTCCCTGAAGGCAAGGGTTTTCATTTCCGACACCGAAAGAGTATCCAGCAGTCTCAGGAAAGACTCGGAGAAGGGATAGAAGAGCGGATGCATCCTTGCAGTGCTGTGGTTATAAATATATGTGAGCAGTGCAGTGCATTTCCCTGCGAAATCTCCTATATTTTCGAAAGAGAGGAATGTCTCTATGGTATTCCGGTGGATCGCCTTTAAATGCTCTTTTATACGGCCTTTGGATATGCCTTTTTCGCCGGCAGGCATCTTTTTCATGACCTGGTCCAGCAGGTCATTGTCTTCTTCTATCTCTGTCAGGGTTGCAAATGTTCTTGTCCTGTATTTCGTAATCTCCTCTTCTATGGCATGGAACATAATCCTCGTTACTTCTGCATTGTCTTTAAAGTAGATGTTCTTTGTATACGGATGCAGGACAAATTTCAGATAATCAGGGATGTAGATACGTCCTTCATCCATAGAGGTTATAAGTTCCATAAGATTATTGATGAACCCGAAGATAGGAGTGCGCTGCAGGGGATAACCGAGCGAGATATTGTAGCTGTCTTCGCTGAAAATCGGGAGCGCCTGCCGCAGCAAAGGGAAAAGGGTTTCGGAAGAGGGAAGGACCATCGTCGTCTTTTCACTGAGAAACTCTTTTTTTCCTTCCTTCTCCTCAATTACCCTGTTCAGCGCAAACACCTGTCCATGAGTATCAGGGCTGCTGTAAAAGTATATCTCCGGCGCTGCTGCGCCTGTTTCAGCTGATTCAAAGGTTATACCTAAGTCTTTCAGCTTCTCCTCTAAACCCGTGCCATCCTGAAAAATCAAAAGGGCTTTCTCTTTTTCGAGCAGTTTTCTGAACAGGACCTTTTCATATTTTGTGAGGGCATAGAATCCTGCAAAGATTATCCTCTCATATGAATCTAACCCTGATTGAGCGACGCCCTCTGATACTGCCCTATATCTCACCGATCTTGTTGATCTTCCTCTCTCTTCAATGAGCTTATAGAATTCTTCATAGAGGAAGGATAACGACTGCAGTCTTTTCAGGGTATGTTCTGGTATAACTTCACCTGTGAAGGGCTCGATCTGTTTTACCATAACAGGTTTAATACCTTCTATTGAGAGTTCTTCGATATCACGGTAGATCTTCAGACCTATCGGGAAAAAGCTGTCGAGCGGAAGAAATGTATCGCCTCCGATCGGTCTGAATGCCTTTTTGTTAATTTCATGGAGAATGGCAACCGCATCAATAGTCTCCAGTTTCCTTTTTGAATGCATCTCTTCATATGCAGAATCCACAAATTCATCTATTGAAAAGACAGACGGAGGGATGAAACTGCCTTTTACCTTTCCAGCAATAGCCTTCCGGAGAAAATGAGAAGGCCTCTTGCCGGGAAAGACAATAAGATTTGAAGAGTAATCTTTCCCCGTATATTTCAGATGAGAAATGATTTCATCAATCAGGTTCTGTTCAGGTTTAATAATAATAGTGTTCAGTTGATTCTCCTTATCACCTTAATATCCACATAGGCTATTATCCCTTCGACATTTCTACCGTCATATAGTTCCCTCAGGATTTTCATATAGGTCTTCATCTGAACCCTGTATTTTTCTTCTGCTTCCTTATCACTTCCTGTTTTAAAGTCAATAACTGTGATTCTGTCATTATCAATGATCACCCTGTCCATTCTGAACAGACTGCCCTCTCCGTCAGAAAACTCCTGTTCCCTCCGGACTGTCCTGCCTGCCTGCCTGCTGAAATATCCTCCTATCTCTTTATGATTGAGAAATGCAAGAATGGTATCCTTTATCTCATCAGCAGAATAGTCTGCACCTGTCTCTGCCTTCACCCGTCTGATGATCTCCTCAAGTTCCTTTTCAAATCCATCCGGCATATATTCAACAAAATAGAGTACCCTGTGGATGAACTCACCTCTGCGCCTTTCTCCGATACTCATGATTTCATCAGAGCGGATTTGAATTTCTACCTGCCGGTGGTGATGCAGGACAGGCAATGTTTCATGAATTTCCATACCGGCAGCTTCCTGCCTTTCAGGTCTGGCTGATGGAGGGAAATAGTTTTCCGGAAGAATATCCAGAGGATAGCTTTCCTTGTTTCCTTTAACGCCTATGACATAGAGTTCTTCCTCTGCTCGGGTAAAACCAACATACAGGCTGTTGAGCCTGTTGACCTTATCCTTTAATACCTCTTCGCTGTAAAGAGGTTCAAAATCAGGATTACTGATCAGTATTTTTTGTGTAATCTTCAGCAGGCGGATCCGGTTTTCATCTTCCTCTAAAAAATAATCGAACCCCCTGTTCCGGTCTTCATAAAGCAGGACTATGACAACAGGGAATCCCAGGCCCTTGGACTTATGGATGGTCATGACCTTTACAGCGTCCACATCCTTTGGCACATCCATGTTCCACTCAGATTCAGCGCTGTCGCCATCAGATGCAAAATCGAGGAAATCCCTGAGGCTGTTATATCCGGCTCCTTCAAACTCCTTGACCGCCTCAAGTATCTTCACAAGAGCAGCCTCTTCATCCTCCATCGTCTCAAAAACCCTGAAGACACTGAATACCTCTGTAACGAGGTCATACAAAGGGAAATAGCCTGATGACCTGAAAAGTCCTGCAAAATATTTGATCCAGAGACTCTCATATTCCTTCTGGAAAGATTTGTACAGAGGCGGTCTGTCTTTCTGTCCGAAACAGAATGCCCTCAGTTCCTCAGTATCAATTCCTGCGGAATCTTTCCTGAGTATGCTCCCGAAGACATCGCCAAGGATAAAGGTTGCAAAGGAGAGGTCATCAGGAGGTGAATCGAGAAAGTTCAGCAGAGCGACTATCTCACCTGTGATCTTCCTCCTTCGTATATCGAGGTTGCTGTATGAGATAAAAGGGATATCCTTCTCGTTCAGCCATGTGGTGACTCTGACAGCATCTTCATTCTTCTGTGTCAGAACAGCGATATCCCCATAATTGAACCCCCTTGTCTGCAAATCATTAACAAGATCCTGTATCTTTTGCCGCTCAACAGGGTTTTCATTATCCCTGTCATATATGGCAACCTCTGCGTATCCTGTGTTCTTTCGACCCTCTTTAACTTTCTGGACATAATCGGTCAGACCACTCTTGTCCCCTGCTTCTTTGTATTTATCATTTGCCGGAACAATCCCTTTGAATACCTTTTCGCTGAAGTCGAGTATCTTTTGCAGGCTCCGGTAGTTCCTGCCGAGTTCCCTGACCATGTGTTCCGCAGAGGGGAACGGGTTCTTGGTTTCGGTCTCCTTCATGATGGTATAGTCTGCATCACGGAATCCGTAAATAGCCTGTTTGGTATCTCCCACGACAAAAAGACTTCCCCCCTGAGAGAGAGAATTCTCAAGGAGCGGCGAGAGGTTTCTCCATTGAATAGGTGAAGTATCCTGAAATTCATCGATAAGGAAATGAAAGATGGTTTCACCGATCCTGAAGTAGACTTCAGGTACGATCTCCTTGCTCAGATATTCGGCAAGATACCTGTTGATATCTTCAATAAATATCTTCCCCTGCTGTTTCTTCACCTTCTCAATGGCTTCATGGAATTCCTCATAGACTTTCAGGTACGGCTGGTAATAAGAGCGTGAATAGCAAGCGGTATATCCCCTGATAAGGTTGCCAACCTCTGCCCACTGGTCTGCTATCCTGTCGTAGGAAACTTCCAGGGCAGTTTGACCGCTTCGCAATTTCTTCACCGGTGGGGTTTTAATTCCTTTGCCGATAATATCAGCAAATCTATCTTCTGCAACCATAGTGATGATGCCTGCAAATGAAGATTTCATATTCTGTTCTAATCCTGATTGAAGTATCATATTCTCTATTCCATACATTGCCATCCTGATTCTTTCCTTCGAAAGCTGCAAGTCTGATGAAAAATCCTGTATCCTTATTTCTCCGCCGGTTGAGGCGAGTTTCCTGTAGATCTTTTTCACCTCTTCAAGAAGGGGCTTTGAAGGATCCCATGGAAAGGCAGAGCTTTCAACTTTTTGATCGAGTATTATCCGGATAATTCGTTCAAAAAGCTCTGCCTCTGCTGTTCCTTCACGTACATTTCTCAGAAAACGGTCAAAAGAATATTCCATGAGGGAATCAATGCTTAAAAGGATCTCGAATTCCGGATTGTAGCCGAAATCTATCGCAGATGTTTTGAATACAGTTGTCATAAAACTGTCTATGGTCTTTACCTGAAAGTCAGAGTAATTATCAAGGATCTCTTCTATTAACTCTCCCGCCTTTTCTCTCATTTTTTCCCTGTCGAGAGATACAATTTGCAAGAGTTCTGCCATAAGTTCTGCATCATCGAAAAAGACAGATTTCAGCCAGAAGAGTATCCTCTCCTTCATCTCCTTTGCTGCATTATTTGAGAACGTAACAGCAAGGATATTCCGTAAACTGTTACGCGGGATTTTCTCTGACAGGATAAACTGGACAAACCGTTCTGTGAGGGTATGTGTTTTCCCCGAACCTGCAGACGCCTTCAGGATCATGAAATGCGGGAAATGAATCTCTGTATCCTTTTCCAGGATCGGACTTGTCATATTGATCTCGTGTCTCTTGATGGTGCGAGAGAGGGGAGTTGAACCCCTACGGTCACCCACTGGCTCCTAAGGCCAGCGCGTCTGCCAGTTCCGCCACTCTCGCATAAATGATTTTAAAGGATCATCCGGCATTTCTGCAATTTCTTATCCCGGCAGTTTAGCAAATAAAGTATTTACACAAAATTTTGCTACGTTTTTTGATTATTTCAAGCAACTTTTAGGTTCTGTAATAGTATTGCATATCAAAAAGAAATTTTCTGAATAAAGAAGAATCCTCTGTTAACATATCTATATGGAATTACTATCAATCGGATCGGTTAGAGAAAAAACTGTCCTCTATAAATGGGCAAATGTTCTTGCGCTGATCACCATTTTTTATAACATTATGGAAGGGTTGGTTTCTGTTTATTTCGGGATTGAAGATGAAACCCTGGCGCTATTTGGGTTTGGCCTGGATTCTTTTGTAGAAGTTATTTCTGGTATCGGGATATGGCACATGATTAGCAGGTTAAGAAGAAATTTTAACGACAGCTCAGACACTTTTGAAAGGCAGGCGCTCAAAGTTACGGGAACAGCCTTCTATATACTTTCAGCAGGTCTTGTTTTGACAGCTTTGACTAATGTTTATCTTGGTCACAACCCGGAAACTACCTTTTGGGGAATAATAATATCTCTGGTATCTGTTTTCACTATGTGGAGTCTGATACATTATAAGGTAAAAATCGGCACATCATACCCATGTATATACTATGGATGGTGAACATCACGTTTTAACAACTCATCTCGTGGTCGATGGAAAAGCCTCAAAAGAAGATATTATGGAGATAAAATGTGCAGTTGAAGCGTTAACCAAACAATTTGACCTTGCTCATAGCACAGTTGAAATTGAATATGATGATGAGATTTGCAGGATGCAGAAAGGTCATAACCTTTAAAATGATTTTTACGGACTTGATTAAGGAATTGATAAGATTCCAGTACCTTGAGATTCTCTGCTTGTAGGTGTCTCTGAGAAAAATGGCATGCGTCTTACGGGGCGAATGAAACATAGCATTTCAGAGATTCCTGATAGGCAAACATTCTTCCTGTTACAAACACCTCATCAGGCACCGCTTGAGGGCATCAGTACACATAGCAGCAAACGTTTTCAAAAGCTATACTCCCTGCTTTATTTGTAAAATTCTTTTTCTAAAACGATCTCTTTTTTTATTCGGGACAGCAGTTCCTCGAATACCGGGAGTACCAGGGTCCTGAACTTTCCGGCAACCAAAAGATACATGATGTCATCGCCGACTTTCAATAAGCCTTCGTTGATCCAGGCCTTTATTGCCACGATGCCTTCTTTGCCTCTGTATTCATTGACCAGGGAATTTAATTTATCCTTATCATAAGTCAGGTCCATGCTCTTTACGCTTTTCCCGTCTTTTGCGGTAGCCCTGACCATGCCGTTATGGACAAGGATCATACCGAGTTCGTTGAAATCCGCATTCTTTTTTATTTCAGCCACCCATTTTTCTATCATGGCGCCACCCCTTTTTATAACATAACTGACGTATTTTATTTTAGCAGAAGCCCGGACAAAAATATCGTCTCTTCCGGAAATTGTGCGGCTACTCTACCCACGGAAAATGCCGGAAGAAACACTTTTAAGTTGTCTGATTGGAGTCGGAACCTGTTTTGTCAGGCCTCCTTTTCGAAATGCCCATAGGAAGATTATAGCAGACGATGAATGAGAGTTAGTCGATGATATGAGCAACCGTAACATCTCCCTCAATCCGAGATGTGCACCTGATAAAAAATACCCCAAACATCTCGCCGACTGTGTTGGTTACCGGTACAAACATCGATTCGCTGCCGTTTCCCGGTAGCCCTCTCTATCTTCCTGAAGCAAACGTTTTTGTATAAATTAGTAATTATGTGTGTTTCTCAGAGTAATTAATAACACCCGGTTTTGAATTTAATTAATTTGTCCTATAATATGAATACATCTACAGGTTTATTTATGGAGATATACCAACTAATAAATGGCTGTCTCGTTAAGGAAGATACTGTTGCCTCTATATACGAACATTTCATGCAATTATTTCCTCAAGAAAAGGATTTTTGGGAAGACCTTTATAAAGATGAAAAAAGTCATACATCATTTTTAATCGAATCTGCTGATAGCGGAAAATTTGATGACATGCAGACAGCAGATTTGGGATTTTCAATGCCGTTGTTAGATAGGACACGAACATTTATTAATAACATAAGTAATAACATTCAATTCAATCCTATTTCACTTGAGAATGCATTCAATATAGCTTTAAAAATTGAAGAGACCAAGGTGGAAGCCTTTACCAATGAGTTGATAGCTCAATTATCACCTTCCGATAGCAATGTATTTCTTCAGCTGCTGATGGAGGAAAAGACTCATATTGCTAAAATAAAAAATATGATGATCGAGAAAGGTTTTTTAAAATTATCGTAACTTTATCGAAATAATCTTTTTTCTCTTTCTTCCTTAATGTTGTTTTTTTGTATCGTGGGGACTTTGTAGCAAATGAATTACTTTCTTTTAGGCTATATATGTGGTATTTTGACCACAAAACCACTATTATTTTTCTTGCAGGCTTTTTGGGGGGATTCCTATGTTCAATACTTTTTAAGAAAATATGGAGATAATGAGAGATGAAACTATTATATTGTCCAGAATGTAAAGACGTTAAAAGACTTGTAGCAGATGAATGGAGATTATGCAAATGTGGTAAATCTGGTGGTCAATACAATGAAGACCATGTAACAGCTACAGTAGGTGGTATTGCTAAAGTATTTGGGATAGGTAATCCTTTCTTTTCGGATGGATTTAATAATATGACCATTAAAGAGAAAAGGAAATTCCGTAAAAAGTATTATGGACAACCAGATACAGATTGTTGGTGGGGAGATTATGATGGCGAACAACAATTATTCCATATTAAATCAGCAATGGGAGTAAGGCTTAAAATAAAAATTTTACCAATAAATAATGAAGAGAATATAATCAAAATTGTTGATAGGAGGAAATATTTTATAGACAAAAAAGCTAATGTTAAAGAAGTACAAGTTCCATCTAACACTTCATATATTCGTAGTAATATTTTAACACCAAAAATATGTGAAGATATATGGAGAACATTACATAAGGAATATTTTTTATCAGATACAAGCAAATATCAAAAATGGTTTCAGGACTTTTGGCTTCCTTTTTTTTGTGATAAATGTGAGAGGAAAGAATTTTGTTTTGAAAAATCAAGTACCACACAAAAGTATATATATAATAGGGCATGCGGAGAGTGGCACCCAAAGTAACACGTTTGTTTCTATCGTGAATAAACACTTTTTAATTTTGATGCAACTGTCGACTTGTAGATGAAGCAAACTCGTTCAATGCTCGTTCAATGAACATCTTCAAAGCCTTTATTATCAAGGTGTTCAGTGAGTTCGAATCTCACCTTCATAATAGCCTAAAGACTCCACCTACAATGTCGTAAAAATCGGGAGAGCGCAAATTTTGACATTATCAGTTGAACTGTTCATGGAGACCACAGCTTTCAGTTGAGCGCTACAGTTCCGATGGGATATCAATTTGACAGTCCGTTCTTCCGGTATCACAACCTGACAACGCTTTAAGTTTGAAGCTAAACAGGCATCTTGGGGTAATCTCGTATCCTTCTTCTTGAGCAGCTTCCCATGTAAGATTCTTACAATAGTCGGGTTTCCCTTCAGGATGAAGTTGGCACAATAAATCTTCCCGAAGGGCCGCACAACGCATTGTGACCAATATTCGACGTGGCGAAATATCACACTTGTCCTTGGGGATGACAACAACATCGTTTTCTAGTTTGGCACCATGCAGATCCAAGTATTTCCTGAGATCAGGAGTGATCCGGATACGGATTCTAACTGAGTCATGCGAATAAAGCACATCGCTCTGGGGGTTCAGACGAAAGATAAAATGATAGCAGCACTCCGCCTCACAATGCTTTAACCAACAGAGGCAGTTGTCACATCCAATAGCTTCTGCCACCAAGCGCTGTTCAATCCTGTTCATCATTGCCTGCAAACCTAATCAGATAGTTAAACGAGCAGATACCTATGGGAATAAACCGAACACACAGCATTTTTATAATATAACAATTTGCAGTTGAAAGCATCACCAATCTGATCAAGTCACGGCATGTGTTGTTCAGGAAGCAACCAACCATGGCAGATTACTTTACAAGACGCTTTTTATATTTTAATTTCCGACAAATATACATGCGAAGTGGACATTGGCAGAAATGCAAGTTGGAGAAACACACAGAAAATTTACACTCTCCTGCAAGACCATTCAAGCATATGAGAAATGACTCTAACCCAATATCTTCGACTTTACAAAGCTTTCGAAATCCCGATTTGTAGCATATAAAATCTTTGGGACATTTCAGTCCATCAATAATTTCTTCTATTTCTTTCTGAATATCCTTTTCCACTTCAATACCAATATCATATTTTATATCTGAAATCCTTTATTTTCCATAATGAGCAAATTATATCAAAATATTTAAGCTTTTTAAAAATAGTATGTTTGATTTCCTTATGTGTCATGACAGTTTACTCCGAATAAGCGTCATTCCGCTGCGGCAGTTGCGGAATGACGCTTATTCGAACTCTTGCTTTTCAACTTCACCTCATACAATGTTTTAAGAAAACGAAGAGGATCAAGGTTGCAAAGTTTATTCACCTAACAAACTCCCTCATAGCTTTTTGATTTTTCATAAAGATTAGGGGGTTGGCAATGTATTTTGGTGACGGTTTGGTGACGGTTATTTTGAGCTATTTTTGCATATAACTTATTGATTTTAATAGATTTTAGTGGTGCGAGAGAGGGGTGTTGAACCCCTACGGTCACCCACTGGCTCCTAAGGCCAGCGCGTCTGCCAGTTCCGCCACTCTCGCATAAATGATTTTAAAGTATCATCCGACATTTCTGCAATTTCTTATTTTAGGGGGTGCAGCAAAACCGCAGCAGAAAGAATCTGAAGATATAGAAGATATAGACAAATTGTGGAATCTCGTCAAGTAGAGTGCTTATCGTTTACTTATATTTCATGAGTTGACCCTATTACCCTACTCCCATATGCCATTTTATGCTTCGTAAAATTGACTAATAGTAACTTTTATGTTACTATGAACATGTGGATAAAATCAAAGTAGTCGAATATCTGCAAAATGGGATATCTGTTTTTGAAAAATGGTTTGTTAGCCTTGATGCTCAGGCCGCAGCCAAGGTCGGCACTGCGTTGTACCGACTGGAGCGAGGAATTTTTTCTAATGTGAAGTCAGCAGGGCAGGGAGTTTCGGAATACAAGATTGATTTTGGTCCGGGGTACAGGATTTATTTTGGTCGGGAAGGAAATACATTGGTCATCCTGCTTGGAGGAGGTTCGAAGAAAACCCAGAGCAGGGACATTAGAAACGCTCAGTCACTGTGGACGCAATATAAGACAGAGAAGAAAAAGAATAAGAAAGGAGGGACTATGCCGATTACAAAACAATTTCGCAAAACAATTTTACAGCGTGCCGAGAGTGATGCTGAATTCCGCAGACATATGCTGACAGAGGCGGTAAACGAACTAATCGGGGGGGATCTTAATACGGGCAAATCAATTCTCCGCGATTATATAAATGCGACAATAACATTTGAGGGGCTGGCTAAGAAGCTCAACAAATCAAGCAAGAGCGTTCACCGGATGCTTGGGCCCCGTGGCAATCCACGCGCCGAAAATATTCTTGAAATAATAAAAATTCTTCAGGCGCATGAGCGTGTAACCCTTCAAGTGAAAGTAAAAAGAGCTGCATAATTTTAGAAAACCGCAGGAGAAAAACGAATCAAGGGTATTAATAACTTTGTGGAAACCTCAAAACATTTTACTTTCGGCAAAATTATACTTCCACTGAGGATTTTAGGGGAGCTTAAGGCGTACAGTGAGAAATGATGATTATCATTCAAAACAGCGTATCCCTATTTTCCCCAATAATTGGTGAATGTGTTGGAAAAGCATGGAATGCAGGAAAAGCTCTGCTTGATCGGCTAAAAGAGGAAGAACATGGGTGATTGGTTTTTGTAAGTTTATTTCTCCTCACTTTTGATTTTCTGGAAGTGCTCGGATCTCCCCTGTCTCTTCTATCATTACCGTATAACCTTCAAGCATATTGGGAATTTTTCTGTTCATCTCATGCGTCTTTTTGATAACAAATACTTTTATGCAAGGTCTTTTATTGCAAAGGCCCTGAGCCGTACCTACCACACCAGGTATTAATAATAATTCACTGGTATGATCTTTGAGAACTTGCTCGATTGTTTTTGATGTCATTGTATTTTCCCCTTGCTGACTGTCAATTTTAATGTTTGTACAGGTTATTACACAGATGGCAAAAACAATCAAACTTGCGCTGAGAGAAATCCTTTTGATCATTTGGTACTTCACACTAATTAAGAAAAAAACAGGGAAAAGAATATCACCAAAGCGGTATATTGCTCTTTTCCACCCAGTCTAATGTGCTTATACTACAAATAATGATAGTTAAGGTGCATCATCTATATACAGCCCAGGAACAGTCTCGCAATTTGAGCATCTATCTATCCCAAGATTTTTAAGTACTTCGCCGATTGGGTTGGCCCATGCATATTTTCCGTTTGAATTTCCTGCAAACAGTAACCCCACAGGTCGACGAACATTAAGATTAAGGTCTGAGTCATTGGGATCATAAATAACAAGGAGTGAACCAGAATCTCCCGCCTTTATGAATGGTGATGAGGAACTGACAAGAATTTGATCGGTGAATCTGGCGCAGCCGGAGGGACCATAGTTGACAATTACAGTTGCATTAATTCCAACGATTGACCCCCTTGTCAACGAGGTAGTCCTTCCATATTTCTGCACTGCCTGATTAAGCCCTGCATCGATGATACTTGATCTTGGTGTTCCGTACCCGTTGTCTGGCGTGCTATTGTCAAGATTGTCCGTTGAAGAAATCGCAATTGCCGCATCAACAATATTATCCGAACCTGTGAATACACTGCCTGAGGAGGGACATACAGCAAAATTTATTGGTACATAGTTGTATAGTGAGCCAATGATGTTTCTTGAATCATATACACACCGCGTGTCATATCGACCTGGCTGAAGGACTTTTTCGCCTGGTGAAGCAGCATTTTCACGAGCATATACATGATTGTTGCTTAAAGCGTAAACATTTCCAAAAGTATCCTTTAAGCGTGCACCAATGGTTCCAGAGGAGCATTCTTTTTCATTGCCAGTTGAAACACCAATCGGCACAGGCCTCGGAAACTTCGATGTGGGTTTAATTGTAGTATTAGGAGAAGGCTGTTTTAAAGAGAAAATTTCTCCTGTAACTTTCACAACCACCGGTATGCCTTCTAAATTTTTAGGAATCACTCCAGCCTCAACAGCCTTTTTAGTAAATACCAGAATAGCCGGCTTATTATCCTCAGTAAGTCCAGTAGCCGTCCCCACAACTTCTGGTTTATGCAGTAACCTAGAAGTATGGCGATTTTGTATATCCATCACCTTCTTGATATGAGGGTCGCTTTTATCAAGGCCTGCATTTTCTTCAGGAGGAATTGTCTCTTCAGTGATTTTCGCTTCAGCTGTAACCGGTCCGAATGATACACTATTCTCTGTCCATTGAATGAAGGAAAACAACCAGAAAAGGACAAGAAAACTTAACACATATCTGACATTGTGCTGAAAAGTTTTCATAACACACCTCCATTTGTTAACGATATCCTCTTTGTTATACATTAGTTATATTAACTCCATTTGTCAATTTTTGACTTGAATACACATTTGTGAATCATCATTTTGTTTAGATCCATCGACATGCACATTAGGATGAAGTGGCTGAGCAAAATTAGTTTGGGTCCCCCAAAAGGCAAAAACGTTTCTTACACCTGCAAACATGCACTTCTATCATGTGATGAAAAATAATAAATACCATTCGAAACATGCATTCGGAAATTTTTCTATGAATTCTATCTAACTAATAAGTCAACTTAGTTAACAACGTTATTCCCCCTCTTGATATGCTATTGCTTTAAATTCATAGACACATTAGAATGGTTACATGAATGAAGCTACAAAAGCAAATATCCCATATATTCCAGAGTTCTGCCAGTATAGTAGCGATGTATGTGATCAAGATCTTTCAGAATTAATACCGTCAGGTAATTTTTTTATATATCCAAGTGAGCCAGCGCCTATTAGGTCAACAGTAAAACTCGCCATAGAAAATCTTAGAACGAATTATGGATCCCATAAATGGATATCATGGGAAGATTTAAGAGTTTCGGGACAAATAATCTTTTGTGAAATATGTAAGGCTGTCTTAACAGCTGATATTGTAATAGCTGATATCTCAACTTTGAGTTTTAATGTTTTATTTGAAATCGGCTTTGCTGTCGGAATGGAGAGACCTGTTCTTTTGATCCGCGATACTTCTTACGCAGGAGATCGTCATTTATTTAATGAACTTGGGATTCTCGATACAATAGGTTATGTAGACTACAGTAATTCAAAGGAACTTGCTTCAAAAGTTTATACTAATTTGAAAAGAAAACCTCTTTTCTTATCTGGTCAGGATATAAATCGGGCTCATCCAATCTATTTGATAAAAAGTCATATCGACACTGATGGTTCTATAAGAATTGCATCGAGTATAAAGAAGTCTGGATTAAGATTTAGGAATTTTGATCCTAAAGAGGATGTTCGTTTAACCATGCGTGATGCTTGGAAGCAGGTTACATCATCTTTGGGGATAGTAGCACATTTACTTAGCAAAGAACGATCTGGCTCTTTAGTAAATAATGCTCGTTGTTCATTTGTTGGAGGTATGGCCGTTGCAGCTGGGAAAAAAGTACTAATGTTGCATGAAGGTGTTGATTCTTATCCGATAGATTATCGAGACATAATTAAGGAATATACTAATATTGAAGCGATTCCTAAAAGGTTAGAACCATTTTTTATCGGTACAATTCAGAAGTTGCAAGATTTAGTTGCTTCGGTACAAAAGGTATCTTCGACTCAATTGAGCAGTATAGATTTAGGTGATATTGCCGCAGAGAATGAAAGCACTCAATTAAAAGAGTATTTTATAAATACTGGATCTTTTACATTGGCCAAGCAGGGACACAGAAGGATTGTAATCGGTCGTAAGGGTTCAGGCAAAACTGCAATTTTTTATAGGTTGAGAGATATGTATGAAGGGAAAATACCTAATCTCGTTGTAGATCTTAAACCTGAAGGTCATCAGTTTGTAAAGTTACGTGAAACTGTTTTGAGCAACCTCAGTCCTGGCTTGCAGGAACATGTAATGGCTGCTTTATGGCACTACATTTTCCTTTTGGAGATAGCTCATAAGATTGTGACGACGGAGGAAACGATAGCTTCGAGAGACAATCGGGCGAGAGAATCTTTCCAAAAGGTAATTAAGATTTATGAGGGGCAATACGGGAGTGAACAAGGAGATTTTTCTGAAAGATTGTTAAAACTTGTTGATGATATTACGGCAAGGTATCAAGCGTCTTCAGAAATTATAAAAAGCTCTCAAGTCACTGAGCTAGTTTACAAAGAAGATATTAGAGATTTGCAAGATGCTTTAGAGCATTATCTTTTAATAAAAAAAGAAATCTGGATATTAGTCGATAACATTGACAAGGGGTGGCCAGTTCATGGGGCAACTAATGAAGATATTATGATAATTAGGACACTTTTATCAGCTACTCGCAAGATGCAAAGGGAGTTTGAGAAAAGAAACATACAACTAAAAAGCATTGTTTTTCTTCGTAATGACATATATGAGCATCTTATCCAGATGACTCCCGATAGGGAAAAAGACACGGTCATTACACTGGACTGGGACGATATTGAACTTTTCAAAGAAATGATAGTTGCACGAATAAGACAAAGTCTAAAAATAGAAGGATCATTCGAAGATGTTTGGAGAGCTTTTTTTAGTCCTCTGATAGAGGGAGTAGATAGTTTTGCTTTTATTGTTGAGAGAACTTTAATGAGACCAAGAGACGTTTTAAAATTTGTGCTATTTGCTTTAGAAGTGGCAATAAATAGAAAACATGCTAAAGTTTCTGAGGATGATATTACTCAAGCTGAGGGATTATATTCTGAAGATATGCTTCAGAATTTTATTTATGAGATTAAAGACATCTTTCATGATTTTCCTGATGTAATTTATGAATTTTTAGGTTGCTCCGTTAAATTAAGTAAAAGTGATATAGAGTCCTTTATATCGAAGTCTGCCATCGCTGAAGGGTATTTAGATAAAATTCTTAAAATGTTGTTGTGGTTTGGTTTCATTGGTGTAGTTGTGAAGGACGGTGATGCAAAGTATGCTTACGAGGTTAATTATGACTTGGAAAGACTTAAGATACAAGATGACAGTACGTTTGTCGTTCATCCTGCCTTCAGAAAATCTTTAGAATGCACTTATTAAATGAGAGAATCACAATGGGGTTAGCCCTGAGGGGGTGCAGAGGTACGTCGATTCCCAATGTGACTAGAAGTATTTCCGAAAGAAATATGCAGAATGATCAGGATGCTCCACTGTGCGGACTACGGTTAAGCTTCAATCTGCAATTGCATCAATGGGAATCTCTTTCAATTTGGCTCTGCCGCAACTTCAGATTGAAGCTTAACCGTAATATTGTGTTTCTGTGGAAACTCGTCAATTAGAATGCTTATCGCTTACTCATACTTATATTCTTATATTTCAAGCCCTATTACCAACCTTGTGACAAGAATCTTTTCCGATTCGACGAATCAAGGACTTTAGCACAGGTTTCCCATGGTACTTTTTCAACCTTGCTATATTTCATTTCAAAAGGATGTTGTTTTGGCACAGAATTGATGACCTGTTTTGCCTTTTCAATGTCGCCGAGTGCAACATCTATCCAGACATCTTCGAGCACGTCGGGAATTTGACCAAACAGGGTATAAATATTTGAGAGCCGGCCAGAGAGTAATTGATGGACCCTATCCTCAACGGAATCCTTATAGCGCATATTATAGATTTCAACGACATCTCTTATTTGTCCAATGCGCTGGATACGGCCTTTTCTCTGCTCAAGGCGTGTGGGGTTCCAGGGAAGGTCAAGGTTAATAAGAGTTCCAAGCCGCTGCAGGTTAAGCCCTTCACTCGCGGCATCAGTTCCCAGTAACAATCTCATTTCGCCTTTCCTAACCATATGTTTTAAAGTATCCCTTTCAGCATTCATAAATTTTTTATTTTGTATAAAACCTGATTTTTGACCGCCTGCATAGATACCAATAGTTTCATCAGGTAATTCCTCGGAGATTTGCTCGCCGAGCCAAATAATTGAGTCATAATATTGTGAAAAGATTATGCATCCCGTGTTGAGCCATTGCTTTTCCAATAGATATTTCATAACATTCGCGAATTTGGGGTCTCTGTCCTGATTAGCCTCCAAGGTCTCAATGAATTTCTTCAGTAAGTCTTTTTCAGATGGTGTTAACGTTCTCAATTGATCATAGTTCTGAGGGTCTTCTTCCTCTTCATCAAACTCCGATATATCCTCCCAAGTCCCAAGCATTTTTTCGGCTGTCAACTTTCCTGCAACTATCGAGCTTCCCACTCGTCTCAGTAGTAATGTTTTTAGGAACCCTCCTCCTTTGACCCGTGAAGAAAGCAATTTGCAAAACTCCTCAGCAAGACTATATGCCTCCTTTAGATATGGGGGAAGAATTATTCCTTCATCTTCAGATTCGCCATATAACTGCACCTTTATTGGTTTCAGAAACGGTTCACTTGTCTCCGGATCCAAGGTTCTTTCAAGGTGCTCTCTTGTACGCCTTACTATATGTCTGATAAATGGATTATGAAGTTGGGCAAAATGATCAGCTATGCGCTTTATGCGATTCCTGTCCGGCCCTGAAAGTGTCTCCCATATACCACCAGGCAGAACAACAACTTCATCAGCAAGCTTAAGTGATCGTCTTAATAGGAGAAAATCTCTGTCTTCTTCAGCTGGAGGAAGTGGATTACGAATCCATGCCCAAGCCTCCACATCATCATCGGGCATTTGTTTTTGTCCCATGACAAGAGATATTGCCTCTCCCGTCTTTCGCCAGTTACTAAATTCGTTGCCAAGAACTGATTCGTTTTCTATGCTAATAGCATTTAAAAGATCCCAGGCCTCAACCGGATAAAGCTGAACAGGAGTTGCAGTTGCAAGAAGAAGACTTTTTGTCCGGGGAGAAATGTCATAGAGAAAGTTTAAGAGGTTATTTGCGTCAGGTTTTTCATTTTCCCGTCCGGGACCAAGGTTTTTCCTTCTTGCGCGATGGGATTCATCAACAATCACACATTCATATCTCATATTTAAAAGATATTCAACAACGGAAGACTTAATCGTAATAAGCCCCTGGGAAACAATTCCTATCCTTCTCGGACACTTCTTTATGTCCTCAGGACCTGAGGATGGATAAATAAGGCCGTTTTCATCAACCCATTGCTTTCCATTCCAAACTGCACTTGGTACGTCAAGAAGTGTTCGCATTTCATCCTGCCATTGCCAGATAATTGTTTTTGGTACTATGATAAGTACTGGTTTATCTCCTTTAAGTGCCATAAGTTGAGCTGCCATCGCAAGCTGAAGAGTTTTTCCGAGACCGACACCATCAGCGAGGATATATCTCGCTCCATGGGGCTTGTTATGAGCATCAAAGGACAGCTTAATGAAATATTTCTGATGTTCTGCAAGACCAACCTCTTTCCGGTAGATTGGCGACTCGATGACTGTTGATGCGGAATTAGGTTCTGTCCTCCAGTCATCAACTGTCGATATCACCGTCCTGCGTACTAAACGATCAAGATCGTCCATAACAAATTCCGAAAGAGGCATCGCAAAGTGGCTTTCCCATAATGTCCTGAATTCTTCTTCAACCCATTTAACCGCCTCATCAGAATCATCTTCCCACAGGACCTCATAATTCAGCTTCCAGGCAGTATAAGTCTCATTCACGCTTCCCAGGAAAGCCGTCTTCTTGCCATTATCAAGAGTGATAACGCCCGCTTTCCCATGAATAAGTCCAAACTTCTCTGAAGGCAAAACCTTTACAATCATCTTCCCTGATCGGAGGAAATCAAATAGCCTTTTAAAACGGCCCTTGGCAATTTCTGGATATTTCTCCGGTTCAGAGACACACCATTCCTGGCGAATTGCCATTTGCGCAGCTTTGGCTGTCTCGACATCCTTCATTTCAAGTTGTGAATTGCAGACAAGCCTCACAGGTCCTTCCATTGTCTCGATAGCCTCACCTGCAACTTCCAGAATCGAGGAACTGAAATATCCTGCGATGCGATCGTATGCCTTAGCTCCCTTGAGCCTATCAGTCAGAAAAGTCTGATCGATTCTTTGTCGGAGGGATGAAAAACGGTTAATCAAGAATACCTCTCCTTCTATACATGATCATTCAGTACTGCTCCGGCAAGAAGGTTTGCAGCTTCCGCATCTTTCTGCCAGTGGTCAATTTTGAGACCCATTGTCGAAAGATACTTGAATATCTCAATCAAAGTTGTTCTTTGATTCCAGTAGTCTTTCACCTCATTCCTAAGCCAGTTCTTCCCCTGCTGCACATCTTCTGTCCTGACGACTTCCCGTATGGCAAAGAGTACATTTCTCACAAGGGAAGTGCCAAAACCAGGGCCACTGAGTTCTTTTGTTGCAAATTCGCTTGCCGTTCTTATTCTCGTTTGATTTGCCTTTCCACTTTCGAGAAGAGGCTTATATTCTTTAATTCCAAATCCCCTCGCAAGTTCCTGGTAGACCCCTGAACGAAATTCACCATGGCTCTCAATTTCGAGTCCTTTAAGATAAAGCCTTTCCTCGGGTGTGAGTGATTTCCATATGAATGTATCAAATCCTTTCGGAACAAGATAGTCACAGGCAGCTTTTACTGCATTTGCGATTACATGCTCTATGGGAGATACCTCTCCTTTTTTACGAGGCCTTGAAAGTTCGTATGCAACATCAATTTCTTCGATCTTCTTATATTGGGTTAGGATCCGGAGAGCTGCGGCATACGCTGCAAGCTGATAGTCTGCATCTCCAAAATTGGGATCTTCATCATCTTCAAGTGCAAGCATTGATTTAAGCTGTTCCTCGACTTCTGATTCTATCTGCGAATAAATTTCATCGAGAAAAGCTGTCTCCTCTGATGTCTGTTTTCGAAGCACAAGGAGAACCGTTCCCTGGACATAATTCCCTTCTTTGAGGGCAGATTCTGTTTCAGTAGCTATACACCATGCAGAGGTGACCCTTAACCCAGATGCCCAAAGTATCAATGCCAAATCTGCCCATACACTGGCGTCTTGATGAGTGAACATGACAATCTGAATGCCATCATCAGGCATATGTTTAGTAAGATTACGATAACAATCAACCATACTTTTACGAAAATTTTCATCAGAACCTACAACTGCAAGAGCCCTTTTGCTGTCCGTATACCAATCGGAGAATAGCATGGGGAGATGCTTTTCGTACCAAGCAAGGAAAAATTCAGAAAGCTCATGATAGTTGATGGCATCGGCATAAGGGGGATCAGTTATCCAAATGTCACTAAAAACACTTAAAGATCGCGCATCAATTGCAGCTACATCATAAATACCATCACATTTGTATCCTACGATTCGTATGAGCACGTTCTCCTCAATTTTGGGCAGTGCTCTTGTTGCCCAGTTATTGAGAGTGTTAAAAGCTTGATTAAGAAAAACATGATCACTTTTTTCCGACCCAGGCGCTGGTGTCCACATGCTAAGTTTGCAATTATAATCCATACCTTTACCTACGCCAAGAATGAGCACCACCTGCGGTTGGATAGCTAAACTGTCGTCGTTAAAAGTCTTGAAAAACAACCCGAGCATAAGCAACTGTCTCGGATTAAACAAATGATGCCAATGGGTCCAGCCTCGTGTGCGGATGGGTTCATCCGTTTTAGCTCCGGGTTCAATCTTTCTGCTCGGTATAAAGCCTTTTGCTTGCCATTCTTTGAATCGCTCTCTTAAAAGTTCAAGGACTTTATTCTCTCTTTTCAGATCATGTCTATCAGGCGCCATGTAATAGCGGTTAGTTTTAACTTTCCCTTCATCATCCAAATACGTCTCAACCCAACGGATGCAATAAAGCCTCTCTTGAAATACATCATCCGCTCTCGGAACGATGTCATCGTTCTCCCACATCCGAAGACCGTACTCTCCACCTCGGTCGCCACGTATGCTAGATATAGGCGTCCTTTGTCCGCAATCAGGATTTGGGCAGGCAAGGTACGAACCAACTGCAGTACCTGAGGCTTTTGCATCCTTCATCTCTGTACCAGAAACACCTGACTCGATATGTATATCAAAACGCTTGTGCTTGGAATCGGGCACAAGTCTAGCTACACATTTAGTCTTCTCTCCTATTACCCACGAGGGAGCTAATGGCACCTTCCAACCACATTCAGGACAGATAACCTCATTACAGTAAAGATAGGCATCTGCTCTCCAGCCTTTTTCATTGTGCTCAATGGCCCACTCAGTAATCTGTTTGTCGACTGAATCATAAACTTTCTTCTGGGCTTTTTGAACCTGTTCAGCAACTTCAGGTCCTCCTCCAATTATGTTCAGGGAAGCCCAAGTGAGTAACAATCCAACAGGATTGAGATCAGATCCATATGCCTCACAGCCGATTCTTGCTGCTTCAAATGGAATGCTTCCACCACCACAAAAAGCATCACCTACTTTAGGAATATGACCGAATCGTCTAATGCCAAGTTCTTGCACAAGTTCAATAATATTTGTTGCGTTAGTCCTAAGATAAGCATTAATCTCTTGCCATGCTTTTTCAGATGGTCCATCGATCTGCTCAGGACGATCACAGTAGGTAAGCTTCTCATCATAAGACATTCTCATGAAGACGGTTTTCTGAATAGCTTCTTTTTGTTCTGCATTAAGTCCTTTTTTATATTTTGGCTGTTCCTCAGTGGATTCAGCGGAGAACCATTCTTTTTTCTCTCTTGGCGTAGCTCTTGAATAGAGTTCTTTGAGTGAAATGAATTTCGTCTTGCGTCTCCATAATCCTTCTTCATCCATGGTCAGTATCTTGAGAAATATTTCTCGGTCTTTCTTGGGATCAGCAGATGCTGGCAACAAAAGCCCTATGATTGCCGCTCTTACAAGTATTAAGGGCTTTCGTCCCCACCATTTACCAAGACCGGTTAGTGTCTGGCTATAATTGGCTTTTCGTTCTTTGTAGCTTTCTTTTGAGAGTTTGGATATAGGGAACTGAGTCTCAATGAAGGATTTGTATTCCATAAAACTCAATCCAAGAGACTCAATTCGGAATTGTTATTTTTCTTTTTTGTCAGTTTTTTCTTATGGACAGGTGTGTATTTTTTTATTGGTTTTTCTACTTCAACGTTAAAATCCTTAAAAAGCTCAATCCGGTGTGCAGGAGTATAATCTGAAATAGGATTTTCAGTAAGGGCATACCTTACAGCCTTCCGCCAGCCCTTATTTTTTCCCTGCACTGCATGTCCTGTAGCTGCATTCGTCATAGTATAGAGCCACCATCTTTCTTCAGGCATAAGCCCCTGCCAGTTCTTAATAGCGACTGGAATGAGAGCCGGATCAGCGTCCTCAATTGCCCAGGCAAGAAGGACGAGTTCTTTACCAAAGAGCCTCGAAAGTGAGTTTTTCCCGATTTGCCATTTGCCGGCCTTTATGCCAGATTTCTTGAGCCGCTGATTAAATTCAGATTTAGTCAGATCAGCAATTTCTTCCCATTTACTTTTATCAAGAATAACTCTTAGGTTACAATCCTCTTTACCAAGAGCAAAGTTAAGAGCCATTTTTTCTTCAGTATCATCCTGTGAAAAATGCTCGCTTATTAACACCTTGTCACTTGCGCTTGAAGGGATAGTGACAAGGAAATGGTGTCCTGACTCTGAAGGATTAAAACCGAATCCTTCATATTTTGATTTAGAAGACATTATTGAATTACCTCGTTTGGTTTTAACTCTGTCTGAACTTCTGCGACCCAATCCAATAAATTTTGACCAGTGGGGAATTTTAATGATAATACTTCAATCTGAACCTGTCCCTCTTCCAAAAGACCCCGCAGATCTTCAAGTACCTTCTCAGTTTGCTCCGCATTAATGGCAATTTTGTCATCAACATTAAGTTCTATCCAATTTTTCCCTGCTATCGTTATGTGAGGACCCGACATATGTACTGAATATTTTTTCATCAGGCGAAGAAGCTCGTAGGATTCTTTTGTTGTCTTTGGGTCATGTCTTCTTTTCCATATGGCAGGTTTTTCAGGATCGACTTTAATTTCAACGGGACCCCAATTAATCTCGAATTTATATACGTCAGATATAATTTTATTTTTCTCACCATAAGCAAGGATAAATACTGTCCCTTTTGGCACAGCAAAAGGTTCGTTATAGACCCCTCCGGAAATCTTAGGATCTGAACCGTCGGTAGTGTATGTAATTGTGGATTTTGGCGCGGACTCAAGCCGTACCATTTTATCTGCTCCACTCTGATACTCCTGCCATTTCAGTGTGATGCGGTTTTTCCAGGGAGTACTATCGCCTATCTCGTGTTCCCCTCTTGAATCTACACAAATAAAGGAAACTTCCAACTCATCCGTCTCGAAATTCTTCGTATCGCTCACCCTTGCTGATGCCGGAGTAGCTATGCTACCTATTTCATAATAAATAATGTCTCCATTAACAGGAGTCAGCTTGAGCCACACTTTACCAGTATTGTCGTCACGACGAATTTGTTGTATCCGGACTTCAGTTTTAGGCTTTGGAAAAGGTGGCTTTTCGACAAATCCTCCTTCTTCACGCCATTGATCCTCAAATACCAACTTAGTCTTAAGAGCATCGAGAGCCCCAGATATGTGCCACGGCCATTTGATATTTGTTGCAGCTCTCTTTTTGACCTCAGACCAAGGCATAACTTTCTGGGTAAATAATCTCTCCTCACATTTCTTACGGAATGAGTCGCTCGTTACATCATCAGTAAATTTCTGTTTAGCTTTAAGAGTTTCTTTTACCTGTAGTTCTCCTCGATATTTATTCTCAACGAAGTTCATGAGAAAATCTGCAGTCTTAAGCCCGTCCATGTGAGGGAATATAAGTGTAGTAAAAGTTTCTCTTGCTGCACTGAGCAGCCGATGACTAATCTTATCACGCATATCAACAGCTGCTAATCGTTGAGGGTCGTTATCAGGGACTCCCTCGCTGTCCATTTCTGCAAGTATTGTGGTAATTGCCTTTGCCTCAGCTGATATTTCAATCAATTTTTCAAGTGTACCTCTCTGACCCGATAAGAAAAGGATTCTGTTCTTATACTCAAGATTTTCATAAAATTTCTGTAAATCGGGATTCAGGGTTGTCCCTTGCATTGGCTCATAAATGATAAGCATCACTTTATCAGATTTAATATCTATCTCATCGACTGGAGGGAGAGCAAAAACTTCCTGATAGCAATCTTTTATAGAAGGAGCAAACATCTCAATAAGCCGCCCCTTCAACTCCTTTAACGAGGATTCGCGATTAAGGCTCTCTGCGATTGTCTTTAATTTTGCGACAAGGTTTTGAACCTTTGTGAAATAGAGTTTTCCTTCACGATTTGTATGTAGATACCATGCCTTTGTCGTAAGCGTCGATAAAATATCATTTAAAGTTGCGACATCTCGCCCTGGGGCACACATATAGGAGACTATTTCAGAAAGTGAGAGACCAAGAATCGCATTGGGAACATTTGCCAGTGAGGATACCAGGATCAACTTGCAGGCTTCTGAGGTAGCAGTACTGTTAAGATTGGAATCCATAATCTCAGCAATAGCCTGCCCGGTCGAAGCAATATCATGACTTATGGCATTTTCGAGTGTAGGGTTGATTTGTGTTATTTCAGATAATGTTTCTCTATCATTCAAATCAATATCAGCGGCAGAGATGAGAAATTTGCCATCTGCAACGCTAGGCTTTGAGTTATATAGCCGAGAGACCACAACTCTCATCAGTCTGATTAATCCTCTGGTCTGCTGAAAGCCAGGGTTCTCCCTGAATCGTGCATAGAGATCTCTGACAGAAGGATGAAATGGGTAAGATTCCATTATCTGCTGGATAAATTTTTCAGGCGATGCTGTTGTTATATCCATTTGTTTTGCATCTTTCACCGCCTTGGCATATCCTTGTGCAACCTCCTTAATCTCCTGTTCAGTAGGTGTCATCTCAAAAAGTCGCTTTCGAAGAATGTGATACAGTTCCTCTGTATTCATGCCAACAGGTTCCAAACTGAGCGCACTCCGTCCGATTTCAGCTTCAAGGTTTTGTATAGCCTTCAAAATCATACTGCTGCCCTCTTGATATGTAGCTCTCAGGTCAGATATTACAACACAGACATTAAAGAGCTCATCTTTGCCGACTGCTACAAGCAAGTTTGACAATGCTGTTGTTGTAACTTCAGAAAGGTCAGAGTTGCCTATGGTCTTTGATTTTACATATTCGAAGTAAGGAGGCAGCTCATCAAGTAAGATGAGGAGGGGCTCTCCTTTTAATAAGTTAATCCAGGCTGTCTGGCCAGGCGCTGATAAAGGCGAGTAATAATCTTTGAAGACCTCTTTTTTATTAAGCTGCTCAGCGATAGATCCCCATATTCCGTATGGTGCATCACTTTCCCTACCGGAGAAGGCAACTACTCTGACAGGCCCCAAATCTTTTGATTCATAAATTGACCCCATAACGTTTTTGCGAAGCTTTGGATTCTTTGCTAAAAGACCAAGAACAAGCAAGTTATGAGTTTTTCCACCGCCCATCGCCTGAGTGAGTTTGAAAACCCCTTGCGTGGATTTTCTTTCAAACCTGCGGAATGCTTCCCTGAGTAAGGTCTGCATTCCGTCAGTCATGTAGTTCTCTTCGAAAAAATCATCTGCATTTATTTTATTTTCGATGAGATCTGAGAGATCTAAGACAATATCTCTTTTGGAAGGATCAAAAACACTCTTGCGAGGCCTGCATAATTGTTTTAAAGTCTTCAACCTATCACCCCCCTTAGAATATTCTGTAAATATTGTTTAACATCCTATATTTATTAGACAATTTTATACTATAGTTAAACAATTTTACAGCATATTGTGTACTATAAGGCGCTTGGACGTAGCTTGCTGCAACTCACCTTACTCTTACCGTTAAGGACAAGCAAGGAGGAGCGAAGGCACTGACTTGTAACGATTCCCCCAAAAATACACAGAATTATCAGATAACGCAAAAGCATTTGTTCTGTGAGGAGGTAAAAGTCCAGATGATTTTGTCGCGACAATGAGTTAGATGATTTAGCGGATATCTTAAACATACGTTTTACTCAGTAGATTGAGTATTTTTACTCGGGATATTATGAAAATGTAAAGTTAAAAAAATGCGAAAGGGAAAAGCCGGGGGCGATTCTGTTCAACAGGTTAACCGTAAATTTCACTGTAGCGAAACTATAGCAGAAGGAGTCTGTGCTGGACAATTTTGCAATATAATTGCATAATATCTGCATGTGGATAAAGAGAGATGCCGAAGCCCTCATTAGGGAACTTGGAAAGCAGTTTCCTGTTGTATTTGTCACAGGCGCACGGCAGGTGGGAAAGACGAGCATCCTTGCCCATCTCTTCCCGGATTTTACCTATGTGACATTAGATGACCCTGCTAAGGCAGCAGAAGCAGAAAATGCACCCCATGATTTCTTAGAGTCTCTGACATATCCTGTTATCATAGATGAAGCACAATATGTCCCCGGCTTATTCAGGCATATCAAACTTGTTGTTGATAAGAAGAAACAAAAGGGACAGTTTTTCATAACCGGTTCGCAGAGTTTTGCTCTCATGCAGAATCTTTCTGAAAGCCTGGCCGGACGCTGCGGAATTATAAACCTTCAGCCTCTTTCTGCACATGAGCTGGCGAGGTCAAATCAGCTGATCTCCATTGAAGAATATATAAGCGCCGGAGGCTTCCCGGCCCTGTACGGAGATAGAGATGTCATACGTCAGCATTGGTTTCCGTCTTATATTTCAACCTATCTGGAGAGAGATGTGCGGAATCTCCTTAACGTTGGAAGCCTGAGAGATTTTAACCGTTTCTTGAGGGCAGCAGCAATCCGGACCGCACAAACTCTGTCGTTATCCGACCTGTCAAGAGATGTAGGCGTAGCTCCTAATACCATAAAATCATGGATTTCTGTTCTTCAGGCATCACATATTATTCATCTTCTTGAGCCTTATCATCGCAGTATCGGTAAGAGGCTCGTAAAATCGCCCAAATTATATTTCCTTGACACCGGCCTCGCCACCCATCTGATGGGTCTTTTTTCCTGGCAGGAGATATCAAGTTCTCCCCTTTCAGGGGCTTTATGGGAAACGTATGCTTTTGCACAGATCCAACGCTTCCTGCTTTCACAGGGAATCAGTAATCCGCCGCTTTTTTACTGGAGAACCAAAAACGGCAGGGAAGTTGATTTCGTGATCGAAAAAGGCGGTCGCTTCATCGCCTTTGAAGCTAAACTAACCGGGATGCCGGCTTCTGATACAGCGAAGGGATTTGAATATCTCAAGGAATATTACGGAGAGGGCTCCTTGTTGAAAGGATTTGTAATATGCAGAGTTAAAAAAGATTTTACCATCGGCAAAGGAATAAAGGCTGTTAACGGGATTCAGCTTGATTTCTGACTTTGAAGCTTGATGAATAATCCTTTATAAATACCTCAAAGGCTCACCTTTTCATTGTTACATTAATATTATCAAACAGTATTGCCGGGAAGTTCCCTCCGTGAGAAGGATAAACAGTATCTTCTATCTCAGCAACCTTTTTCAGTGTATCATATATATTTCCGGCAACCATGACATCTTTCACATGTCCTGTTATTGCCCCCTTTTCAACATAGAGTGCCGGGGCAACGCCTATCGAAAAATCTCCATTCGGAATGTTACCGCTGTGTGCTCCCAAAGCGCCTGCTATGATTATTCCGTGGTCAATGGACTGTAGAAGTTCAGAAAAAGATTTATTCCCTGGCGCTACACAGAGATGGGTAAGGGATGGGGCCGGTTTCGATGATATTGAGCCTTTGAATCCATGCCCGGTCGGAGAGGTTTTCAGTTTCAGGGCAAAGTAAAGGTCATAATAAAAATTCTTCACCACGCCTTTTTCGATGAGGGAGAAAAGGCTGCATGGAGTTCCCTCATCATCAAATGCCCTTGCATGGGGAAGGGTATCATTCAGCGGGTCACTATATATGGAGAGCCTTTCGTCAAATATCTTTTCGCCGATTTTTTGAGATATAGGAGAAATATTCTGGTAAATGCTCAAGCCGCTTGTTGCGGTCTGAAGCCTCCACATTAATACATACAGGGTCTCAGGCAATAAAAGCACCTTCATATTTCTTCCTTCAGTATTCACTTCCTTCGCTGACTGATCATATGTGTCAGAAAGGAAATTCAGATATTCATCACCGGCCTGTTCAAACCTTTTTGACTTAAGGATACGGTGCAACGAAGCTGAAGAATAAGGATAGAGGATATGCGGACTTAAATAATACGCAGAGGACTTCCATGACAGGTCTGTTCCGGAACTGTTTATAATCCTTATGCTGCCTGTCGAACGGGATGCTGAAATGTTGATCTGTCCTTTTGTATTCTGAGACAGGATCTCACATACCCTGCTGCATTCTTCCACCATTGCCGAATTTGACAGGGTTTCTGCCGAAGGATCATATGTGTTAAGGGAAGGCACATTCTTTGTGAGAGGCAATTCGAATAATCCCTCTACTCCTCCTTTGAGAGAATCAAGGGCATTCTGTATAAGTTCTTCCCTGTTAGCAAGGTTTTTTGTATATGCAAAACCTAATATGCTATTCTTAATGATCCTCAGGCTTACTCCGGATTGAATACTGCTTTCGATATCCTTCAGGTGTGCATTTTCAAATGAAACACTGTCTCCCATGACATCAACGGAGTATATTTCGGCTTTGTCACTAACCTTCCCCGCCATTTCCAGTAACTGCTCCATTAGATTCCTCCCACAACTACATTGTTGATCAGGATATGAGGGGCTCCATGACAGGAACGGATATTCAACTGCCCTTTACCGCACCCTCCTGTCTTGCTCAGGACAAGATCATTTCCGACCGCAGTGATGTTTTTCAGAGTATGATAGAGATTTCCGGTGATATTGATATCACGGATCATGTTTCTGATTTTTCCTTCTTTTATTACATAGCCATACTGTGCTCCAAAGGTAAAATTCTCTCCGCTTGTCTGCCCTCCTTTACTGTCAAGGATGTATAATCCGTCGCCAAGCATTGCGAGAAGACCCTCAAGGGTGTTTTCACCTGGTTCAATAAAAATATTGCCCATCCTCACAATTGGAGCATAACGATAATCTTCAGCAACACAGTGACCGGTTAATCCTTCCCCAAAGGCGGCGGCTGTCCGCCTCGAATGCAGGCGGCCAACAAGTACGCCCTGCTTCATAAGCGATACCGGCCTTGCTTTTACACCTTCATCATCGTAACAGTAGAAACCAAGCTGTCCGGGCATTGCAGGGTCATCGATAATATTGAGCGCTTCGTTTCCAAGATGAGCTCCGGTCTGCATTCTCTCCCTCATGGTAGAATCTTCTATAAGATCAGCCTCTGAGAAATGGCCGAATGCCTCATGGGTAAACACACCTGCAAGATCCTGATTGAGCACAATATTGTATGTCCCTCCGGTAACCGGCGCTGCATGCAGGAGGTCTAATGCTATTGCCGTTCTTTTTTCAAATTCCTCTTCCTGATTCCTTAATAAGGCAAAGCCATTGCTCCCACCTAAAGCAACTCTTGCATTTTGAGAGAGCGTACCGTCTTTACTGGTAATTAATCCTCCTAAAGCAGTGGTAAGAAGATCTTCCCTGATCTTTGCTCCTTCTGTGCTCACAAAATATTTCTCACGAACGACTTCACTGTAATAGATATTTGTAGTGGCGATCTTTTCAAATTTCAGGGGTATGGAATTATAATTCCGTGTCAATTGAAGTTTTTCGTCAATCGAAACCTGCCGGGGATCTTCATCTATATCAGGCAGAAAAGTATCCTGAATAATGTCAGTTTTTGCAAACTCTACAGGCTTGTTTATATGCCTGGCTATAAGCGCAGCATTTTCTTCAGCAGTATGAAGAGCTGTTTCAGCATCATCTGCCCGTGTAAACGCTATTGACGATAAACCGCCGTTATTCAGAATCCTTATTACAAAACCATCAGTTGCGTTTGAACCTATATGAAAAAGCTCTCTGCCATGAAATGCAATTCGGGTCTCTCTCATTATTTCATATCGTATGTCAGCATAATCTGCAGTTGCCCTTGAAATCATTGCCCGTAATTTTTCAAACATAATCCCCCTCTTCTCTTGTATTTCTCAGTAGTCTCACATGTTGCGTTAAGACCTATTATAAGGCTAAAATTCTTTTATTGACACAGGCAGATATAAGTTCTTATATTAAAAAAATAGCCTGGCAGCCATTTGCTGTTTCATTTTTCTTAACTGACTTTTATCAAAGTTATTATAATAACACTCTAAATAGAGTCTGTTTATAAACTGTTAAACACCCTCACCCTTGCCCTCTCCCCTCAAGGGAGAGGGTAGTAAAATCGCCCCTCCCTTGAGGGGAGGGGTTGGGGAGGGTGTTAA
>JBAQLU010000109.1:0-1635 GCA_049302065.1 Thermodesulfovibrionales bacterium
CCTTTGTTATCCACGGTAGTTCAGCACCAAGCGAGGTGTAGAGTCGGGCTAGCGATGGCAGCACTACAGTTGTAAGCAGGATAAATACCCCAAACGCCATCAGCAGTACCACTACAGGATATATCAAAGCATGTCCGACTCTTTTTGCGGCGGCTTTCTCTGTCTCCAGATAGCCAGCCATGCGCTTCAGAGCCACCTCAAGGTTACCCGTGGCTTCGCTGGCTCTAATCATCTGGCAATAAATATCAGAGAATACCTGCGGATATCTGCTCAGAGCCTGGGATAAAGAGCCGCCTTCTTGCAGTTCCCTGGCCAACCCTTTAATGATTTTCCTCAGGGCAGCCGAAGGAGCTTGTTCCTCAAGCAGTTGCAGAGTAGTCAGGATAGGAATACCGGCCTCAATCAGGGCGGCAAGCTGATGTGAAAAATCAATAACCTCCTGAGTTTTAATTCCGAATAAACTTGGCAACAACCGGCGTAAATTCAGGCCGGGGCTTATTTCTCTCAGCTTAAGGACGCGGTGATAGCCAGCCCGGTACAGGGCGTCCTCCGCCATCCTTTCGGAGGTGGCGTCAATGGTGCCCTGGATTATTTTTTTTTCGATAGTATAAACACTATACCAATACGCCATAATTTCCTTTTGAATGATTCCGGGTATCGACACTAACAGAGTACACGCTGCGCAATACCTCACTCACTGAAGTAATACCCTGGGCGACTTTCAGCATTCCGTCATGTCTCATGCTGACCATGCCTTCCTTGAGAGCCTGCCTTCTGATATCACTGGCACCGGCATTACCAAGCAGCATCGCCCGGCTTTCATCACTTATAGGTAGGACCTCAAAAAGTCCCGTCCGTCCCCGGTAGCCAGTTTGAGCGCAGAGATTACACCCTTCCCCCTTATAAAAGACGGGCGGCGGTTGTTCCATCTCCTCTTCGTAGACTGTTAATTCGGCCACCGATGGTTGGTACGTTGTCCGGCAGTTAGTGCAAATGCGACGAACCATGCGTTGCGCCACAACACCAACCAGCGTCGAAGGGAAAAGAGATGGTTCATCACACATATTTATTAGCCGTAAAAGTACGCTGATGGCATCATTGGCATGAACTGAAGACAGCACCAGGTGTCCGGTGATGGCCGCCTGTACGGCTGTCGTCGCCGTTTCTCTATCGCGAATCTCGCCCAGAAGGATAACATCAGGGTCCTGGCGCATCATAGCTCGTAGACCGCTGGCAAAAGTAATACCAGCCTTGGAATTGACCTGCGTCTGGCTGATATCCGTGAACCGGTATTCAACAGGGTCCTCAATGGTCAAGATATTACGCTCTTTATTATTGAGCTGGGTAATCGATGTGTAGAGTGTAGTCGTTTTCCCTGAGCCGGTGGGACCTCCCACCACTATCATGCCGAAGGGACAGTTCAACATCACCTGATATTTCTCCAGAGCATAAGGCTGGAAACCCAACTCCGAAAGAGTGAAAATAGATTGAAACTTGTCCAAAATCCGTAGAGTGACCCGTTCGCCGTATATTGTATCCGTGGTAGCAACACGAATATCAATATCCCTGTCCCCTGCCCTGAAGGTAAATTGACCATCCTGAGGACTTCTCGGTTGAGCGATGTCCATCTTAGCC
>JBAQLU010000110.1:0-16072 GCA_049302065.1 Thermodesulfovibrionales bacterium
AATGGAGTGAAGCCGGAGCTCTCAACGTCACTAAAATTCGACTGGCCTATTACTATAACGGGTTTGACGCATAGAAGGTATGAAATGGAGGGCTTTTGTCAGGTCTCCACTTGACAACGCTACTAAAATATTGTGAAGGGAAATGAAAATATCCGCTTTTACGTTGGAACTTCTATAAATGTTCCTGATGATGTCTGCGTCCAAAACAATCCTTCCGTTCTTCTGTGCAAACGACTCGTCGATATTCCATTCTATGTAATGACCGAGCAACAAAGCTTTGGTATCATTCGTGTCGTAAACGATCCCGAAGTCAAAGGTGTATTCAGCCGTACCAAGGAAATTCTCTCCTGTTTCGCGGTCGGTTATGTCGTTATAGCTGAATCCAGCCATGAGGGATGTGTGAAAAAAAGGATCGGTCCTGATTTCAATTTCGATGCCCTGGCGTCTTATCTTGTTCTTGTTTATCTGCGTAAAAGTGCCATCGGGCAGCTCCCCCACCGTGATTGCGTCGCTCACGTCGTGCCTGAATACAGTTCCTTTCAGAAAGATATAGCGTAAAGCGCGTGTTTCGATCCCTGCCTGGTACGACCATACCTCCTCCATTTTGAGGGAGGGGTTGGGAACAAAGAAAAGCGAGGTTCCGAAGGTAGCAGCGAGCGGAGGGATGTTAAAGCCCCTTGAGACAAGAACTCTCAGAAGCGTGTTATCACTCATCGAGTAAGTTGCACCAAGGCTCGGGCTCCAGAAGTCGCCGTTGGTATTCGTATGATCGTATCGCAGCCCGGGAGTTACTGTAAATTTTCCGAATGAAAGCATATAGTTCGAATAGATACCGATTTCCTCTATGCTCTGTTCTTCACCATTGATAGAGTCGGACTTCAAAGTTCCTTTGCTGTAATCCACACCGGCTATCAGCGGATTCGAAGCTTTGGAGATGATAATCTTTGCGGACGCCCCGGTGACTTTATCAAGGTATCTGCTTTCCTGGATCAAAGATCCATCTGAGAGACCATAAAGGAGGATTTTAAAATCAGTCCGCTTATGGTGTGCTGATATATCCAACTCTACATTTTCCGCGATTTGAGAGTTGAAATTCGCGGTAAAGATTGTGTTTGAAACCTTATTATCGAATCTTAAATCACTCTCACTGAACTCCCCAAGCCCTCTTCTGACCTTATCGTGAGACGCTGTGATTTGGAGTTTCGTGCTGTCAGATAATGCAAAGTTAAATTTACCGTAAGCATTGTAAAGTTCCGAAGACATGTTTTCCTTGAAACCGTTGGAGTGGAGCCTGTCCAGGCTAAGGTAGTAACCGAGAAAGTTTTTTGTGCCAGAAGCCTCCATCCGCACATCGTTTGTATTCCGTTCCCCGTAGGAAGCGGAAATAAGTTCCTGAGGCCTGTTCGTTGGAGATTTGGTCACGATATTAATGATGCCTCCGGAAGAGGAACCCCACGAAGAAGAAGCCGGCCCCTTAATTATCTCAATCCGTTCAATATTCTGCACCGGAATTGACCCCAAATCAGCGATACCATCAGAAAGGTTGTTCAGGGTAACTCCGTCGATGACAACCCTGACCTGCCGCGACTCAGATCCCTGGATATGCACCGGTGGAGGGATCCCCGGGCTCGGGATGAATTCAAGCTGCACTCCGGGGACAAAGGCAAGCACGTCGGCCAGCGTATGGGCGTTCATGAGGGTAATGGCGTCGGCAGTGATGACGGTTATGTTTTCCGCTACTTTAGCTAATGGCTTGGGGCTTCTTGTAGGGGATACAACTAAATCTTTTTCCTCGAAATAGAGAAGAAAAGTTTTCTGCTCTTCCTCTGAAACGGAGTAGGCTTTATTCTGAAGACAAGGAAGAAAGGCCAGTATTGCTACTGCCATCACGGCAACCAGTGTTTTCTTCACCTGTATCATTTTTCTCCATTTTTTATGGATAATAAAAAAGATGGATTATAAAAAATAATTTATAGATATAATAATACAACAATTGTGTAACTAATGTGCAAAAAAAAGCTAAGGACAGAGGGTAACTCGTGTTAAAACGTTTTCTGGTTCTGCTTTTATTCATTGTTTCAGTGAGAGCTCAGACAGGTGAAGCCTCATGTTCTGACGTCGTAATTCTCCAAAGCATCTCCACCCCGGTTCATGAAAAAATAGTAAGCGGTATAAATTCTGTGTTAAAGGAAAAACCGGTTATTGTCAGAGTTGATGCAGTTCATACTATTCCGGATCCCAAGCTTTTCATCGCCATAGGAGTTGATGCCCTGATGGCCGTCAAGGACCTCGGGGTTCCGGTTGTCTTTTCGATGGTGACAAATCCGCGGAGCATGGGGATCAATGGGAAACAGATAACCGGCGTTGACGTCTTTGTGGGAGTCGAACAACAGCTTGACCAGCTCAGGGCTGTTTTACCGAAGGCCAAACGGATCGGCGTTGTGTATGCTCCCTCATCAACCGGGCATATTGTCGGCTTGGCGAGAGAAGCGGCGAAGAAGAGGGGGCTCACTCTCGTAAGCCGGGCAGTCCGGTCTCCGGATGAGGCGATCTTAGCCCTGGACGGCATGACAGACGTTGACGTTTTCTGGATGATGCCGGACACCACAGTTATTACTCAGGAGATGCTGAAACACCTTTTGCTTCTGTCTCTGGAGCGTAAAATCCCCATCTACGCCCTTTCTGAGAAATATGTAAAAAACGGTGCTCTGTTAGCTTTAGGTATAAACCCTTCAGTACTTGGACGTCAGATAGGAGAGATGGCCAACCGCGTGTTATCCGGGGAGAAAGCATCGTCAATGCCAATTGAACCGGCAAAGGAGGGGTACCTTTATATTAACACCACTGTTGCCAAACGTTTCAAATTAGAGATACCGCCCGATGTCTTAGGGCGGGCGTTACTTTATAGGGCTGGAGAATAGGAATGATAAGGGGAACGTCCACATTCACAGCAAAGATATTTTTCCCTATACTGCTCCTTGTGCTCGTTATAGTTTCTTCAACAGGGTATCTATACGTGTTGAGACAAAGCGCTGTCATTGAAAGTGGTCTCGAAAAAAGGGGGAAAGCCCTCGTGGAGATCCTTGCCAAGAGTCTCAGGGTGGGCATATCGACGAGGAGCGATGAATATATTGATGAAGCATTGAAGAACGCCATTGAAGTTGATGATGTCCTGGGTGTGAGGGTCTTCGATTCCGACGACAGAGTTTTGCGTTATATAAGCAGGAGAGGTAATCTCCAGCAGAATATCGTATCCAGAAAAGGGCTTTTTGAAAATGATTTGTCGCCCAGGATTTTCAACTTCGAGAGGCAACTGGATTTGGTGGCGCCAGTATATTACGTCGAGAGTGGTATCGGCAGTGGCGACCTCGAGTTCTATCCTGTAGTGACAGGCAAGAAGGTGATTATCGGATATGTTGAACTTTCGCTCAGCAAGGAAAGCATTGTCTCGGCGCGAAAGGACGTGCGCGATTTAGGCATCATTACAGCCCTTTTCTTTTGCGTATTCGGAGGCTTTATCGCATATTATATCGCTTCGAACGTTACCCGTCCCCTGAATGAGTTCGTCAGGAATATTCGTGATATGCAAATCCATGGACTGCGTAAGCTTCCTCTACGCGGTCCTGACGAAATCCGTGAGGTCTCCGTAGCATTCAACACAATGGCCGATATTCTTGAGAAAAGGGAACAGGAACTCCATTCTCTCTCATCAGCATTGTCGTTAACAGAAGAGCGGGAGCGGCGCAGGATCGCCACAGACCTGCACGATAACATCGGCCAGACCCTGGCTCTCTTAAAAATAAAACTGGTAATGGTGCAGGAAATGGCAACCGACTCTCGTCTCTTAAATGAAGTGAACGAACTGAACAAACTTGTTGATGAGTCAATTAAGTATTCTCGATCGTTAATGTTTGATCTTAGCTCGCCTATCCTCCATGAGCTTGGTCTTGTGAAAGCCATTGAAGCGCTTACAGCCCAAATCGGGGAAAAACATGGTCTGCAAATAAATTGCGAAAGTAACGGGGATTTGCTATCGCTTGATGATCAAACTTGTACGATTCTTTACAGGGCGGTACGCGAGTTATTCATGAATATTGTAAAGCACGCAAAGGCCAAGGCAGTTGCCGTTTCAATCCAAATTGCGCAGGACAATGCAAAAATAAGAATTGAAGACAACGGAATCGGTTTCGATATAAAGGAGACAGAGGGATATGGTAGAACCTTAAGTGGTAGTTTTGGTCTTTTTAACATCCGGGAACTGCTGAAAGATATCGGGGGGATTCTTCTCGTTGAATCTAACCCGGGGCGGGGCACTGCAGCAACTATCGTTATCCCATTTATTGGGCGCAATGAATAAGAGCAAGAATTATATGCGTGAGGTATGAAAGGGAAAGCTGATATTTTTCCACCTCGGTTACAAGGTGAAAGTAGCGCCCAGCCTGAATTGTCTGGTGTGCATATTATATTAAGAAAGAGATAAGATTTCGGACCTCTTGAAATTCTCTGCTTGTAGATGAACAGCTCAAGCTGGGACAGAACTTGAGCGTGCACATTTGATGAAGAACTAATAACCGTTGTACCCTCTGAAAACAAGTGTGATTCTCAGATAAAAAAACTTTCCCTTTATAGTATCGGTAATCTCTTGAATCAGTTCGTGCGGCGTACCGGTAACTTTCATATATCCATAAATGTCTTGTTTGAGAGCGAAAAAATGAAGTCTTCTGTAATCAATGATTTATTAGACCCTGAAACGATCCATGAAACAGGTTCAGGACAATGTTCAGGGTGACAAAATCGGATTTTTTCAATGGGTTATTGTAAAATGTTAACTTATGCAACTGACGCAGTTGCCGGGGACTGCAATGAGATTCGAAATAATTAAAACAGACAGAGATGCCAGAGCCGGTCTTCTGGAGACAGACAGAGGGTTGATACATACTCCTGCATTTATGCCGGTCGGAACGATCGGGACTGTTAAGGCTATGTCTTCTGAGGAACTGAAAGAGATAGGGGCTGAGATAGTTCTCAGCAATACGTATCACCTCTATCTCCGGCCGGGGCACGAGATAATCTCGTCTCTCGGCGGTATTCATAAATTCATGAACTGGGACAGGCCGATATTGACAGACAGCGGCGGCTTTCAGGTCTTCAGCCTTTCTGCTTTGAGAAAGATAGAGGAAGACGGAGTGCATTTTAAATCCCATCTTGACGGTTCAATGCATTTTCTTGGACCGAAAGAAGCAATGGAAATACAGTCTTTGCTCGGCTCAGATATAGCAATGGTGCTTGATGACTGCACCCCATATCCTTCGACTTATGAATACGCAATGAACTCGCTTTTCAGAACTATACAATGGGCAGAACAATGCAAGGCATTTCAAAGGGAAGGGCAGGCATTATTCGGAATTGTTCAGGGAAGTCTCTATGAAGACCTGCGCAGGAAGAGCGTTGAGGAACTTACAGGCATCGGGTTCGATGGATATGCAGCCGGGGGACTGAGTGTTGGTGAACCGAAAGAAGACATGCACAGGATGATATATTTCACCGCACCATTGCTCCCTGCTGACAAACCGAGATATCTCATGGGCATAGGAGAACTCGGAGATGTGCTGAAGGCAGTTGAGGCAGGTTTTGATATGTTTGACTGTGTTATGCCTACAAGAAACGCACGGAACGGAACTCTGTTCACAAGCATAGGGAAAATAAGCATCAAAAGAGAAGAATTCAAGGCTGACAAGGGGCCCCTTGACCCTGACTGTAAATGCCTTACATGCAGGAATTATTCGAGGGGGTATCTGAGACATCTCTTTCTTTCAAGGGAAATACTCTCGATGAGGTTGAACACAATACACAATCTGTATTTCTATTTGAATTTTTTCAGGAATATGAGACAATCTATCACAGAAGGAAAATTTATGGAGTTCAGGCATAAATGGACAGGGATATTTTAGCCGGAGACTATTCAAGCCAGGTAAGAAAAGTCCTTATTTATACATTAATCCTGAACGCTCTTGTTGCTGGTGCGAAGGTCATCTACGGATTAATGACCAACTCTGTTGCCATGATGTCTGACGGGTTTCATTCTGTTTTCGACGGCACATCAAATGTGATAGGGTTGATAGGCATCTGGATAGCATCACATCCACCGGATGAAAAGCATCCTTACGGACATAAAAAATATGAGACCCTTTTTACAATCATTATTGCGGTTATGTTGTTTACTACCTGTTTTGAGATATTGAAGAAGGTATATCAGTCCTTCCATGAATATCACAAAACGAATGTTACACAAACCAGTTTTTTAATAATGTTTGTAACAATGGGAGTTAATATTTTTGTGATGTTCTATGAAAAGAGAAAAGGCAAACTGCTCGGCAGTGAATTTTTAATAGCTGATGCCAAACATACAAAGAGTGACATCCTTGTTTCCCTCACTGTCATCATGAGCCTTGTTTTTACCAAAATGGGTTATCACCGCGCTGATATTATTGTAGGACTCATTATTGCTGTTTTTATCGCTAAGATAGGTTATGAGATCCTCAAAAATGCATCTGACGTACTTGTAGATACAGTCTGCTTAGACACCCCTGCTATTGAGTTTGTTGTAAACAGTATAGAAGGCGCTAAGGGATGCCATAATATAAGGACAAGGGGCTCGATGAATTCAATTTACCTTGACCTCCATATCCTCGTGGATAAAAATATGTCAATAGAAGATAGCCACAGGATTGCAGACAACATAGAAGAAAAGATAAAAAAAGAATTTCCTTCGGTTGTGGATATTGTTGTGCACATAGAACCAAATACGTTGAATCATTGAGTTATTGAATAGAAATGCTTTATCCGGAGTATAATGAAATTAACCTTTTATTTGGAAAATAAATTATGGGAAAATATCACAATCTCCTGAAACGGCAGTTAAAAAGATGTCTTGGCGACCCACTTCTCATTCCACCAGAATGGCAGAAATTAGTTGATGCAGTGAATGATGCATATGCTCAATTTGATACTGACAGAAATATGCTTGAGCGTTCTCTTGACCTGAGTTCACTCGAATTGCTCGGTGTGAATGCAGAAATGAGGGCTCTTATCCAGTCATTTCCTGATCTCCTCTTCAGAATCGATCCAACCGGCAAGATTCTTGACTATAAGGCGGGAAGAGAAACAGCTTTATTTTTTTCGCCAAAAAACATCATCGGGAAAAAGATACAAGGCTTACCAATAAAAGATGTAAGTGCTAAATTTCAAAATGCCATCGAGAGAGTGTTCGATACCAAGACTATTGTGAGTATAGAGTACTCCCTTTTTAAAAGAGGATATGAATATTTTTACGAAGCACGGCTATCACCATTGCCTGAGAATCAGATTATGGTAGTAATACGTGATATAACAAAACGCAAGCAAGCAGAAGAAGAGAAAGAAAAGCTCAAAATACAACTTCTTCAGTCCCAGAAGATGGAGGCCATAGGTCAGCTCGCAGGAGGTGTCGCACATGATTTTAATAATATCCTCACAGTGATAATGGGATGTGCCTATTACTTAAAAGAAGAAATGAAAGATGATGACCCATTACAGTTGGAAGTGAATGATATCCTCGTATCAACAGAGAGGGCAGCGAGTCTGGTCAAGAGTCTCCTTGCTTTCGGCAGAAAACAGGTAATGAATCCAATACCTGTAAATCTGAATGAGATCATACAGAGAATGCAAAGACTCCTGGCCCGGGTAATGACTGAGGATATTGAACTGAAAACCAAACTCACAGATAGAAATCTTGTCATTATGGCAGATTCCGGTCAGATAGAGCAGGCATTGATGAATCTTGCAGCGAATGCAAAAGATGCAATGCCTGTGGGAGGAAGTTTAACCATTAGCACAGATTTTACAGAGTTAGATGATGAATATATTCGTACTCATGGTTATGGTAAAACAGGCGCATATGCTGTAATCATTGTTTCAGATACAGGGAGAGGGATCGATGAAAATACAAGAGCAAGGATATTTGAGCCATTTTTTACAACAAAAGAAACCGCCAAAGGAACAGGTATTGGTCTTGCGATGGTATACGGAATAATCAAACAACATAATGGATATATAAATATATATAGTGAACTGGGGGAAGGAACAACATTTATCATATATTTACCGTTGGCAAATGCAGAGGTGAAAGAGGAAGAAGCAGAGGGTATCCCTACTGTTGAAAGAGGAACTGAAACATTACTTTTGGCAGAAGATAACAAAGACGTACGGAGACATATAAAAGCAATGCTGGAAAAATATGGATATGAAGTTATAGATGCAGAGAATGGTGAGGACGCTGTAAATAAATTCCTGGACAATCAAAACAGGATACACCTTCTTCTGTTTGATGTCATAATGCCCAAGAAGAACGGGAAAGAAGCATATGACATCATAAAGAAAATAAAACCCGATATTAAGGCTTTATTCATGAGTGGGTATACGGCAGATGTTATTGACAGGAAAGGAATTATGGAAGAAGGATTAAACCTTATCTTAAAACCGGTTTCACCATCAGCTCTTTTCAAGAATATAAGAGAAGTGCTTCGAAAATAAGGCCTGCATACTTAACGAATCACTTATCAGAGTCCTGCAGGCTTGCTGTGGATATCTGCTGTTATGAATAGGGCAGAGTATAGTTTGAGAAAAACTATACTCTGCTTTTATACACATCTGCATTTACAGAATCGGTAAATACCTTTCTATTTCGTATGGATGAATCCTTATCCGGTAATCATCCCATTCCACCTTTTTACTTATAATAAACTGTTCAAAGATGTGGTCACCGAGAGTCTCTTTCAGGAGTTCGCTATTTTCAGCATATTCCATAGCTTGTTTGAGATTTCCAGGGAGAGTATCAATATTGTATTTCAGCCTCTCCTCTTCAGAGAGATGGTAGACGTCCATCTCAATAGGTTCGGGCAACTTATACCCTTTCTCAACACCTTTCAGTCCGGCATTCAACATACAGGCAAAAGCAAGATAAGGATTGCAGGATGGATCGGGTGAACGGAGTTCCACACGTGTCGCCTTTTCCTTGCCTGGCTTGTACAGGGGAACTCTGACAAGGGTAGACCTGTTTCGGCGTGCCCAGCAGATATATACAGGAGCTTCGTAGCCGGGGACAAGCCTTTTATAGGAATTCACCCACTGGTTCAGAATCAGGGTAATTTCCTTTATATGGGTGAGTAAGCCTGCTATATATTTTTTTGCGGTGTCAGAGAGAAAATACTGGTCCTTGGGATCAAAGAAAGCATTTCTATCGCCTTTAAACAGAGACTGATGTGTATGCATGCCGCTTCCGTTCTGGCCGAATACCGGCTTTGGCATGAAGGTGGCGTAGACATTATATTGCTTTGCTATCTCCTTAACGATTATTCTGTGTGTCATTACAATGTCAGCCATTGTTAAGGCATCTGCATACCGCAGGTCTATCTCATGCTGTGAATGTGCAACCTCATGATGGGAATATTCAACCTTTATCCCCATGGTTTCAAGGGCAAGAATGGTATCCCGCCGAAGGTCTTCTGCAGCATCCAGAGGATAATCAAAGTAACCGCCTTCATCGAGTGGTTCTGTGCTCTTGTCATTCCTGAAATAGAAATATTCGAGTTCAGGCCCGACGTATAAAGTGAACCCTTTCTTCCTTGCTTTCTCAAGGTTTACTTTCAGAATATATCTCGGGTCTCCCTTATATGGTGCGCCATCAGGTTCATAGATATCGCAGAACATCCTTGCAACCGCCTTCTCCTTTGGTCTCCAGGGAAGGAGAACAAAGGTGGATGGGTCCGGTCTTGCAATCATATCGCTCTCATCAATCCTTGCAAAGCCTTTAATGGATGAACCGTCAAAGCCCATGCCTTCATTAAATGCAAATTCAATTTCATCAACCGGCACTGCGAAACTTTTCAACTGTCCGTGAATATCAGTAAACCAGAGCCTGATAAACTTCACGCCATGTTTCCTTATCATTTCCATCACATCTTTTTTGTCCCTTGGTTTTTTAAAAACACTCTTGATTTTTTCTTTTGCCACATTGACCTCCTTCTGTTATAAGCCTTTCCGGAAAATTAATTTATAAAAATTTGTCGCCCTGCCAATACATTCTTCATATATCTTTTCTGTTTCTTCGATCATCCTGTTCATGTCCGGCATCCCCTGAAACCATTCCTGGATCATATCCCTTGTCACTTCTATATGGAACTGGAATGCATAAACTCTGTTGCCAAATCTGAATGCCTGATGTTTATAAAGCCGGGAACTTGCTAAAAGGACAGCTCCGGGCGGCAGATCGAAAGTGTCTCCATGCCAGTGGAAGACCTTGAATTTTCTCCAGAAGTCTCCTACCTGCGGATGAGTCGCAAGCCTTCTCATCAACGGGTCCTTTAAACCGTCTCCTGTGAGTTCTATGTGGTGCCATCCGATCTCTTTTTCAGGGCCGGGAAATACCTCTGCGCCGAGACAATGTGCGATCATTTGTGAACCGAGACATATCCCGAGTATCTTCATATCCCTGTTGATTGCCTCCCTGATAATACGGGAACCAGTCAGAAGATGCGGATAGCTGTCCAGCTCATAGACACCCATAGGTCCACCGAGAATTACAAGGGTATTGAATTTATCCAAAGGAGGAGCTGTTTCACCTGAGCCCATTTCCACAATTTTAAAGGGAATGTCATCTTTTCTGAGGAAATTCTCTATTGTACCGGGACCTTCAGAAGATATGTTTTTGAGTATCAGAACCGCCATCTTATCTCTCTCAATTTATCCATAAAATTTCTTTGTTATCTCAAGCACCTTTTGTCTTGTATCTTTAATCTTATTTATGAGGGCATCTTTTGACGCAAGATTAAGAAATCTAATAATTATATCAATAATTTCAGAATTAATCTTTAACACATTTTCATCATTCAGCCTCAGCAAGGTATCAACAGTTCTCAAAAAAGTATATGCATCTGACAGCAGATCACCAGGATCACTATCAAGAATAAAGCTTTTTGTGAGCTGTCTGATGGCAGTTTCTGTATTTTGAATAATAAGGTCAGGCAGTTCCTGGACGTGTTTTAACTGAAGGTATTGAACGAGGAATTCTATTTCCTTGATCCCGCCCGGACCATTTTTTATGTCATATCCGGCGGTTTCCCGGGAAACCTCACGGATGATCCTTCTCCTCATATGCTCCATGTCAGATCCTCTTATTTCATTGCATCTCTGTAAAATGACCTGCCTTTTCATCTGCTGGAATGCGTTTATGAGATCCATATCTCCGGCGACCGGCCTTGCCCTGAGCAGAGACTGTATCTCCCAGGGTTGTGCGGACTTCAGGTAATAGCGCTTATAACCGCTGAGATCATTTGCAAGGGTTCCCTTTGAGCCGTCAGGCCTGAGACGTGTGTCGACCCTGTAAGCAAATCCCTGTGCAGTGTATGCTGAGAGAAATCTGATAAGCTCTTCAGCAGACCCCTTTTCAGGAACAGAAAGGGGTCTGTCATTTGTGTGTATAAACATGAGATCAAGGTCTGAGTCGATATTCAGTTCACCGGCCCCGAATGCACCGAGTCCGATAACAGCGAACTTTTTATCCATATTCAGGTGGGAGGTTAGGGCTTTTACTATCGTTTCAGCAAGACTGCAGAGGCCGGCTGAAAATTGATATGTATCGAAGGTATTATTAAGGTAGAGCATACCTGATTTGAGTTCTTCGATAGTTTTTATTTCCCTGATTGCATCGAGCGGACTGTATGAACTGCTGAGAAGAGTTACAAGCCGATCCTGTAAAAAGTTATAGTCCATCCTGATATCAGGATATTCAAATATGCCCTCAAGATTATCAAGACTTAAAAGTGATCTTGTGAGATAAGTGCTCATTGAGAATATGCTGACAGTGATCTCTCTTGTATCAGGCCGTTGCAGCAACAGGTCCATATAAGACTCATGTGACCCGATCTTCCGGATAAAGGAGACAAGCATGCCTAATGTCCTGTCTTTATTGACAGACTTTACTGACTGTTCAAGGAATGCCGGTATTATTTTCCTGAGCAGCGTTCTCTCTCTTATAGTTTTTCCTGTGGATATCTGCTCTGAAAGGGAGTCCATATTTTTGAGAGCTTCACCAGGCTTAAGAAAACCTTTAAAAGAGAGATAATCGAGAATAGATTCTTCCGGCATATCATCCCTGAGTGATAACATAACTTCCTGTGCAGCTTCGGTCCCACCAAGGAGGGAATTATACATATCCCTCACTTTCAGTCTTTTTAATCTGAGGTCAGACAAAAAATCATTCTCATTATGGAAGTTCATCTTTTTTGCAAGTATGCATAGTTCATCTGAATCTGACGGCAAAGAATGTGTTTGAAGATCGTCTTTCATTTGAAGCAGGTGTTCAATCCTTCTTAAAAAAGAGTAACTTTCTGAGAGTATCTTTACATCTTCAGCGGAGAGAAACCCCTCTCTTAATAACTCCTGAAGCGATGCTGAGAGGTTCAGTCTCCTCAGGTTGTTCATCTCACCACCGTAAAGAAGCTGAAAAGTCTGAACGAAGAACTCTATCTCCCGTATCCCTCCGTAACCACGTTTTATGTCGTTTGTATCAAAGATAGTATCGATCTTTTTCTTCAGTTCCCTGATCTCTTCAATGTCGTGATAATCCATTGACCGTTTCCAGACAAAAGGTTCAACAGCATTTATGAACATGGCCCCCAGTGAATTATCTCCGGCAACAGGTCTTGCACGTATCAGGGCAATCCTTTCCCATGTTTTTCCCCATGCCTCATAGTATGAACGATAAGAATCCAGTGAGAGTGCAAGGGCTCCTTTCCGGCCGTTTGGCCTCAGTCTCAGATCTGCCCTGTGAGCAATACCGTCTTCGGTCGGCGATTGAAGGAGATTCATGAGAATTTCGGTAAGTGTGCAAAAATATTCCTGAGAAGAAATTTTATTATATCTTATCCCGAAGGGATTGAGAATCCCGGTAGAAATGCTATCTTCTGAGCGGTATACAGCGATGATATCTATATCAGAACTATAATTTAGTTCTTCAGCTCCCAGTTTGCCCATTCCGATGATGGAAAAGGCATTTTCTCTCAATAATCCGAATTTTCTTCTCATTAATGTGAAAGACATATCAAGGGCTAATTCGAGAAGCGCCTCTGAGAGAATGGTTAATTCTGTCATGCATTCATTCAGGTTTGTGACACCAGAGATATCTCTCAGTGTTATGAAAAGAAGATAGTCTTTTTTTATTTCACGGAGCAGCCTCATAGCCTTCTGTTTGTATGTTGCAGGGAGTTCTTCATGGCGAAATGATTCATATTTATCAAAAGTTTCTGCAAGGATCGACTGTTTATTAATTGGGCTTCGATACTCTTTTAATGCGCGGGAAAGACACAATGGATTTCTTATGGTATACTCAGCAAGGAACTGGCTGTATGAAAACAATCCTGCAATGTGATCAATTTCTTTTTCATGCCCTTCAAGAAAATCCGGCAAGTCTATGAGCAGTCTCTCGAAATTTTTCAATGCCCTTTCAGGATCCGGAGTTCCTGCAGAGGCTTCTCGTATAAGGTTGTTTAAGTTCATGGAATTTTGGTTCTTTCGTAAAAAAGTTGAAGAACATCGAATGAGAAGAATGACTGGATTCCCGCCTCCGCGGGAATGACGAAAAAACATGCATTTAAGTAATGTCATTCCCCGACTTGATCGGGGAATCCAGGGTTTCTTCAACTTAAATACGAAAGACACAGAATTTTTGATATTATAACGTATCAATTGAAATTATCCGGAGGTAAGACCATGAAGATGATAGTGGCGGTAATCAAGCACTTCAAACTTGACGATGTGAAAGATGCCCTTTCTAAGGCCGGGATTCTTGGAATGACAGTTAGTGAAGTGAAGGGATTCGGGAGACAGAAAGGGCATGTTGAGATTTACAGAGGTTCAAGCTATGAGGTAAGATTCATTCCGAAGCTGAAGATCGAGGTTGCAGTTCCTGATGAGAAACTTGAAGAGATAATCGGGAGCATAGAGACAGCAGCTCATACAGGTGAAATCGGCGACGGGAAGATCTTTATCTATGACCTTAAAGATGTTGTCAGGATCAGGACAGGAGAGAGAGGACAGGAAGCCTTATAGGAAAAACGTGATTAAAGTGTTAAAAAATAAGGCTAAAAAGATATCTTCTGAGATAACAGCAAATGGCCGGATATCACCCCAATCGACTCTTTTCCAAAGGGAAAATAAATCATGAGTTCAAAAGAGAGAAGACGCTACAGAAGGTATACAAAAACGACGGATTTTGAACTGAAATTCGACAGTAAACAGTTGAAGGCAAAGATGCTCGATTATTCCCTGTCCGGGTTTAGGGTAGTGGTAGAAGATTCTGCTCAATTAAAAAAAGGCGATATAGTAGACCTTATTATCAGAGAACCTGAGATAAAGACTGCCGGTGGAATTGTTTGGTCAATGAAAGATAGTTCAGGGCTTCAAATTGGAATCGAGAATATCGGAAAACTCAAAGGAATTATTAAAGATTTCAGGCTTGCCGACACATTAATCGGACTGCAGAGGAGTCAGAAAACCGGCATTCTGACCGTCGAAAGCGGAGATATTGTCAAAAAGGTTTATATCAAAAACGGGGATATGATATTTTCTGCTTCAAACCGGAAAGAAGACCGGCTTGGAGATCTGCTCCTGAAAGAAGGCAGAATAACTATCGAACAATACGATCATTCTGTTGATGAAATGAAGAAGACAAAACAGAGGCAGGGGGCCGTGCTTGTCAGGCTCGGATATTTCCAGCCCCAGGAACTTGCCACAGTGGTAAAACATCAGGTTGAGGAGATAATCCTGAGCCTTTTCAGCATAGAGGAAGGCAGTTTTGCTTTTGAAGCAATGCCTCTGCCGACGGATGAAATAATTACCCTGAAACTATCTGCTGCAAATCTTATATATTACGGAATAAAAAGAATCAACAGCTTTCGCCGTATCATAACCGAACTTCCTTCTCTGGATAATGTCCTCTGTTTTTCGCTGGAGCCTCTTGATCTTTTTCAGGATATCAGACTTGATGAATCAGGCAAAGAGATCCTTTCTTTTGTTGATGGCAAGAACTCGATTCAAGAGGTTGCTGCTATTTCACAGCTGAAAAACTTCGAGGTGTTTAAGACTATCTATGCCCTATTGAATGCACGGATAATAAATATAAAAGATGAATGTAAAACTCGAACCAAGATACCTAATGAGGTCGTAGAGGAAATAGTTGGAGAAAAAGGAGAACGAACAATCACCGTTCCACTGAAGGACGAGATAGAAGAAATGCATAAAAAATATGAAGGTCTTGGCTATTATGGTGTCCTTGGGGTTAAAAACCTTGCTCCAATCCATGAAATTAAAAGCGCTTATTATAAATCTGCAAAAAAATATCATCCTGACATGCATTTTCAACTTGAAGATGATGTTCTTAAAGACAAATTAAACGACATCTTTACCTATGTTTATGAGGCATATGCAACGCTATCGAATCCGCAGAGGAGAAAAGAATATGATAAAATCACAGCCCTCAAACCTGCAAAGCTAATTTCAAACTCGGATAAGGCAAGGGAATTATTTGAGGAAGGGAAGATTCAATTAAGGAAAAACAACTATCTTGAGGCAGAACTGCTTTTTGGTCAGGCTGCATATTTTGACGGCACAATACCCGAATATCATTATTATTATGGACTGACCCTCATGAAACTGAATAAATTCAAACATGCAGAAAAGGCGATCAACAGGGCGCTTAAACTTGACCCAAAGAATGCAGACTATCTTGCAAAACTCGGTTTTGTTTACCTAAAATTAGACTTACCGATGAAGGCGAAGGCATTTTTCAGGCAGGCATTAGGAATATCTCCTGATCATGCAAGCGCATCTGAGGGTATGAGGAAAGTTACATACTAAGGAGTTCATAAGTTAAGCCCCCTCACCCTTGCCCTCTCCCTCCAGGGGAGAGGGTTATAATACTACCCCTCCCTTGAGGGGAGGGGATGAAGGGGAGGGTGATGTATGTGGCTTTACTAAT
>JBAQLU010000111.1:0-23248 GCA_049302065.1 Thermodesulfovibrionales bacterium
AGGGGATTAAGGGGAGGGTGTTGAAAACATTTTCATCAAACACCCCCACCCTAACCCTCCCCCCTCAAGGGGGAGGGAATAATTGGGAACCCCGAAGCTGAGCTTCGAGGAATTCTTTTGATTAAACTTAGGAATATTTGCTTTTTTGAAAGGTCACTTTTACATGCCTCTTTTTAGATTATTTTTTTATTTTATTTCCATAAGTTATCGAATCGGCAAGCAAGGATATCACTAAACTCCAGGAAGTACAGTTCGGTGTATAGAATAATAACATTATAATTTGTATTGATTTTTCTTCTAATATTCTAATATTATATCCTATGCAATTAATCAACAGAGACTCTAATCAGAAATTGTATTTCCAGCTGTATGAAATCTTCAAAAAGAAGATCGAGAGCAATGAATGGTCAATTGGTTCCATGATACCTACTGAAGAGGAACTCTGTAGAATGTTTGAGGTCAGCAGAGCAACTGTCAGGACATCCCTACTTGAGCTTGTCAGACATAGCTATCTTAAGCGTTACCCGGGGAGAGGTACGTTTGTGCTCAGAAATGTCATTTCCGACGGATTATCAATGTTCACAAACTTCAGTGAATTTCTGTTGGAAGAAGGCACCCAATTCTCCACAAACGTCCTTGCACAGACTGTAATGATGCCCATTGATGATCTGGATATCAGGCTTGATATCCCGAAGGATAAACACGTCATCTACATTAAGCGTCTTCGCTTGATCGATAGCAGGCCGGTTTTGCTCCAGGAAACATACATCCCCTATCACATCTGCCCCTTGCTTCTTGAAGAGGAGATAGAGCGCCAATCCATATTTGCACTTTTTGAAAACAAGTTCGGAATAAAGATCACAAAGGCAAAAAACTATATCGAAATCACTTTTCTTAATAATGAAGAAGCACGGCTTGTCGGGTTAAATGAAGGTTCGCCGGCAGTCCTTCTGAACCAGTATTTCTACTCAGGAGATACCTTGATTATATACACACGTTCCATCAAGCGGACCGACAGTTATAACTTTTTAATGGAGCTTGAAAGAAAGCTTATTTAATTATTATCATTATATTACAATCAAGATGACAGAAGATAACGAACTCTCTAAAAAAGAAAAAAAAAGCTTTTTAGATTCTTTAAAGAATTTTCTTCGCTTAAATGCATTATTCAATACATCAGGTTCAGACCGTTATAAAGGTCTGAAAATCAGGATTGTTTTGCTCGATGCAGTTCTCTCTCTGATCCCACTCTTTATTGTTGTAACCGTCAGTTATTTCTGGTTTCAGCAGATCTTAAAGGATGATTTCCGGAATCAGTTGAAATGGGAGATTGAAAACACAAAACAATCCATCGAATACTTTCTGGAAGAGAGATTATCTACACTCAGGTTTATTACTTCGACATACACCTATGAAGAACTTTCAGACCAGAAAAAACTGAACGATGTTTTTATCAAATTTAAAAAAGAGTTCCCCGGCATTGTTGACTTCGGTGTTATTGATACAGATGGTATTCAGCGGTCATATGCAGGGCCCTATCGACTGCAGGGAGTTGATTATTCCAGCCAGAACTGGTTTAACGAGATTGTTATTCGCTCTTCCTATATCAGTGACGTATTCATGGGATATCGGAAAATACCCCATTTTGCAATTGCCGTAAAGAAAGAAATTCCGGACAAAAGGACCTTCTGGATCCTAAGAGTTACCATTGATGTGAAAACACTCAAGAAATACGCAACTTCCATCAATCTAAGAGAAAATGATGATGCTTTTATTATCAACCATAATGGTATCCTGCAAACAACCTCGCGTTTTCATGGAAGCGTGCTTGAAACCTTTAAAGATTTCAAAATAATTCCTGAAGAAAAAACTACAGTGAAGGATTTCAAACCGTCAATGGATAACTGCGGCATGTGCGGATATGCTCCAATGAAAAATGTGCCCTGGATTTTCGTTGCGGTCATTAAATCGACTCCATATGCAAAAATACCGAATATTTTCAGAAACGAACTCTTCTACATTACAGTAATAAGCATCCTGTTTAGTGTTGCAGTCACCTTTATGCTCACACAAACAGTGGTAAATCGCATCAAAAAATCTGATCAGGAAAGAGAAGTCGCGATATCTGAAATTGAACACTCCAGCAAAATGGCGTCTATTGGACGGCTTGCAGCAGGGGTTGCGCACGAAATCAATAATCCATTGGCTATAATAAACGAGAAAGCCGGTTTAATGAAAGACATCCTTGAGGGATCAGAGAACCTGCAGAAGAATAAAGATAAATTTTTGTTTCTGCTGAACGGGATATTCGATAGTGTAGCCAGATGCCGAACAGTCACTCACCGTCTTTTAGGATTTTCCCGAAGAATGGATGTAAGTCATGACCTTACTGATATAAATGATGCTATCAAAGAGGTTATAGGGTTTCTTGAGAAAGAGATGTTATACAGAAATATTAAACTGGAACTGAATCTCAAAGAAAACCTTCCAAGGGCTACCACGGATAAAGGACAGGTTCAGCAGGTATTCCTGAATATCATTAATAACGCTGTTGATGCCGTTGAAGAGGGTGGTAAGATTGAGGTCTCTTCGGACATAAAAGACAAAAATACAATCAGAGTATTCATAAGAGATAATGGGATCGGGATTCCAAAAGATAAACTCAAGCATATATTTGAACCTTTCTATACCACAAAAGAAAAAGGAAAAGGTACAGGTCTCGGACTTTCAATTTCATATGGGATAATGCAAAAATTGGGAGGAACGATACATGTGGAAAGTGAGGTCTATAAAGGAACAACCTTTATCATTGAAATACCCATTACAACTGAGACTCTTTAAGGGGGAGGAGTATAATGTCTCAAACAAAAGTGCTTTTAGTGGATGACGAAGTCGAATTTACAGCAGCGCTTGCAGAACGATTGCAGTTGCGTAATTATTCTGTACAAACTGCCAATAATGCCTTAGAGGCTCTGGGTCTTGTTTACAAAGATCGGCCTGATGTGATAATCCTTGACCTGAGAATACCGGGGATGGATGGCATAGAAGCACTGAAAACCATAAAAAAATATGACCCGACTATTGAAGTCATTATGTTAACCGGTCATGGGGATGTACATAGCGTAAAAGAAGGGATGACGAGCGGGGCATTTGAGTATATCATGAAACCGGTTGATATTGGGGAACTCACCTCTAAAATTGACAAGGCTCAGAAAAGAAGGAAAGAAGGATAACACTTATGGAGGCAGCATATGGAAAATAAAGGCGAACGGGATTTAAGGCTCCTTCAGCTGCGTTTTATCGGAAAGATCCTCGCAGGGGTTACCCATGAATCCAAGAATTACATAGCAATTGTCAAAGAATCGGCCGGATTAATCGGGGATATGATACAGTTGGGGGAAAAATCCGGGGATGAGTCAGACGCATATCTTGAGATCATTCATTCGATTGAAGAACAGATAGAAAAGGCAAACGATCTCTTTCGTTATCTCAACCGGTTCTCCCACAGGATGGATACTGAACTTTGCACATTCAATGTCAATGAAACCCTGGAAGAATTAATTGCTTTGTTAAAGAGGTTTGCACACCAGAAGAAAATAAGCCTTGAGAAGGATTTTCAGCAGGATATTCCATCCATCAATAATAACCCTTCATTGCTCCAGTTACTTGTCTTTCATTTTCTTGAGGAACAGTTTACACGACTTGATAAAGACAGCAGTCTAATGCTGAAGACTTCACTTTCAAATGGCTCGGTTATAGTTAAAATAATTGCAAAAGGAAATTATCTGGAAGCAGAGTCAGGAAAAAAGCCGGGTACCGATAAGATATATGTTTATATCGCAGATCAGTTGGGAGGGATTATTATAAAGGAAAATGATCTGATAAGCATCTCGCTTCCTGTATCGTTGTCCTGATAATTTTGCTAATGTCCGAACAACTTTGACAACATAATGGTTTATTGTTAAAGTTAATAAAGCCAATGAGGGCTTGATGAAACAGAAAGATATAAGAGTTTTAGTCATAGATGATGAAAAGGATTTTGCCAATACCCTTGCCCAACGGTTAAAGCTGAGAAACATGAAAGTAAATACTGCGTATGACGGGGAAGAAGCGTTGACGAAACTGAAAGGAGAGGAGCAGGACGTAGTAGTGCTTGATTTAAAAATGCCGGGAATGCATGGCATCGAAGTCCTCAAGGAGATTAAAAAGACTTATCCGAACATGCAGGTGATTGTCTTAACCGGACATGGCACTGATACAGATGAAGAAGAAGTAAAAAGGCTCGGGGGGTTCGGTTTTCTTAACAAACCGACAGATATTGAAACACTCGAATACAAGATAAAAGCAGCATTCAAAGAGAAGGTTGATAGAACCTTGTCGGCAAATACCTTTGCTGACAACAATCAATAAACGAAATCTATCATAAAGAGGAGGATTAAAATGCCTGAAGACATTAAAGCAGACGTTCTTTTAGTAGATGACGAAGAGCAGTTTCTGAAAGTCCTTTCAAAGAGGATGGAGGGTCGCGGTCTGAAAGTCGATACATCTACCACCGGCGAGGAAGCTCTCAAGAAAGTGAAGGGGAAAGAGTTCGACGCGATTATACTCGACCTCGCAATGCCGGGGATGAGCGGAATCGAAACCCTCAAGCGTATCAGGAGTGAAAATCCCGATGTACAGATTATCATGCTGACAGGTCACGGTTCCGTAGAAAAAGGTGTTGAGGCGATTAAGGCCGGGGCTGTGGATTTCCTTGAGAAACCGGCTGATATAAACAAAATTATGGAAAAAATTGCAGAGGCCAAAAACAAGAGAGTGGTTCTTGTTGAGAAAAAACACGAAGCTCATGTAAAGGAGATATTACAGTCAAAAGGCTGGTAGCAGGGAGTACTTTTCCTCCTGGCAAAATACACAAGAGCCCCGTAGCCGGGGCTCTTGTGTACGTCCGAAAAACCGCGTTTTTTGCTGTGTTGTCCGATAGTCAGCTTAGCTGACAGAACTTCTTTTTTTCTTAGCGCTATTAATTTTCATAATGACTTCCCCTATATCTAACGGCTTCATAATGTAAGCGTAAGCGCCATTCCTTATTGCTTCTTCCACGCTACTGACGTCTCCATGGCCCGTCAACATAATGACCTCTATCGCAGGATCTATCTTTTTAATTATTTTAAGAACCTCGATACCGTCCATCCCGGGCATTCTGAAATCAAGCAAAACAACATCAGGCGGGTCGCTTTGGACAGCAGCGATGGCATCTTCAGGATGAAATACAGCTCTTGCATTATAACTCCGCAATCGCAATCGTTCTGCCAGCGCTGATGCAAATTCTGTCTCATCATCTACCAGAAGTACGTTAGTCTGTAGCAAAATGATTCTCCTTAACCGGTCTTGGCTTTTACGGGTATCTCAATGATAAAAGAAGTCCCTTTTTGTTCCTCACTCTGAACAAGAATTGATCCCCCTAATTTTTGGATAATTCCGTAGGAAATGGAAAGCCCAAGGCCTGTACCCTTTCCTTTTTCCTTGGTCGTATAAAAGGGTTCAAAAATATGGCTGAGTATGTTCTGAGGAATTCCAGGGCCATTATCTTTTATTGATACTGTAACGAAGTCTCCATTCTTGACATCAGTTTGAACTTCGATAAAACCACCTTTTCCAACAGCGTCGACGGCGTTGTTGACAATATTCAGAAGAACTTGCTGGAGTTGTCCTTTGTCACTGAAGATTTTTGGAAGATCCTTTTTCAGATGCAGTTCTAACCGGATATTCCTGTACAACATTTCCTTCTCTATAAATGCTAAAACCTCTTTTATCGTGTCATTCAGATTGATAACCTCAAAGGTTACGTCTATTCGCCTTGAAAATCCTAAAAGCCGGTGCGTAATTGTCCGGCAACGGTTTACACTTTCAAATATTCCATGAATCAAGCTGATAAACTTTTCTTTCTTCTGCTCAAAGTCTCCTGACATTTCAAGGAAGTCCTGCATCAAACCAGCCTTTTCGTTGATGATGGCCAGTGGATTGTTGATTTCGTGAGCAACACCCGCCGACAGCCGGCCAAGAGCCTCCATTTTGTGAGCCTGCAGGAGCAGGTGTTCAGAATTCCTTAACGCATCTTCCGCCCGCATGCGCATACTGATGTCACGATTACTTGCACGAACTCCTAAGAATGCCCCCTTGTTATCAGTTACCGGTTGGCAGACATGTTCAATCCAGCATATCTGCCCGTCTTGTCTCCTGATGCGAAATACAATATCCCGATGACCAAGCGTATGAAGAGCATCATGATGATGACTCTCCCAGATACTATTGTCTTCAGGCAGAGTAATTTCATATATCAGGCCGGGGTTCTCAATAAAATGCTCAGCCTTATACCCGGTAATACGCTCACACGAGGGCGACACATAGCGCAGCTTTCCTTCAGGGGTCTCCCAGTATTCCCAATCATTGGTAAAGTCAGCCACGGTACGATAGCGCAACTCCGCCTCCCGAAGCTCTTCTTCCGCCTTCTTCCGTTCCACTATTTCGTGCCACAATTGTTCGTTGATGCGCCTCAGCTCCGCGGTCCGCTCTTCCACCCTGTGCTCAAGTTTATCGTAGGCTTTCTTCAAGTCTGTCTCTGCTCGTTCTCGTTTGGTAATTTCTTTTGATATGCTCTCAATCGTCTCGTTCGTTACTGTTTTCAGAGATTCCAGGAGTTCGACCTGCGATTTCCCGGTTACTCTGGTGAGAAGGTCCCCTCTGGAAACCTTATGCAATACGTCAAAAAGCTCGGCAAGAACTATGGCAAATTCATGAGATTGATCAACAATCCCGCCGATTTCCTGAGCCGTAATATTAACGAATTGTTTTAACTTGCTGATCAATTCAATATCAGATCTCTCATCCAATCTCACATCAGGGTCTCCCGACGCTATTTTCTTTAATCCCTCGAAGACTTCTGAGAGACTTATGGCTAATTCCATGCTCATGCACTCAAGCTCATTATCCCTCTCCCCAATAATCCTGGTGAATTCCTTGAATTGCTTGTTAACAGCATTGAGGGTAGCCTTCATTGAGTTGAAATCTCTATTCGCGATTAAAACCTCACAGTCAAGACACATCTCCATCTTCTCCAAAAATTTCCCCTGAATAGCTTCACGACAATGGGTTCCGGAAAAAAGCCAGCACTTGAGGTCTTTTGACCCGTAGGCAGGACATGCCTGCTTATTACATTGAAAAATCTCCCAGCATTTCATAGTGCTCATCTTTTTGTCTCTCAGGATTATCTTAATTGTCCGTATAATACATATTTACTAAGGAGTTCATAAGTAAAACCACATCATATGCGAATGTTGTCATTATCCGGCTTGACTCCCGTACTTGATACGGGACAGGCTCCTAATCCAGTCTTCTTCTGGATTCCCCGATCGAGTCGGGGAATGACAATTATGTGGCTTTACTTATGGTCTTATTAGTAAATAAACTGCTAACCATACTTGCACTGCCAATCACGCTAATTGAAAGTATTATAGTGCTATTTCCCTGAAATGTCTAAAGGCTGATGGAAATATTGCCGAAACCAAAAAAAGAGAATTCTTGTCGTTGATAAAAAGAAAGAATCACAGGGAAGAGGATAGTGCAGTCAAAAAGCTGGAAGTTAGAAAATAAACAACGGATAAATCTTCTGCTACAACTTTTCCTGCTTCTTCATAGCCAGGCCAACTTTATAGACAGTATTGCCTGTTTCACAGCACCAGCGAACCACAGCATGTATTGACTCATGAGTCAACATGCTTTTGATGATGATCTCCTGTCCTTCTTCAAGGGGATAATGGGTCATGACACAGAGTCCCGTAGAACTGAAATCGTGCAGCAAACCTGTTGACACTGTATCAGCGATATGAGACATAAGGGTATATTCAACAATAATGTTCGGAAAATCACAACGCGAATACCTTCTTTTCTCGTATATCATTTTTTCCCCTTACAAGAGTACTCTTCATAATACTATCAAGAATCAGGTATTTGTCAACAAAATTTAATCAACTGCTTTATTTTGACTTGTTTTCCATCCTTAGTTTTATTTTCTCATTAGCTTTTTTAATCGTTTCGCTCAGTACAGTCACGTCCACAGGTTTTTCAAGATATGCAAATGCCCCTAATTCCATGCATAATTTTTTATCTGCTTCAGAGCCCTGTCCTGTAAGGATAATAATCTCAATATGAGGCTTTGTCTGTTTTACCCTTTTTAATACTTCTATGCCGTCGATCCCCGGCATTTTCAGGTCCAGGATCATTACATCGGGCTCCTCTTCTTTTATCATTTCGAGAGCGCTTTCTCCGTCATAAGCAACTACTGAGCCTATCTCTCTTAAACGCAGCCTGTCGGACAATGTTTGTATGAACTGCCGTTCATCATCCACAAGGAGCAGCTTGGACGGCGCTTCAAGATCATACTGCCTGTAAACATCCGCCTGATAGAACTTTCCCCCAACTTTCGTTGTAACAGATTTCACCCCTGGAATAGTTCCGGCTATTGATTGCAGTTCTTTCTCCAGCTTCTCCAGCATAAGCACTTTTTTGTTTATTGTTAAGGTCACAGCCCCGGCATACGCTTCTGCAGTGGCAAAATGCCCTTCTTTGGCTAATGCGGTCTCAACCTGGGATGCAAGAAGAAAATTCTGAATGGCTTTCTCATCCTGAGCTGAAGTTTTCAGAATGTCAGTTCCCAGGTTTTTCTTTACTAAATCTGCTATTTCTTCTGGAGTCATTTTATCTGTTGGGATAACCATATCATAGGTGGAAGCGTCCCATGGATCATCTTTTTCTAAAATGCTTCTCGTCCAGACAATTCTGTCCTCGTCGCTCTTATGAAGCGCTTTTAGTGCTTCACCTTCAGACATTCCGGCTGATAATGCTAAGGCAACCCTGTGCTTCATATCAGCGATGAGACATACTCTCAGAACAGTTGAAATTCCTGCTGGTACAAGAAGACTTGTGAACCCGTTGATAAGGATATTATCTTCAGAAAGCGTTTCAGCCACAGCAAGCTTAAGATAAGAGATGGAACGTTCCTTCTCATGCGTGAACTGGTTGAAAGCAGATGTCTTTGCTGAAAATGCCTTTGATACTTTGCCCTCCGAAAGCCCGGATGACCTGCTGGCTTTTGTAACAATATTTGAGTCTGTCCGATATTTATAGCCTGTTTCTTTCAGTATCTTCTCTATTACCAATTCATCATTACAATAGGTTCCTGCAAATACTGCAATAATAGACATTTTGCTCCCTCCCTAAAATAAAATCTAAATTTTGCAAACAGCCATAAGCGGACATTCTTTCTCGGGCGCCCCTTTATGTGCTGCTGAATAAATCTTACGGATAGCATTGTCACTTGTAGTATATATATGGTCATATCCGATTTTTTCCAGCAAATGAGTCCGCTTAATAACTTTCATGACTGACTCATTTACTCCGCTAAAGGATATATCAATTCCAGCGCTTCTCACTCTATCTACAAGCAATGACAATGTTTCCTCACCCGATGCATCCATTTCGTTGATCCCATTTGCAACAAGTATAATATGTTTGAGATCCTTCTTCCTCTCAATTATTGATCTTATGCTGTCTTCCAGATAGCTTGAATTTGCAAAAAACAGCGTTCCCTCGAATTGTACCATAGCGATATGTTCGCATTCCTGCAGACCATGGGTTTCGATACAACGAAGCGACTTGTCTTCATGTCTTGCCAGCAGGGATATTTTTGGTTTCATGCTTTTATATAAGAATATCGAAATAGAAAGCGCTACGCCGATCATAATGCCTTTATCCAGATGAGGAGCAAAGGCCAATGTGGCGATAAAAGATAAGATAGAAATAATCCCGTCATATTTTTGGGCCTTATATGCATGAATAAACCCGGAGACGTTGATCAGACCGATAACCGCCATCATAATTACGGCCGCCAATACAGACTGTGGCAGATGATAAAGCAAAGGGGTAAAAAACAAAAGCGCAATCAAAACCGCTATGCCTGTGAAAACGCTTGAAAATCCCGTAAGGGCGCCGGACTGAAAGTTAACAGCTGAACGGGAAAATGAACCGGAAACAGGATATCCCTGTCCTATGGCGCCTACCATATTCGCCAGGCCCTGTCCGATTAATTCCTGGTTAGGGTCCAGTCTCTGTCCTGTCTTTCCTGCAAGCGCTTTGGCAATAGAGATGGCCTCCATGAAACCGAGCAGGGCAATGATTATGGCATAAGGCAGAAGATGCAGGAATACCTTAAAATCCAACGGAGGAACTGTAAATGAAGGAAGTCCCTTTGGCACCGTGCCGATAACAGCGCCACCGCCTACCATGCGGATGGAATCTACCTTTATCAGTTTATTACCCACGTTCATTCTCCAGATCTTTCCGTCCGGGGACACTCCTTGCGGCACTTCATCCTTTTGATAAAATTTCATTGTACCGTCAGGCTCTTTCACGCCTGCAAAAAACATGTCCCTCATCTCTTTTCTCATCGAAGCCTGTTTGAGTTTCAGCTCCTCCATGTTTATATTCAGTACTTCTTCATTCCTCTTCAGGTTCAGCATTTCGATCTTATCGTGGTTCTTTTTTACCTCTTCCATGAGCTTCGTATTTTCTGTGCGCTGTTTTGCGAATTCAGAGATGTCATTTATTGTCTTGTTGAAACCGGCCACAAGTTCTTGCACCTTCGGAGATGCTATCTGCGCAATATCCACCCTGACATCTTTTTGGAAACCTATGGCCCAGGAAATGAGAGTTGTTATGGTCACTGCGACGAGGACATTCGGTATTTTGGGATTGATCTTTTTCAACCCGAACATTATCGCAAACGCCCCAACACCCATAATAAGGCTAGGCCAATGTGTGTAATGCACAGCTGCCTGAACAACACGTATGATCGTTTCGTAATGGTGCTCTGCATCGTCTACAGAAACTCCGAACATCTTTGACAACTGTGATGTGGCAATGATGATCGCAGCCCCGTTGGTAAAGCCATTCACAACAGGGTGAGACAGGAAATTCACGACTAATCCGAGCCTGAGGACGCCAAGAAGAAACTGAAAAATTCCTACTATCAGGGCTAACAAAATCGCATATGCTATGAAGCTTTCACTGCCGGCGGTTGCAAGAGGGGCCAAAGAAGCGCTGGTCATCAGCGAAACAACTGCGACCGGACCGGTTGCAAGCTGTCTGCTGGAGCCGAACAATGCACCGATCATCGGCGGCAAAAAAGACGCATATAATCCGTAATATGGCGGCAATCCGGCCAACTGTGCATAAGCCATGGATTGAGGGATAAGAACCAAGGCTACTGTGAGGCCGGAGATCGCATCGGCCCTTAATTTACCAAAATTATAACTTTTTAGCCATTCAAGAAACGGGAAGATCCGTAACAACATAATAAACTCTCCTTTAATAATTTATCAGGTAAATTTTTTGGTTCATTCGTAAAAAAGTTGAAGAACATCGAATGAGAAGAATGACTGGATTCCCGCCTCCGCGGGAATGACAAAAAAACATTCACTTAAGAATGTCATTCCCCGACTTGGAGGCTGTGTCGCAATTATGTGTGTGAGTTGCCTGTTCATGCAAGACGCACAAAAAATACGTCATTCCCTGGCTTGACCAGGGAATCCAGGGTTTCTTCAACTTAAATACGAAAGACACATTATTTTTTTGCTACCAAATTTTAGAAAAGTTTAATAAATTATAAATTAGTTATGATGACGTAAATGTAATTGATTCACCAGATTCACTATCATCTTTATTGTTTTGTTCATTTTACAATAATACTATTATTATCACAATACTTATATTTTATTATGATATTATAATTAATATTAATTATTCTCATAATCCTCTGTCATTATTTAATACATTATTTATTTGACAACATACTTACAAAGTCCTAAAATATAACTTATTGAATTGTAGCCGAAATCCATTCATAGAATGGATACGGGGGACCCAGAATATGGGGCGTAGTCCTAAATGGACAGGGCACTTCCAAGCCCGAGCCCGGCAGCTAACCTCGTAGGCATTTGGAAGGGCAATGGACAGAGACCCAAACCGCTGCCCTGCCGGCGGTTTTTTTGTTTCTCCTCCTTTGCCCTCAGAGGAGGAGTGATGCCGAACAGTGAATCTCCTGTTAAGGGGATAATCAAGTCCTTAGGTCTTGTCTTTGGTGACATCGGAACAAGTCCGATTTATACCCTAACCGTTGTCTTTCTCCTGACAACTCCAAATGAATCTCATGTCTTTGGAGTTCTCTCGCTGATTTTCTGGACGCTCATAATCCTGGTGACTGTGGAATATGCATGGCTTGCCATGAGCCTCGGGAAAAAGGGAGAAGGCGGCACCATAGTCCTGAAAGAAATCCTTGTGCCGTTGTTAAAGTCAGGCAGACAGGTCGCCTTTGTAACCATGCTTGCCTTTATCGGAATATCTCTTCTGATTGGAGACGGCGTAATTACACCTGCCATAAGTATACTGAGTGCAGTAGAAGGCTCACTTCTTATCCCCGGATTTGAAAAGACAGGGCGGGGAACCCTTATATTTATTGCAGGACTGATCTCAATAATCCTCTTCTCTTTTCAGAAGAAAGGCACAGAAAAGGTTGCTAAGGCATTCGGTCCTCTGATGCTCTTATGGTTTGTATCGCTGACGGTCTCCGGATTATTGTCAATAATCAAATTTCCTGTTGTACTGAATGCTGTAAATCCATACTATGCGGTCCATTTTCTCTATGAAAATGGCATAACCGGATTTTTCATACTCTCTGAGGTCATTCTCTGTGCCACAGGGGGAGAAGCATTATACGCGGATATGGGCCACCTTGGAAGAGCTCCTATTCTCAGGGCATGGTATTTTGTCTTCTTAGCCCTCGTAATCAATTATCTCGGTCAGGGCGCCTTTCTCATCGAGCATCCGGATGCAAAGAATGTGCTTTTCGAGATGATATTTCATAACGTGCGTATTCTTTATGTGCCGTTCCTTGTCCTCAGTATCATGGCCACGGTTATTGCCTCACAGGCGATGATCAGCGGTATGTTCTCGATCGTTTATCAGGGTATCACAACCCATGTCCTGCCTTTATTCAAGGTTGATTACACATCCACAGAAATGAGGTCGCAGATCTATATAGGGTTTGTTAACTGGTTTCTCCTTTTCTCCGTATTGTTTATCATTTACGAATTTAAGGAATCGAGCCGCCTTGCTGCCGCATATGGCCTGGCTGTAACAGGGACCATGACACTCACCGGGATAATGATGACCTGGATCTTTTATCTCAAAAAGAAAAAAGGACTGGCATTAATCTCATTATTTGTGACATGTATTGATGTCATATTTCTTCTCTCAAATGCATACAAGATACCTCATGGAGGCTACTGGTCAATCATTATCGGAGCTATTCCCTTTCTTCTGATTCTGCTCTACACCCGCGGCCAGAAAAGGCTTTACACGGTGCTGAAACCCCTGCCGCTGACAGATTTTCTCATGCGCTATGAAATGGCATATAAAACCATGCGCAAGGTAAAAGGGACAGCTCTTTTCTTTTTGAAGGATCCGACAGAGATTCCACCTTACATGATTCGCAGCATGTTCGTAAACCATATCCTTTATGAAGACAATATCCTGGTCTCTATCATTAAGCGGGATGATCCGTTTGGAGTTATCGGTTTCTTTAAGGCAGAGCTCAGCGACGGGTTGCGGATCTTCGAGATCCAGCTGGGTTATATGGAGGTTCCTGACATTGAAGAGATATTGCGCGATGCCGGCATAGACGAACAGACGATCTTTTACGGACTTGAAGATATCGAAACGGATAATATTATCTGGAAATCGTATTCCATAATAAAGAAATTAACTTCAACATTTGTCCAGTTCTATAAACTGCCTTCTCACAAGCTCCACGGCATCATGACAAGGATCAGGATGTGAAAATTCGTGTTATCAATAACTTTATGTTACTGTCTGTTCCTTCAAAACTGCATTCGATATCTCATCGAATACCTCTAACATTCTAATAAGGCCGATGAGCTTCCTTTTATTTTCTAACACAGGCAAAATAACCAGGCCATGGTGAAGCATCAGGTACGCAGCCTTTGTTATCGGGTCATCCGGTTCAACAAAAATCCTGGCGGGTATCATGATATCGCTCATCTGCTTTTCTGCAAGCTCTTTTGACTCCCTTGTAAAAAGCGCGTCCCAGACAAGAGAGAGTTCGGTTTCTTTCTCTCCTTCAGGAAATACAGCATTTTGGGGTGGATTCAAAAACCTCGGCTCAAGTCCTTTCAGTATATCCTTAAGGGTAACGGTACCCATAAGATTATATTTTTCGTCGAATACCAGTATTGCCATTGGCGCAGGATATTTTTTTGTACTGATGAACGATACCCTGATGATCTTAATAGCCTGGCTTATCGAAAACCAGTAAGGGACGTGAGGATAATCAAAGACGCCAACCATTATGTCTTTTATGTTTTTAGTAACCTGCATTTAAACGCTCCACATGTTTTGTTTCTGTACTGAGCATCTGTTTTTTCAGACTCAGTGAATTCTATACTAAACGCGCAGTTTTTTCCATAAACCTTCATATTTCACTACAAAATTGTAGCATATTACAAAATTGTAGCTTTGCTCTAATTGAATTTTACTTAAATATCAATGGCTTAAAGTTGGCACGGTTTTAGATATATAAAGGTCAGGTGTTCAGAAAGAAGGCGGGAAAAAGTAGTCAGTAGAAAGCATACAGCAAACAGGGTAAAACCAAATAAAAATAAAGGAGATAATAAAAATGAAAAGTTTGAGAGCTTTAAGTCTGGCTATAGTTTTAACACTTCTGGTGTCTGTTGGCACTCTGTATGCAGAGGAGCCAAAAGTGACCGGAAGTGCATCAGTAGGAATATTCAACCAGTATATATTCAGAGGATACGAGTTAAGTACAGGTAGTGTTATTATTCAGCCTTCGGTCAATGTTTCATACAAGGGTTTTTCAGTGGGTTTCTGGGGGAACATTGATACCGATGAAAATAGCACACAGTCTTTTGCCCCTGACAGGCCCGGACAAAAGAGTTTCAACGAGACCGACCTCACTCTGAGTTATACATATTCTATCGGCAAAGTCGGTCTTACAGGCGGTTATACCTACTACAGTACAAAATATGCGCCTGAGACTGAGGAGTTATTTCTGAGTGCAACATATGACGTGATTACAAAGCCGACCCTTGCGATTTACCGTGATATAACCTCATTCCCGGGTACATATATCAATCTGTCACTTTCTCATTCAGAACCGGTATATAAAGATATAAGCCTGGATCTTGGCGCTTCCGCAGGATATTTTAACGGAAGCGACGATGCCTTCAGGACAAATAGTGGTACGGGCAAAAAATATAGTGCTTTACATGATGGCATGCTGAAGGCTGGTTTTACCATACCAGTAGTCAAGAATATGTTGGTTCAGCCTGTTGCTCAATACTGGTTTCCGCTTTCCGGCAAGGCTAAGAAACACGGGCACAATCCGAATGGACACCTTGATGATATCTTTGTTTATGGTATCAATATGACGTACAACTTTTAACTAAAGCAGAAAGGAGTCGCTCAATGAAACGATTTACTGTATTAGCAATTTTGATTTTAACACTTATCAGCGGATTAGCTTTTGCAGAAGAGGTGGCGACTAACCCTCCTACCCCTCCCGCAGCGGAGCAGGCAGTGCCTGCTCCTGCTGCACCAACAGTGGAGGCGCCGCCGGCAGCGCCCAAAATTGATTCAGGGGATACTGCCTGGATGATCATGGCAACGGCTCTGGTTATGCTCATGACACTTCCCGGACTGGCGTTGTTTTACGGCGGATTAGCCAAGCGGAAAGACACCCTCAACACCATGGCTATGTCTTTTGCAACCTACTGCATTGTAAGTTTGCTCTGGGTTATGTACGGGTTTTCATTTACCTTCGGCACTGACATAGGCGGCTTCATTGGAAGTCCCGGGAAACTGTTTCTTTCAGGTGTCGGGGTCAACAGTATCAATGACCTTGCAAAGACGATACCGGAATATATATTTGTAATCTATCAGCTCACGTTTGCGGCAATTACTGTTGCACTGGCAAGCGGTGCATATATCGAAAGGATGAAATTTTCTGCCTGGGTTATTTTCTCAGTCCTTTGGATGACTCTGGTATATGTACCGGTAGCTCATTGGGTCTGGGGTGGTGGTTTCCTGGCAAAATTGGGAGCTCTTGACTTTGCAGGTGGTACTGTTGTGCATATCAATGCAGGTGTCGCGGCTCTTGTCGGGGCCTTAGTCCTCGGGAAAAGGAAAGAAGCATCCCTGAAACCCAGCAATTTGACACTTGTCATAACCGGTGCAGGACTTCTCTGGTTCGGGTGGTTCGGATTCAATGCGGGTTCCGCATTAGCGGCCAACGGGCTTGCAGGCGCTGCTTTTATCAACACGAATACTGCAACAGCCATGGCAGCAATAGCATGGATGTTTACAGAGTGGATGCATACAAAGAAACCGACAGTTCTCGGTCTTGCTTCAGGTGCAGTGGCGGGACTTGTTGCGATCACCCCTGCCGCAGGGTTTGTGAACATTAATGGCGCTCTTATTATCGGTATCCTGGCTGGTATAGTTCCCTACTTTGCGGTTGCGATTATAAAGCCGAAGCTTGGCTATGACGATTCTCTCGACGCCTTTGGTATTCATGGCGTCGGCGGAATGCTGGGTGCCATACTTACCGGTATCTTTGCAGATCCGTCAATAAATGAAGCAGGAAAAGGACTGTTATACGGGAACCCCGGTCAGCTCCTGACCCAGCTTATAGCGGTAGCTGTAACAGTAATCTACAGCGGTGTAGTGACCTTCATCGTCTTTATGCTTGTGAAGGTATTCGTAGGCGTAAGAGTTGATGCTGAACATGAAATTACTGGGCTTGATGAAAGCCAGCATGGTGAGAAGGCGTATAGTCTGTAAACCGTAAAAACGTGAGCTTTTCACGTTTCACATTTCACGAAAAAAAAGGAGGAGATATGAAAAAGGTTGAGGCAATAATTAAACCCTTCAAACTTGATGAGGTTAAAGATGCCCTCGCAAAGATTGGCATTTACGGTATGACAGTTACAGAGGTAAAGGGATTCGGCAGGCAGAAAGGCCATGTTGAGGTCTACAGGGGCACAGAATATGAGGTATCCTTTATCCCCAAAATAAAAATCGAGGTGGTTGTCCCGGACGCCATAATTGACAAGGTAATCTCAACAATTCTTGAAAAGGCAAAAACCGGAAGCATAGGTGACGGAAAGATATTCATCTTCTCACCCGAAGATGTAATACGTATAAGAACAGGTGAAAGAGGAGAAGCAGCTATATAGTATTGTTTGTCCATAAAGTCGTGTTTTGTCATCCCCCGGCCCTGGTCGCCTTCGGCGCCGCCAGAGGCGGGTAAACTTGACCGGGGGATCCAATCCCGAAAGCTTTCGGGATTGACAACACCATACATTCCCCCTTTGGAAAAGGGGGATTAAGGGGGATTTTAAGAATAAATGGTTCGATCCATTAATCATAAAATCTCCCCTAACCCCTCTTTACCAAAGAGGGGTATTTTTGGTTCAATGACAACTTTTTCGGCAAACATCAATTTTATGGACAGACTCTGAAGGAATTCCCTACAAAATTGTAGAAGCTACAAAATTGTAGTTTTAAGAGGTTACATTCAGGCTGCCCGTTACGTACTGATAAATATTGAAAAAATGGCAACAGGTATCCGGTGCAGATATTTTCCATACAAAATTGTAGGGAAAACATATAATGGAAAACTTCTCGTGATAATATTCCCTTATAAATCAATAGGTTTTTAATCGGCATGATTTTAGCTATAGGGTATGCATAGAACTGAATACCTTAAGGGAGGGTGCATGGGAAGATTAATGAGTGTTTCTATTGTAATCGGCGTGCTGTGTATAGCAGGTTTTGCATTCGGCGGAGAACAGCCGGTTCAGCCTGCTGAAGTTGCGCATGCAGCAGTCGTTATATCAAAGATCGATACAGGGGATACAGCCTGGATGCTGATCTCTACTGCCCTTGTTATGCTGATGACACCCGGACTTGCACTTTTTTACGGGGGTATGGTCAGGGGGAAAAATGTGCTGGGAACGATCATGCAGAGTTTTATCGCAATTTCTGTGATCAGCATTCAGTGGATTCTGATAGGATACAGCCTCTCTTTTGGACCTGATGTTAATGGATTAATCGGGAATCTTGACTGGATCGGATTGAATGGTGTGGGCGTTGAGCCAAATCCTGATTATGCGCCAACCATACCGCACATGGCATTCATGATGTACCAGGGCATGTTTGCAGTAATAACACCGGCTTTGATCACCGGCGCCTTTGCTGAAAGGATAAAATTTTCAGCTTACCTCTTTTTCACCCTGTTATGGTCAACACTGGTCTATGATCCGGTCGCCCACTGGATATGGGGTGCAGGAGGATGGCTCAGGGGAATGGGCACCCTCGATTTTGCCGGTGGGATCGTCGTACACCTTATTTCCGGCATCTCCGCTCTTGCAGCAGCAGTGCTCATTGGGAAGAGAAAAGGATACATGCAGGAGGCAATGACACCTCACAACCTCCCGATGACTGTCCTTGGGACAGGTCTGTTGTGGTTCGGATGGTTCGGGTTTAACGCCGGGAGCGCCCTTTCAGCAGGGGCATTAAGCACCTTTGCTTTTGTCGCCACCCATGCATCCGCTGTCGCAGCAACCGTTACATGGGTAATCATTGAATGGGTGCACAGGGGCAAACCAACGATGTTTGGCGCTGCAACCGGTTCCGTTGCAGGACTTGCAACAATAACGCCGGCTTCGGGCTTTGTGAGTCCCATGTCGGCATTGATCATCGGTCTCGCAGCAGGCGCTGTCTGCTATCTTGCGCTCAATATGAAGGGCAAAATCGGATACGATGATTCACTCGACGCATTCGGAGTCCACGGGGTCGGCGGGATAGTCGGTACTTTTGCCACTGGTCTTTTTGCCCAGACACTGATTAATCCGGCAGGGAGCAACGGTCTGCTTTTTGGCGGCCATAAGATGTTTAGCGCACAGATAATTGCCATACTGGTAACAGCAGCCTATTCTTTTGTTATATCGGTAATTCTTCTGAAGATTATTGACAAGGTTATCGGATTGCGTGTTGATGAAGAATCAGAGGTAAACGGACTTGATATTTCACAGCATGGCGAAAGCGGATATACTTTTTAAAATATGACAGGAGGTGAGACATGAGGTAAAACGAGAGATGGCACTAAAAATACCCCTCTTTGGGAAAGAGGGGTTAGGGGAGATTTTTTAAGTAATAATTTATTCTTAAAATCCCCCTGCATCCCCCTTTACCAAAGTGGGAATATATTGAAGGAAAATATACCTAACATTTAACAGGAGGTTAAAATATGACACCAAAAGAAGTAATGGATCTGGCAAAAAAGAACAAGACGGTAATGGTAGATCTGAAGTTTATGGACTTTCCCGGGCTCTGGCAGCATTTTTCAGTTCCCATGAAGGAATTCTCAGAGGATATCTTTGAGGACGGCCTGGGGTTTGACGGCTCATCAATAAGAGGCTGGCAGGCAATCCATATGAGTGACATGCTGGTAATCCCTGACCCTTCAACCGCGGTAATGGACCCGTTCACACAGCATCCGACAATCAGCCTCATATGCAATGTGGTTGATCCGATCACAAAGGAGCCTTACTCAAGGGACCCGCGTTATGTTGCACAGAAGGCAGAAGCATATATGAAATCTCTGAAGATTGCCGATACCGCATACTTCGGTCCTGAAGCAGAATTCTTTATATTCGATGACGTCCGGTTTGATTACACTGCAAACAGCGGTTATCACTTCGTGGATTCGAACGAGGGGATATGGAATTCCGGGAGAGAAGAGAATCCGAACCTTGGTTACAAACCAAGGCATAAGGAAGGATACTTCCCGGTTCCGCCGATGGACAAACAGCAGGACATCCGCACAGAGATGGTCATTGAGCTTGAAAAGGCAGGGATCGTGGTAGAGGCCCAGCACCATGAAGTTGCAACAGGCGGCCAGGCAGAGATAGACATGAAGTTTTCACCTATGGTGAATATGGCTGACAAACTGATGATGTACAAATATATTATCAAGAATGTAGCAGTAAGAAACGGCAAGACCGTAACCATGATGCCGAAGCCCCTCTTCGGTGACAATGGCTCAGGAATGCATACGCACCAGAGTTTGTGGAAAGGCGGCAAGCCACTATTTGCAGGCAATGGTTATGCCGGACTGTCAGACATGGCGCTCTACTACATTGGTGGAATCCTCAAGCATGCTGCTGCGCTTGCAGCCTTTGTAGCTCCGACAACAAACTCATACAAGAGGCTCGTACCCGGATACGAGGCGCCGATCAATCTTGCGTACTCCAGCAGAAACAGATCAGCAGCTATCCGTATTCCCATGTACTCCGCAAACCCGAAGGCAAAAAGGGTCGAAGTAAGGTTTCCCGATCCATCATGCAACCCTTACCTTGCATTCTCAGCCATGCTCTTGGCCGGTCTTGACGGCATTGAGAACAAGATCGATCCCGGGGAGCCGCTTGATAAGGACATTTACGAACTCGGACCCGAGGAGCTTTCAAAAGTGCCAAGTCTTCCGGGCTCACTCGAAGATGCGCTTGACTGTCTTGAGAAAGACCACGAATTCCTCAAGAAGGGCAATGTGTTCACAGAGGATGTTATCCATATGTGGCTGAGCTACAAGAGATCAAGAGAAGTTGATGCCTTAAGGCTCAGACCCCATCCATACGAGTTCTTCCTGTATTACGATATTTAGTATTTCAACCAGTTACCTAAAAAAGAGGGGCGATTGTCAGTTCTCTGACGCCGCCCCTTCTTATTTCTGATTTATACATGACGTCACAAATAATAGCGCATGTCATTCCCGCAATCCCGAATGCTTTCGGGAGTCGGGAATCCTTTTTAAAAAGCAGGAATGATTCCGGACAAGCCGGAATGACAGCCTATGCGAGCGTGTCATGAGCAAAGATTTATGCCGCTCTGTATAAAATGCAAAATAGTTTATAATTGTTATAAAATATTTCGATTACAATTATATGTATTTCAAAACAGTTATCCTTGGTTGTCTCACAGGATTTTTTATCAGCATTCTTCGGTATTGGAGGCAGCAGCATTGATACTCCGTTATTGAGGACATTTCTTAATCTTCCGCCTTATATTGCCCTCGGGACACCATTACCATTGACTTTATTAACAGCCACCATAAACTCAGTTTTTTCATCCCCCGGCTTGCCCCCCGTATCAAGTATGGGGCAGGCTCCCCATCCAGTCCCGAAAGCTTTCGGGATTGAAAAGGCTGGAATCCCGCTTTAGCGAGAATAACGATTTTTATAGGAAGCGCAGTTTTTAAACACTGGGGCTGTTTATATCTTCATCAAATTGGCAAGTCAAAAAAGTTTTTTGAGACTGCGCAGTATAACTACAATTCAATACTGATTTTAAAGGATAGATCGAAAGATTATCAGAAACTATGTATATTTTACAAATTCAATTTTATAGACACTCCTCTTATACCTTCGATCAAGAGAGGGAGGTTTTTATTATCCTCTTCCCTGGCAGGAGAGCACGTCCGGCAATCCATCGGTGGATTGCCGGATGGTCGGATGGGACAAGGATAAGGAGGCATGAACGTCAATTGGTTGAGTTCATGCCTCCTGTTGAAAAATGAACCTGTCTTATGGAGTTAGAAAGGCATAATAGGCAATCCCCTCAAGGTGCCATATGTCCGGCCATGTAGCTATTACATAGTTCTTCTCTGCCTCGTTGATCGTATAAAAAAAACTTCTCCCGTCCCAGAAACGATAGACGGGTAACGTCCCTGGAACTTGGGTCGTATACGCATAATAGGCAATCCCCTCAAGGTGCCATACGTCCGGCCATGTAGCTATTACATAGTTCTTCTCTGCCTCGTTGATCGTATAAAAAAAACTTGTCCCACTCCAGAAACGATAGACGGGTAAACGTTCTGCTTTATTAAACGTTGCTGTACAGTTTAAGTTAGTGGATATCGTTACTATTCCATCAGTACAGTCAATGTCTCCACTCCACCCTGCAAATGTCGAGCCTGCTGCCGCTGTCGGAACCAACTGTACGGGATCAAAACTGCTGAAACTGGCTGAACAGGTTCCTCCGCAGTTGATCCCTGCAGGATTTGAAGTCACTGTTCCGCTTCCTGTACCTGCCTTGTTTACCGTAAGAGTGTTATTTGTTGGAGGACAGGCTGTGGTACTCTGTGAGCCAAGACTTGTCCATCCTGTCTCAATCCCGTCTCCGTTTCTGGCCTTTACCCTAAAAGAATATTGGGTATCACAGTTGAGACCGGTGCTATTCATTGAGGTGCTTGTCGTCCATCCCGAGTTCGTTCCTTTTGTTGTATTCTCACAATAGTACTCTGTGCCCGAGCGGTTTCCATTGGCTGACCATCCTGCCTGTATGCTGCTCGGGGTTATGTTAGAGAAAGCAGCAGTTCCGGGTGCATTTGCAAGCGTGTATTTATAGACAACAGGGGAAGAATATGAGGTTTCATTGGGTGTGGTTGCAGAATCCCTTGCCTTTACCTGATATCCATACCGATGGTTTGGCTGAAGTCCCGAATCCGTATATGAAGTCGAATCCTGCCAGCTTGAATCATTGCCACCTGTGCCACCATCTGTTGGACTACTCACAAAGCCAAAGAAATAGGATACGTCACTGGTGGCAGTTGCTACTGTGGCTACCATCGATATAGAAGTAGAAGTCAATGCATATGGCTCTGTCGCCCACGTCATTGGGTCGGGATAGACAGCAGATGGAACCTGAAAATCATAAACACTTCCCAAAGTCCCGGCATAAAGTGTTGGCGGTGTAAGATTATCAATAGCCAGACAATTGACATTCATGTTGCCTAATCCTTCATTCATGTCAGTCCATGCAGCGCCACCCACGCTATTGAATACGCCTCCTCCATAAGTCCCGGCATAAAGTGTTGACGGTGTAATCGGATCAATAGCCAGAGAAGTCACATTCATGTTAGTCAATCCTGTGCTTATGTCAGTCCATGCAGCGCCACCCACGCTATTGAATACGCCTCCTCCATAAGTCCCGGCATAAAGTGTTGACGGTGTAATCGGATCAATAGCCAGAGAAGTCACAT
>JBAQLU010000112.1:0-5193 GCA_049302065.1 Thermodesulfovibrionales bacterium
TCGCTTCGTCCATAATCACCTGCTTCACAAACCAGGGCGGCTTGATTCCCAATATCTTTGTATAAAAAACTTTTTCGTCCATGAATTTAGAATACTCAAACCACTATATATTGTATAGATCCATGAAGAACCCAGATGCGCCAGGAAAGAATACAAGGCAAGCCGGATATGAAGCATGTTTCTACAAGCTACGTGGAACGTCAGAACCTTACCATGCGTATGAGTATGAGAAGATTTACTCGGTTAACAAATGGATTCTCAAAGAAGGTTGAAAACCATGCTTATGCTATTTCTTTGCATTACATGTATTACAACTTCTGCCGGATTCATCAGACGTTAAGGGTTACACCTGCAATGCAGGCTGGGGTTACGGATCGTCTTTCGGAGATTGAGGATATAATTTCTTTAATGTCTTGATACTGTATTTTCTTCTTTTAAGTTCTTTTTTTTATCTTTATAATAAGCACTAACATTGTTCATACTTCTCCATGCTAAAATGATTAATATAATAGCGGTTATTAGTACCACGATTATAAATATAGCAATGGAAACGTTACCAAAACAAAGCGGACCAGAAGTGTCGGCTATCGTAGAAGCAGCAAAGCTACATAAATATCTTTTCATAGGTTATATCCTTTTTCTTTTCATCACAGTTATTTTTACTGTGTTAGTATGGATTGCAAGCGATAGATACCAAAATCCGGTGAAGAGAGATGCTGACTCTAAGATTGCTGACGCTAATGCTATTGCAGAAACCGCTAAGAATGATGCCGCAAAGGCTGACGAAAAGGCAGAAGATGCTCGCACTAAACAAAAAGAGATCGAACAACAAAACCTAACACTTCGCGGAGAAGTGGCTAAATTGCAAAAAGAGGCCGCAGATTCACAACGTGCTTTTTTAGCATTGCAAGAAGAAATTAAGCCACGCGAACTTACCACAACACAAAAAAACAATTAATAGATTTCTTAAATATTAATCCCAAAGGGAATATTCTTGTTCGGTGTTTAAATGCGATACCTGAGTCATGTAATTTCGCAAAGCAAATTATTGATGTACTGAAAGTTTCAGGGTGGAATATTGAAGGGCCGCGAGGCGAAATATTATTTGGGAAAACCGGACAAACACCTAAAGGATTATCAATTATAGTCCATAGCTCAATATCTGCTCCAGTTCGTTCGGGTATATTGCAAAAAGCTCTTACACAAATTGGCTTTGATGCACCTGGACAAACGGATATCAGATTGAAGGAAGATGAAGTGCAGCTTTTAGTTGGAATAAAACCCTGAATCATTCAAACTGACCCACTACCGAAAAATCACGTTACTTGAAACTGATATCATTTGCGAATATACTTAAAACAAAAGGAGGATATCCTGCGATCTATATGCTTTGGAGAGGAAGGAAATTGCAATAGTTCTTAGGTTAGAATAATGTATTCTAATGAAAGATCATATTAATAATTTCCTGCGATATCTTGAAGTTGAGAAGGCTGTTTCAGCCCATACGTTGCGGGCATACAGAAAAGACCTCGAAGAGTTTTCAGAGTATTCAAAAACTGAGCCTCATGAAATAGATTTGCTGGATGTGCGCGGTTTTGTTGCCGGGCAGATTAGGAACGGACTTAGTAAGACAACAGTAAGCAGGCGGTTGTCCAGTATCAGGTCATTTTTTAAATTCCTGCACAGGGAAGGGTACATCAAAACAAATCCGGCAAAGCTCATCTCAAACCCGAAAGTTCCAAAATTATTGCCCAGGTTTCTTTCTGTTGATGATGTTTTTTCTCTTGTAGATAAACCTGATGGAACAGGTTTTTTGCCAATAAGGGACAAGGCAATCCTTGAACTTCTTTACTCAAGCGGACTTAGAGTCAGTGAGCTTTCAGGCATCAACATAGATGATATCAACATAAAGGAATCTCTGGTAAAGATACGGGGAAAGGGCAGGAAGGAACGCATAGTGCCGATAGGTTCAAAGGCAATTGACGCCATAAAGTCATATATGATAGAAAGGATACTCAGGAAAAATAAGGATAAGGCGTTATTTTTCAACAGGATGGGAACCCGGTTGACAGACAGGGGAGTAAGACGTATAGTAGTTAAATACGCTAAAGCCCTGGCCATGAACGGCCAGATCGGGCCGCATACTCTGAGACACACATTTGCAAGCCATCTGCTTCAGGGAGGCGCAGACCTCAGGGTAATACAGGAGCTTCTGGGGCATTCCTCACTTTCAACAACCCAGAAATACACCCATCTTGATATTACACATCTGATGGATATTTATGATAAGGCACATCCCTTTACAAGGGAAGAGGAAAAGTTAAAGGAAAAAAGGTAAAGGTAAAACAGATGATTAAAGGAACAACAATATTATGTATAAGGCGTGATGGGAATGTGGCATTGGGCGGAGACGGACAGGTTACAATGGGCAATACGGTTCTGAAACGTAATGCCAGAAAGACCAGAAAGATGTATGGAGAAAAAGTATTGGCAGGATTTTCAGGTGCAACAGCAGACGCGTTTACGTTGTTTGAGAAATTTGAAGGTAAACTTGAATCCTACAGGGGCAATATAACAAGGGCTGCAGTTGAACTTGCAAAGGACTGGCGCACGGATAAGATCTTAAGAAGGCTTGAAGCTCTCTTGATTGTGGCGGATAGAGAACATACTTTTATCATCTCTGGAACAGGTGACGTTATAGAACCCGAAGACGGAATTGCAGCTATCGGCTCAGGAGGCCCATATGCGCAGGCTGCAGCGAGGGCATTGTCTGAAAATACCGGTCTTTCTGCAAAGGATACTGTTGAAAAGGCCATGAAGATCGCATCCGATATATGCATATATACCAACGAAAATATAACTATAGAGGAGTTAGATGGATAACCTGATACCAAGAAAGATAGTTGAAGAGCTTGATAAATATATCATCGGACAGCATAAAGCAAAAAAGGCTGTGGCAATTGCTATGAGAAACAGGTGGAGACGGCAGAGGCTTTCTCCTGAACTGAAGGACGAGGTTTTACCGAAAAACATCATTATGATCGGTCCAACCGGCGTAGGCAAAACAGAAATAGCGAGAAGGCTTTCGAGACTTGCAAGCGCACCTTTTGTTAAGGTTGAGGCATCAAAGTATACTGAAGTGGGTTATGTGGGCCGGGACGTGGAGTCAATGATACGTGATCTGACAGAGATATCAATAGGCATGGTTAAGTCCGAGCATGTTGAAAAAGTGCAGGAAAGGGCAAAATCTCTTGCAGAAGAAAGGCTTCTCGACCTGCTTCTGCCTCCTCCAAGGACCGGAAGGGGAACAGGCACTGAAGAGGAAGAGAGAGAAACACACAAGGAAACACGCGAACGACTGAGGATGCAACTGAGGGAAGGAAAACTTGATAACCGGTATGTTGATATCGAGGTCAAGGAAAAGATGATGCCTTTCGGTGTGGTTTCAAATGTGGGGCTTGAGGATCTGGAGATAAACCTCAAAGAAATGCTGGGTAATTTTCTGCCGGAAAAAGCAAAAAGGAAAAAAGTCAGGGTCCCCGATGCATTGGCCATAATTCAGCAGGATGAGGCAAATAAGCTCATTGATATGGATAAAGTTACAAAAGAGGCTGTTGATAGAGTTGAGCAATCGGGGATTGTATTTATTGATGAAATAGACAAGATAGCAAGCAGGGGGCATGCACATGGCCCTGATGTTTCACGGGAAGGTGTCCAGAGAGACCTTCTGCCGATCGTTGAAGGGTCTACAGTAACAACAAAACATGGTCCTGTAAAAACAGATCATATCCTTTTTATCGCTGCGGGCGCTTTTCATATGACAAAGCCATCTGACCTCATTCCTGAACTTCAGGGAAGATTTCCGATCAGGGTGGAACTCGATGCACTCGGCAAGGATGAATTTGTGAGAATTCTGACAGAACCTTACAACGCACTGATAAAACAGTATACTGCATTGCTTTTGACAGAAGACGTCACATTAGATTTCACAAAGGATTCTATCGATGAAATAGCAGATATCGCAGCGCACGTTAATGAGAAAACAGAGAATATCGGCGCAAGAAGGCTGCATACAGTGCTTGAGAAACTCCTTGAAGACATCTCCTTTGAGGCCCCTGAGAAAAAGAACGGGAAACTTGTGATAGACCAAAAATACGTCAGGGACAAGCTGGATGACATTGCTAAGGATGAGGACCTGAGCAGGTATATTCTTTAATTCACATCAGTAATGTTCGAAGATATTTCAGAGAAAGAACCTGAAAGAAGACCTCAGGAACAAAGAAACCATTTAAGTCAGGATTATTGCAAAAATCATCCCCTTATCTCTGCAAACTGGAGATGCACTGAATGTGGAACAGGTTTCTGCGAAGACTGTGTTTTATATAAAGGCAGCAAAAAGCTAACTTTTACAAGAATAGCCGTATGTCCTGAGTGCAAAGGGAGATGTAAGGATTTTAAGTTTGAAGATGAGAAGGCTCATCAGATCAGAGAGGCACGAAAGAAGAATAAACGGAATACCGTTATCAGATACACGGTATTCTCAATATTTTTAACTCTTTTACTCATTTTCCCGAATGATATTACTTTCTTCTGTTTCATAGTATTTTCTTTCTGGCTTGGACCTTTAAGAAATATTGACCTTATATACAAGTTAGGCGCAACTGTTATTCTTGGCTGGGTAAATAATCCGGCATTAACCTTCATGGACAATGAACTATGGATGTTAAAGTTCAGGGATATCCCGGATTTGTTTGTTTATTACAGGAAATACTTCATAGAGTCAATTATTGTTCTTCTTGCTTTTTTTATTGTAGAACTGGCTTCTGAAGGTGTATCAGGAATTTACTACAATAAGAGTCAGATTGTTTCAGACAAGTTAGGAATCCGGGGATGGAGCCTGGGCATTTTGGGTATCCTGATGATAATCTTCAGTATTATTTTTTTATATATAAACCTTCTGTCCAAATGAACTACCCCGCAGTCCCGAAGGCTTTCGGGACGAGGTATCTTAAATCTCCCCTCCCTTGAGCAACTGTGATTTTTGTCAAGGGATTTGTGGTGTTGGGCAAGTTGAATAATCAGCTTGCCACGGGATTCGGTTTTTCATTATTGCATTGAGAATGACCAATAACTTTCTCATACAGGCTATCAGCGCTACCTTGGGCTTCTTCCCTGCTTCTACGAGGCGGCGAT
>JBAQLU010000113.1:0-58061 GCA_049302065.1 Thermodesulfovibrionales bacterium
CTTCTGCCTTACCATGATAATGTCCTTTCCTGCCATCCTGCCTCCTTCTAAAAACGGGCAGTATAGCACTTTGCAATCAGGACATTTTCATTTTGCTCTAATAGGACATTATCACTTTGCTGTTACATGAATATTATTAACCCTTGAAATCTGTCCGAAAATAAGTATACTTATAATTAAGAACAAGAAAAGAGATTGCGAGACCCAGGACGGGTTAAAACTGAGGAGCAAACAATGAAACATGGGAACGGGAGTTAGATACAGTGAGCAAGCCTCCAGCAGCGAGGAGGAAGCCTAAAGTATCTATCGAAGCGCCCACTTAAAAAAAAGAGCTCAGGGATTCCCGGATCTGGGATCGCAAAAAGATGCTGGAGCCATAGAAGGGTAATGGTCATCCTGAAAGCGAATGGCAGAAGTTAAAATGCCGTACTACAGGTTGTCCAATCAAGCAGCCCCTTAATATGGCTCTATTTATTTAGAGAGATTTCCTGAAATCTTGCCACCTCAGGTGTTTTTAAGAATTCCCATTCTCCTTTTACCCCGCAATAAAGAGAAGCTATCTCAATATGAAGCATCGCGATCCCACAGTCGAGCCTTTTGGAGATATAATATGTATCCCTCGGATTATCAACTGAAATCGTGATACTGTCATCCTTTACATGGAATCGCCATGGCTGGCGGTTGACTGCTGAAGGTGCGACTCTTGCTGCTTCAAGTGCTGTTTTTATCCACTGAGGACGCTTATCTGCTTCCATCCCTGTTACTAATTCATCTACAGGTTTTCTTTTATGAGTCCTTCCAAAACCAGTCATTATTTTCTCTTCAAAAGACACCCTTTCCGATGCATAACCAATAGGCGTCACTGCAATGACCTTTTCATTTTCTCTGATATGTGCTAAAGATGCAGCAGTTTCAGGCCTGAAAAACCCACCCACCCAACAGGTGCCAAGACCAAGTGCTGTAGCTTCCAGGATAATGCCCTCCCCTGAATATCCGACCTTTTCCTGGACATGTGCATCCCTCATATCTCCAATAAAGGCAATGAATGCAGTAGCACCCTTTATCTTCCCATAATGCCCGATTGCACCCTTGAATACAGTGTCAGGAGAATCTGTTACTATTGCTGCCCTGACCCCGGCAAAAGGTCTGAACGCCTTGCAAAATGCACTTATTTTTTCGAGTAACTCAGACGGGATTGATTTTTGATCAAACAGACGGCGTGACCTTCGTATAGATATCGCAGGATACCATCTGGGATAAGGGATGTCCATTAATTTAAATTATCCCCCTTTAACCCCCCTTGGTAATGGGAAATACAGAGAGGCAGCCTTATACCTTAATGTTTAAAAGCCCGTTGTCCGGTAAAGACCATAGCCACCTTTGGATTCGCTTCATTGCATGCTATGATGGACTCGAAATCCCTGTCGGACCCCCCGGGGTTCACGATTGCTGTTATACCTTCTTTAATACCCACATCAACTCCGTCCCTGAATGGGAAAAATGCATCTGAAATCATGGCAGCGCCGATAAGCCCTCCGTTACCCTTTTTGGTTTCATCATCAATCTCAATGAGCGCAGCCTTATCCCTTTTGCCATCCCTCACTTCGAGTTCAAATGTCTTGTAAGGGATACCATATTTCTTAAAACACACAGCATCTGCATACTTCGTATATGCCTTGAAAATCGCAATTTCGGCCACGCCTATCCTGTCCTGCTCACCTGTGCCGATCCCGACTGTAACACCGTCTTTCACATAAATAACGGAGTTTGATGTAATGCCCTGCTCTACATGCCATCCAAAGAGCATATCATCATATTCCTTCTCAGTAGGCTGTCTTTCGATACTATATTCCTTACCCTGATATGTTGCTTTTGCAGCCAAAAAATCTCCCTTTGATCTGATCTTATTAATAGGAGATTGCTGGACAATTATTCCACCATCAATCAATGATTTAAAATCGACAAAACGCGATGTTCTGTATTTTTCTAATGCACTGATTTTACTAACTCTGATAATCCTTAGGTTTTTTCTCTTAGCCAGAATTTCAACTGTGCCTTCTTCAAACTCGGGAGCTGCAACAACCTCAAGATAGTTTTTGCTGACCATTTCTGCTGTTTCTTTGTCCATTGCCCTGTTTATAACAAGGCATCCGCCAAATGCAGCTATACGGTCTGCCATATTTGCCTTATCATATGCATCAGACAGGGTCTTACCATATGCAGCACCACAGGGATTATTGTGCTTTAAGATAGCAGCAGCAGGCCGGTCACTCAAATATTTAATAATATTTAGTCCATTATCAAGGTCTGTCAGATTTGTCTTTCCGGGGTGCTTTCCTGCCTGTATCATATCTTCTTCATTTATGCTGCTTACAAGTCCATTCCCCGGCTGTATGAACTGGCATTCTCCAAGAATCAGGTTGCCGTTCACCAATTCATACAGAGCTGCTTCCTGTTCAGGATTTTCACCGTAGCGAAGCCCTTTTTCTATCAGCTCTCCTGTCTTTTCATCAGGTATCTTCCACGTCCTTTTTTTATAGATTAAGGTCTGATCACCAAATTTGATGATCATCTCATTAGGGAAATGATCGGCCATAATTGTACGGTACATCTTCTTTATATCTGACATGCTATTTCTCCTTTAAATACTTTCCCTTTACCTTTAATGTCTCTTCAAGCATCAAAAGATATTTTACATATCTAAACCCTAATTTCATCAAAGCAACATCATCGGTCTTTATTCTCTCTATCTCTTCTTTATCGATATCAAATATATCAAGAAACCTGCTCTCAAATATAAATCTCCTGAATCTGTCCATATCAAAGCTGGCTGTATAGATCTGGGCCTGCTTGTTCGAATCAAGATTCTTGCCAAAAGGATCTCTCCTGAGCTGGATCTCCTTCCACTCTCTGTTCATATCATCATAGAGACTCACCTCCTGGTCATCTTTCCAGGATTTTATTGTCCAATCAGTATCTTCCTGATAGCCGAGGCAATGCGGCTCTTTGATAAAGAAATAAAACTCCACATTTACAGGCTCCTCATTTGTGCCTTTTCTCATGATACCCTGACCGATAGGATAATAACGGCAGTTTGCAGGCCGGTCCGTATAAATCGTGCAGCCTTCAGGTGTGATAAATGGACATTTCTTTTCATTATCATCCAGCATTTTCAGCCTTACAAGGGGATGCGAGGACTTTTCATCAAATTCCATGTACGTGTATTTATCGAGGAATTCCTCTGAAGACATGCCGAGTCTCTTTTTCATCCTCACTATATCGTAAGGCGTTAGGAGAATACTGATACTGCTGCAGCATTTCGTGAAGCATTTGACACCTTTATGGCACCTGAATTTAAACTCGGATTCAAGAGTAAGTTGTCTCGGCTCAACATCTTTCATGCTTGGTAATGACATCTTAATTCAATCCTTTCTGTTTTATATTGAGAAGTTCCTCTATTTCAGCAAAGCAAAACCTGTCCTAAGAATAGAAACGGGAATAAGGGCTAATAGAAGAGAACTGCCTTTTGCCATAATACTGCTTCGCCTTATATTTTAATTATAATAAAAAAAGCCGGCAGAAATCTCTGCCGGCCTTTTTGTTGTATATAAACTTAGATAAGCGGGACGATCAGCAATGCAACGATATTGATGACCTTGATCATCGGGTTGATTGCCGGTCCTGCTGTGTCTTTATACGGGTCGCCGACGGTATCACCTGTGACAGAGGCTTTATGTCCTTCGCTGCCCTTCTTATGAACGACACCTTTGGAATCAGTAACGCCCTCTTCAAAGGATTTCTTGGCGTTGTCCCATGCGCCGCCGCCGCTTGTCATCGCAATAGCCTGGAAGAGTCCGGTAAGGATACTTCCTATAAGTACGCCTCCGAGTGCCTCTCTGCCAAGCAGAAAACCTACAACAACAGGAACAACAACCGGGATAAGCGCAGGGACCATCATCTGCTGGATGGCGCCCTTGGTCACGATGTCAACACACTTGCCGTACTCAGGCTTTCCCTTGCCTTCCATGATGCCGGGGATCTCACGGAACTGCCTGCGCACTTCCTCAACGATGCTGCCGGCAGCCTTACCAACGGCCTCCATCAGGAGCGAGCCGTAATAATAAGGGAGCAGACCGCCGATGAAAAGGCCGGCCAGAACCATGGGGTTCGAAAGATCAAAATAAAGCTGTGTGCTGAATGACCTTGAATACTCTGCAAAAAGGACCAGAGCCGCGAGGGCTGCCGAACCAATAGCATAACCCTTGGTAACAGCCTTTGTGGTGTTGCCGACTGCATCCAATGGGTCTGTGATGTTACGGATAGCTTCAGGCATTCCTGCCATTTCTGCTATACCGCCTGCGTTGTCCGTGATCGGGCCGTAGGTGTCAATGGCTACCACGATGCCTGTCATCGAAAGCATCGAAACCGCTGATAATGCAATAGCAAAAAGACCGCCAGATGCATCACCGGCAAATCCACCGCCTAAATGATAAGCCCCGAGAATTGAGGCAACGATAACTAAAACAGGTGCGCCTGTGGCCTTCATGCTGACCGCAAGACCTGCTATAACGTTTGTTCCATGACCGGTCAAACTGGCTTGTGCAATGTGTTTCACCGGGGGATACTGCGAAGCAGTGAAGTACTCAGTTATAACCACGATCACTCCGGTCAATGCAAGGCCGATAATCGCCATAAGGAAAACGTTCATCTGTGTAAATGAAGGGTGAGCAACTATTGAAGCCTGTGCATCTGCGCTTTCCAGAAATTTACCGGTCACGATATAAAATGTTACTGCTGCAAGACCGCCGGCAACAGCCAGTCCCTTATAGAGGGCGCCCATGATATATCCGCTTTTGCCGAGTCTTACTGCAAATGTTCCTATAATGGAAGCGATGATCGATATTCCGCCGAGGAGCATCGGGAATTCCACCCATGGGCTCTCAGCGCCAAAGACCGTCTTTGCAAGGAGCATTGCTGCAACGAGCGTAACCGTATATGTCTCATAAAGGTCGGCTGCCATGCCTGCGCAGTCGCCAACGTTATCACCAACGTTATCAGCAATAACTGCAGGATTTCTGGGATCATCTTCAGGAATTCCTGCCTCAACCTTGCCGACCAGGTCAGCGCCTACGTCTGCAGCCTTTGTATAAATACCGCCTGCGATACGGGCAAACACGCTCATGAGTGAGCATCCGAATCCGAGACCAACCAGTGCATGAAATGCCGTCTCAGGGGCTGCCGACTTTGCTATAAAATAAAAACCGGCAAGTCCTATAATTCCGAGACCAACGACCATAACGCCGGTCACCGAGCCGCCCTTAAAAGCAAGACCGAGTGCAGCCTGGAGGCCCTTGTGGGCTGCCTGAGCCGTGCGCACGTTGGCCCGCACCGATACCATCATGCCGATGTATCCGGCGAGCGCCGAACCGACCGTGCCGATGACGAACCCTATTGCTGTCCAGATCCCGAGGAAAGACAGAAGCACCGTCAAAATTACAGCAACAACAGCGACCGTTTTGTACTCGCGTGCGAGGAACGCCATTGCGCCCTCTTTTACCGCATTCGAGATCTCCTGCATCTTCGCATTCCCTGCGTCCTGCTTTGACACCCATATTGCAGTCATCACAGCGTATATAACGCCTAACACTCCGCAACCTAATGCAAAAAGTATCGTTGAACTCATACAATCCCTCCTTTTTAAACTTTCTTAGTTAAGTGAAAAGTGAAATAATAAATTGTTCTTACCTTCCACCTCCCTCCTTGTTGTAATTATCTTTGCAAACATTATTTAACTTCTACATCTCTCTCTGTAGCTTTTGCAAAAACCATTGCTGTTGCCCTGTAAAGCATGTGAGCCATCTTTGAGAACGGTGCGTAAGCAAACAGGAAGAAGACAACAACAAGGTGAGCGAAATATATAACATAGGCCAGCGCTGCAATATCTGCCAATCTTACCAGTTCGGATAAAATACCTGTCGCCATTACTGCAAAAACAATGTATATGAAGAGCCAGTCATAATAACCGCCCTTGCCAGCCTTTTCAGCATTCTTGAGCCTGTTATTGATAACCATGACGATACCAATCAGAAGCGCCAAAGCGCTTATATTGGCAAGCCATTTCACGGGATCGGTCAATGGATACGGTGATGGTCCAAGCAGCCATGAGTACGGCGTTTTCCCCATCGCATGCATTATCTCGTATCCATATAAATAAAGAACTGCCCATGCGGTTGTTATCGCAAGTCCGATGAAGCTGAAAAATACGAGCATGTGCGCGAGCTTCCTGTCTATGGTCACATTGCATTGTTCGAACCGCTTGTGTGCCAGTATTTCACCGATAGTTGCAGTTATTGCACTTGTGATGCTGACTTTCGGTTTGGCTCCATTTGCGCGTATCATGTCTTTCCAGTATCTGAAAACACCTATAGACAGTGAAACAACAGCAAACATAAAAATAGGTACAAATACGCCATCGATGTAGTACGACTTAATCAACGATGAGTATGCAATCTGTCCTGCCTCATTCCTGATAGACTCCAGATTCAGATGGCCGAGCCATGCAAGAATCAAAAGGAATATAACAGTAGGGATTGCGAGAAGCGGGACCAGAGCACCGGGGCTTCCAACAGCCTTGCCCAGAAATTTCGGCACAGCATAGTTCTCAATAGATAATTTCCTGACTGCGTTAAGGACTTCGCCTGGTTTCGCGCCTCTGGGACAGTAAGCAGTGCAGTCACTGCACTGATGGCAGAGCCAGATATCGGGATTGCCGAATAGTTTGTCTTTCAGCCCCCACTGAGCATTGATCATCTCTTTCCTCGGAAACGGTTTGTCTGCAGGGGTCAAATTGCAGACAACAGAGCATGTTGCGCACTGATAACATTTCTTCAGACTCTCTCCTCCGCCATTTACGATTGCGTTTACAAACTGCAGATCAGGGGTGACGGTTACACCGGTAAATGGCTCCGGCGCTTTTGTAACCTCCACCTGAGCTTCAGCTGCTTTTGCTTCTTGTGCTTCTGCTTTTTCTTCTGCCATATCTATTCCTCCCTAAAAGGTCGTAGACAATTCTATGCTAAAATTCCTTGAAAGGATTATGTCCTATTTCTTTAACCCTTTCTACAAACTCATTGATCATATCCGGTAGTTTGTGATATTCATCAATACCTACCTGCAGCATCTTAACACGATCCGCCTCAAGCTTTAATTTGTTCAGCGTTTCACCGACCTTTTCGAACCTGACACTTGCAAGCTCACTACCCTTAATGAAATGACATTGATAGTTTTCCCCAAACTTGCAACCTAAAAGGAGGACCCCATCAATACCTTTTGAAAAAGCATCGGCAATCCATACAAGGTGCATGCCGCCAAGACATCTCATGGGGATAAAACGAATGCTCGGGTCAAGGATTTTGCGGTGCATGGCCATCGTATCGAGAGCCGGATACGCATCGTTTTCACAGACGAGGCAGACAATCCTGAACTCTTCCTCAGGCACATCAATTGCCTTGATCATTGATCCCATGATGTCTATGCTGTAGTCCTTGAATGACACAATCCTTTCAGGACATGCCCCCATACAGGTGCCGCATCGTCTGCACCGGTTCACTTTAAAAAAGGGAATGCCTTTTGCGTCTTCATCTATGGCGCCGAAAGGACATTCTTCCGTACATCTCTTGCACGCGGTACATCTGATAAGCTGGGGGTCGGGGAATGTCAGATCCCATGCCCTCGGATGCACTGCTACACCCTTGGCAACATGGTCAAGACATTGTATCGCCTTAAACGCTGCCCCTGCAGCATCCTCCTGCGCATCTGTCATATTCATGGGCTGTTTAACTGTACCGGCGGCATAGACACCTGTTCTCCTTGTTTCATACTGGAAGCAGATGAAGTTTGAATCAGCAAAACCGCAGGCGCCCTCAAGGGACGGGATTTCAGGACCCTGCCTGTAAGTAAGGTTTAATATAAACTCAGGTTTTGGTGTTGATTCCAAATACGCATTTTTTGCATCGTCACCCTTGGCAGCAGCCTGTGTCAGTCCGTCAAGGTACTCCTGAGGGGCCCGTGTTGTCGGGACCATTCCTGTGGCGAGAACAACGAGATCGGCCTCTACCTTCACCTTTTCCCCGAGGAGCGTATTCTCCATTTCGATAAACAGGTTACCGTTCCCTGCATCCGAAACTCCCTTCACGTCAGCTTTTGTAAGCATGATGCCGGGATCATTCTGGGCTTCTTTATAGAAGGATTCGAGTCTTCCGGGAGTTCTGATATCTTTATAGAACACCATTGCCATTGCATTCGCGTTCTGTCTTACATACCGTGCCTGCTTCAGGGACGTTGCACAACACATGGAAGAACAGTATGGCAGATGGTTCGGGTCCCTCTGTCCTGCGCACTGAATAAATGCAACCTTTTCAGCATCATTTCCGTCTGATGGCCTTGTAATGGACCCTTTCTTTGCTATTTGCTCGAATTCCACATTCGTCACAACGTTCTTGTATTTGCCATACCCGAGGTAGTCCAGCTTATTTGCATCATAGGGTATCCATCCCGTTGCCATGATAATGGCCCCTATTTTCAAAGTTTCTGACCCAGAAGCCCCTGCTATTGTTATATCATATAAACCAGGCTGGCCTTCTGTTTTTTCTACCTTTGATGACTTGTAGACCTTGATATTCGGGTGAGATTCCACCTGCTGAATAACTTTGTCTATTTCTGTATCAACGATAATCGGATTGTATGTTCTGGCAGGTATCTTTTTGTATAATTTATTCGCAAACCCTCCGAGTTGTGGCTCTTTTTCGACTAAAAACACCTTATACCCTGCTTCTGCAGCATCAAGCGCTGCGGTCATACCGGATATGCCACCGCCGATCACAAGTATATCCTTGCTCAGATCTTCCAGCACAGCCGGTGTCGGGAGGTCAGCCTTTGATACTTTCACAGCAGCCATAGCGATATAATCATCTGCCAGTGCCTGTGTCTCATCGTTATTCGGCTGATGAGTCCATGCAACAAATTCACGGATGTTTGCCCTCTCTATAAGGCAGCCGGGAAAGTCAAACTCCTCGAATTTCACGCGGGGAGAACAGGCAGCTATGATTAGTGTATTTATTCCGTCTTTCTTTATGTCACTTTTTATGGATTGAAGACCTTCAGGACTGCACAGTATGTCGTGTACTTTTATGTTCTCTTCCTTGACAGTCCCGGACTTAGAATTCTTTGCCAGTTTCTCTATATCAACAGAATCTGCTATACCGCATCCTTTACAAATATATAAGCCGCATTTCTTTTCCATCCCTACCTCCTATTCACACTCTGGATGCTCTTGATTGCTGCAGCAGTAGCATCCTGCACTGACCTTGCTACATCAGCAGGGCTTTTCATGGTTCCAACAGCATACATCCCTTTCTTCAAAGCTGCATCGTCAACAAGACCATCAGCCGCATAAGGGATTTGAATGCCAACCTTTGAACCGTTGGCCGCACCATCCATACCGGTTGCAAGGACGACCATATCGAATGTTTCCTTTACTTTGCCGCCGCCATAAATATCCTCAACCACCACGGTCACATCCTGCGAAGGTTCCTCAGTAATGTTCGCAACTTTTCCTTTGGTAAAGACAACTTTCGGATCATCCTTGATCTTCCAGTAGAACCTGTTTTCATAAAGTCCCGGAGTTCTGATATCTATATAAAAAATCCGGATCTTCGCGTCGGGATACAGTTCTCTTATATACATCGCGTGTTTGAGTGTGGCAAGGCAGCAAACATAAGAACAGTAGTGAAGATGGTTTTCATCTCTTGAGCCTGCACACTGGACAAAGGCTATATTCTTGATTTCCTTCCCGTCAGAAGGCCTGACAATTTTCCCCTCTGTCGGGCCGTCGGGTGAAGCCAGTCTCTCCATCATCATGTTTGTTATAACATTCTTAACTTTCCCGCCGCCAAGAAGGTCAAGTTTTTTCATGTCATAGGGATCCCATCCGGTGGCAAAAACGATTGCCCCAACATTCAGATCAACCGTCTCAGCCTGCATATTCAGATCAATCGCATTATATTTGCAGGCCTCAAGGCATGGCTTCATGCAGTCTTTCGGACATGCATTTGCATCGATGACATACTGGAAAGGAAAAGCCTGTGCATGAGGCAAATACGCGGCTTTTGATTTGTTCATGCCGAAATTGAAGTCATTCTCACGATATGCCGGACAGGCCTGGGCACATGCATCACAGCCGACACATTTGTCATTCACATACCGGGGGTTCAGTTTCATTTTTACAGCGAAATTCCCTTCCTCACCACTGATGCTTGCTACTTCTGCAAGTGTATACATGGTGACCCGCGGGCTGTTTTTTATCCTCTTGAACTGTATCTCAAGGCCACAGTTCGGCGGGCAGAGCTTCCAGAAGTATTTATTGATTTGTGCAACTCTGCCTCCAAGATACGGGTTTTTCTCCACGATATAAGCATCTAACCCTGCCTCAGCCATTTCTACCGCAGATGTCAGGCCGCTTATACCGCCGCCAACTACAAGAACTTTCTTATTCTCTGCCATATTTATCCTCCTTCAAGGCAGTAAGCCATAAAGAGATAGTCATACTCCTATAACCACCTTTTTATAATTTACTAATAAACGGGGAAATTATAGCATACTTGTCAACAAAAATCTTTATTAAAGTCAAAAAAAACTGGGGAGGGCTTTTGCCCTCCCCAATCGATATCAACTATGGGTACATCTGAACGTATGGTACTTTTTTAAAGTCCCAGGTGTTGGTATCAACATGGTACACGGAATTTGTGAAGCATTTCCAGTTGGTGTCATCAATCTTGTTGAAGTCACCTCTGTAGTAGTAGCCAGGATATCTGGACTCTTCCCTGAAGAGGATATGCCGTGCATGTGCCTCGACCGACAGAATTCTATGGTAGTTTTCAAAGCACCTCAGGAGCTCATGGAGGTTGGCCGCTGCCATTTTGTTGCAATCCTCTTTGAGCATATCAAGCTTCTGTAGGCCTGCTTCGAGCATGGTCTTTGAGGTCATATACCAGGTTGCGCAACCACCAAAGTACTCATCAGCGATTTTCATCAGCCTCGCCTGGAGTGCTTTTGGACCGATGTAATTGGGGTTGATCGCGGGATCGGTTGTATAGGTTTTATATTTCTCATAGACCTCGAACGGCAGATAGAGTTCAGCCGCGATCTCGTCAAGGGACAATTTTGGCGATGGCTTGTAGTCTGCGTTGTCGAGGATGTATGCTATTGCAGCCTTGGCTGCCATTCTTCCTTCAGCATGGGAACCTGATGAGAACTTATGGCCTGATGCACCGACAACGTCACCTGCCATGAAGAGACCGGGTACGGTGGACATCCTGTTATATCCCCAGGTGTAGTTTTCCGGTGTGCCCGGAAGATCGCCAGGGCCGCTTACCCAGAACCCTGCGCAGCCGGCGTGTGAACCAAGGAGATACGGCTCTGTCGGCATGATCTCGGAAGGGACCTTATCAGGCTCAACATTAGTTGCTGCCCAGAGAGATGCCTGTCCGATAGCCATGTCTAAAAAGTCTTCCCAAGCCTCTGCTTCAAGGTGCTTGATCTGCTTGGCGCCTTCTTTTTCACCGAGCTTCTCTTTCATGTTCTTGGCGAGTATTGCCATAGCGGCATCGGTTCCCATAAGGATCGGCCCCTTACCGTCTTTCATGGCCCTCATCATGAGGTGGTTTCTGATGGCGGTACCCATATTCTTTGCATAGTCGCCGTATCTTGCGACTGCATCGTCAAAGTACTCTTTATTGGTGCAATAGTCTTCACCATAGCTGTCAGTAGCTTTTGCCTTGAAGAACAGGAACCATGCGCCGACCGGTCCATAACCGTCCTTAAACCTGGCAGGGACGAACCTGTTCTCCATAAGGGTCAGCTCTGCACCGGCCTGCATGCCGAATGCATAACCTGAACCAGCGCAAAACACCGGGTACCAGGTTCTGCCCATACCTTCACCGACCGATCTCGGTCTGAAGCAGTTAACTGCTCCGGCAGTTGCACAGAGCATTGCCTTTGCTTTAAAGGAATATATCTTGTTTTCTCTTGTGCTGAATCCGATGGCTGCGGCTACGTTTTTGCCGTTTGTATCCATGACAGCCTTAACAATGAATACCCTTTCAAAATGGTTCTGTGCCATACCGGTTGCAGCCCTGTTGGTCTCAAGGGCCTTTTTTGCAGCCTCTGCAACGATGACCTTGTATGACTCACCATTGATCATGATCTGCCATTTACCTGTTCTTACCGGTGTGCCGCCGTCCTTCAGAGATTTCTTGCCGGCTGCAATAGCCTGATGACCGTCCATTGAGAAACCGTCATCGCCTTTTTTCCAGATGGGGAGGCCCCACTCTTCGAAACACTCGACTGAATCGTCAACGTGTCTTCCGAGGTCGAATACAAGGTCTTCCCTGATGATGCCCATGAGGTCGTTTCTGACATACTTCACGTAATCAGCGACTGTATTTTCTCCGACGTATGTGTTGATAGCGGAGAGACCCATTGCGACAGCGCCGCTTCTGTCTGTTGCAGCCTTATCAACCAATACAACTTTCAGGCCTTTCGCGTTTGCCCAGCGGCATGCCTCAAAAGCTGCACCGCAGCCGGCCATACCACCGCCCATGATCAGAAGATCGCAGTCAACTTCAGTTACTTCCGGCTTCTGACAATATGAAAATGTACAAGTTTCTTTTTCCATTTATATATTCACCTCCTTAAATTATTGGGTTCTTGCTGGCTTTGTAAATAAGCCAGGTTTCTTAATAGATGCGAAATCAGGCTCTGGTTTGCCTGCATAAGGATCAACGGTGCCTTCCACGGTGGTCCTGATCGGGAATTTGAACCTCTTGACCAGACCACTTCTGAATGTGATCGTCCACATGATATTATCGGTACCTCTCAAAGGAATAGTCTGTGATCCGAGTGGAACAAAGTCTGAATAGCCTCTTACCTCGACCGCCTGCTGAGGGCAGATCTTTACGCAGTTAAAGCATTCCCAGCACTGCTCAGGCTCCTGATTGTGAGCTTTCATCGTATCTCTGTTGAGGATCATGAGATCGTGAGGACAGATGTACTGACATGCAGTCTTGTCCCCTGCCTTGCAGCCGTCACACTTTTCAGTAATTACAAAACTTGGCATTTAAAAACACCTCCTTTTATTGTTATAAGTTAAAGATTGATGAAAAACTATAACTGAAAACCAGACTGTCTTCCACCTCCTTTCCTTTCATAACTCAATACGCAGATGGTAACGAACCCTGCAACAGGTGCTATTACCATCTGCTATTCTTTATGTACAATTACATACCTTCGGAATACTCATGCACCTGTATCCCGACAAATCCTTTCTATAAAAAACTACTTCTTTTCGCCTTCTGCATATTTATGCATCTTGATCTCAACCTTTTCGGTCAGGCCCTGATAGTACTCCTGAAGGATAAGTGCAACCTCGGGACGGCTGAACTGAGACGACACTGACTCGCCTTCGGAAAGCATCTTCCTCAGCTTTGTTCCGCTGAGCATAACCCTTTCGTCTTTGCCGTGCGGGCAGGTTTTCATCGAGGCCATGCCGTCGCACTTCGTGCAGAAGAATGTCCAGTCGATCTTCAGCGGCTTGATCTCAAGTGACCCGGCAGGGATCTGGTCAAATATCTTCTGGGCATCAAAGGGGCCGTAGTACTCGCCGACGCCTGCGTGGTCACGGCCGATAATCATATAGTAGCAGCCGTAGTTCTGCCTAAAGGTCGCATGGAGGAGCGCCTCACGGGGGCCGGCATACCGCATGTCGAGGGGATAGCCGGCCTGGATGCAGGTGTTCTTAACGAAGTAATGTTCAACGAGTTTGTCGATTGCCTTTACCCTTACTTCCGCAGGGATGTCACCCGGTTTCAGTTTTCCAAGGAGCTGGTGGATGAGTACGCCGTCGCAGATCTCGATGGCTATCTTTGCGAGATACTCATGGGAACGGTGCATCGGGTTCCTGAGCTGGAGGGCGGCGACTACGTTCCATCCTTTCTCTTCGAACATCTTCCTGGTCTCGGCAGGTGTCAGGAACAGACCCGGGTACTGCGCAGGGAACCCTCCCTGGCTCAGTACCTTAACAGGGCCGGCGAGGTTAACCTCTTGCTGCTCCATTACCATTTTGACACCGGGATGCTCCATATCTGCTGTCGTGAAGATGTGCTTGCATTCAAAAGTCTTGTCGATGTTGTATTTCTCGGTCACTTTCATCGTGGCCATAATCTTTTCGAACTCATCGGAGAAGAGCGCAATTTCGTCACCGACCTTAATGCCGTCAGCGTCAGCTTTGGACGCAGACAAAGTAACAGGTATCGGCCAGAATGTACCGTCAGCCATCTTGAAGTCAGCGCATACCCCTTTCCAGTCAGCCTGGGTCATAAAGCCGGGGAGCGGTGTGAAGCCACCGAGGCCCAGCATGATGAGATCACCCGCCTCACGGGATGTTATCTTGATCTGTTTCAGCGATGCCGCTTTTTTCTTCTCTGCTTCCAGTTCCGCCCCTGTAAGTAAAAGGGGGTTCAGTTTCTTCTCTTTTCCATGTGGATTTACTAAAGCCATATTCATTCCTCCTTATTTATATTTTCAAGGCAAACCTTGAATTCCTTATTTAAGCCCCAAAACTTCGGTAACTTTCTTGAATATTTCATCGATACTGCCTGTGCCGCTGACCGATTTCACTATTCCCTTATTTTTGTAATATCCGATTAACGGTTCCGTCTGTGCGGTGTAAACTTCAAGCCTCTTCTTAATGGTTGCTTCCTTATCGTCATCCCTCTGAAACAATTCGCCGCTGCATTTGTCGCAAACAGCCTCTTTTGCCGGGGCTTTGAAATACATATTATACATCTGGCCACATGCCTTGCATGTCCTTCTGCCGGTCAGCCTTTTCATCAGATCTTCAAAAGGCACATCAACACTGAGTGCCGCAGTAAGTGACATATTCAGTGATGCAAGCATTTTATCCAGCGCCTCTGCCTGGGCAGTATTCCTTGGAAATCCATCAAGGATATAACCCTTTTTGCAATCATCCTGCTTCAGCCTCTCTTCAACCATACCCAGTACAACACTGTCAGGAACAAGCTCGCCTTTATCCATATATGATTTTGCCTCTTTACCAAGGGCAGTGCCTGCAGCTACGGCTGCCCTTAAAAGATCCCCTGTTGAAATCTGAGGCACGCCATATTTTTCGATAAGTATCTTAGCCTGCGTCCCTTTACCAGCTCCCGGTGCACCAAGCAACACAATTCTCATAGTTAAACCCCCATATTTTTGAATGACTTTTTATAAAAAAACGACCACCGTACTATCTTGTCAAAAAAAACAAAACCAAAAATAAAGAATAATTGTGTTTAGTACAAAATCAATAAATTTGTGGCAGAGCTATTTCTTAAAAGAAAAAATAGACATATAACTATATTCTGCGGCATGTTTTAAGTCAAATTCATATTTTTGATATTAAGATAAGATTTACTTATCACTCAGAATACAGGAATTAAACTATTTAATTTGATTTTTTATTTTATATTAATCTTTTGCTTTATTTTTTATATATTGCTGAAGGCTATTTAACGCTGCCCCTCTGTGGCTTAGTGAATCCTTTTCCTGATCACTCATTTCAGCAAAGGTCTTGCTATAACCTTCCGGATAAAAAACCGGATCGTAGCCAAATCCGTTCAACCCTCTCGGCTCCATTCCTATGTTGCCATCAGAATATCCGAAAAAGGTATTTACACTATATGCTTTTAAAGCTAATGCTATACAACAGACAAACCTTGCCTTCCTCTCCTTTACAGAAAGCATCTCTTTTAATAATTTTTCGACATTTTTCCTGTCATCTGCGCCCTCGCCTGCATATCGTGCCGACAATGTGCCCGGAGCTCCCTTTAAGGCATATACCTCCAGACCTGAATCATCAGCGAGGGATGGCTTTCCGGTAAATTTTGCAACAGTTACCGCCTTTTTTATTGCATTTTCTTCAAATGTTATACCGTCTTCATCCACTTCCGGACATCCCGGAAAATCATCAAGGGTGAAAATCGATACAGCAATTCCCTCTGTAATCCTTTTTATTTCTTCAATCTTCTTTTTATTTCTTGTTGCCAGGACGATTTCCATAAGAATGACCTCTGTTTACCTCTTTCACATGGTTACGATAATCTGCACAGTTTATTGAATTTACCAGTCTGTTTAATTATTGAGCAACTGTTTATACCATAAAAAACTGTTTATTGACAATCAACTACTCAACCCCTGGTAGTTGTTTTACCTGTGGAAAGTGGACTGCTCTTGAAAAATAAAAGAACTCTCTGTTAAGATTTCTGAATGTCTGAGGAATTTAAAAGGGCAGGGTTGCTTCTCAGAACTGTCGCTAAACTCCTCGACCTCATTATCATTGCAGCAGCAGTAGAGATACTGCCAAAGGCCGGATTTTTTGCAGGACTTGCCTATATCTTAATAGGAGACGGCCTTTTTGACGGCAGAAGTTTAGGGAAAAGAGTTATAGGGCTGAAAGTTGTCTCAGCAGAATCGTATAAACCCTGTACGTTCAGAGATTCCATACTAAGGAATAGCATATTGGGGATCGGGTTTCTTTTTTATAAGATGCTCTGGTTTGGCTGGATATTTTTCATTATTATTGCTGTTTTTGAATATCTTATACTGCTGGGGAGCAAAGATAGCATGCGTTTAGGCGATGAAATAGCAAAAACTATCGTAGTTGACCACCCAGAGATAAAACAGGAGGCTTAATGTTTTTCCATAAAATACTCGGAATGTTTTCGAACGATCTGGCTATAGACCTCGGCACGGCAAACACCCTCGTATTCATGAAAGGAAAGGGCATCGTCTGCAATGAGCCTTCCGTTGTCGTAATAAGAAAAGATAATAAGAAACCTATTGCAGTCGGGATAGAAGCAAAAAGGATGCTCGGCAAAACACCGTCTAACATTACTGCGATAAGACCCATGAAAGATGGGGTCATAGCCGACTTTGACGCCACGGGAGAAATGCTGAAATATTTCATAACAAAAGTCCATAACAGGAGGAGCTTCGTTTCTCCCAGGGTCATCATTGGTGTGCCTTCCGGTATTACTCAGGTTGAACAGCGGGCGGTAAAGGATGCAGCTCAGGTGTCAGGGGCACGGGAGGTGTATCTGATCGGAGAGCCCATGGCTGCTGCGGTTGGGGTAGGTCTCCCGGTCGGTGAACCATCAGGAAATATGATTGTCGATATAGGCGGCGGAACCACAGATGTTGCCGTTATATCCCTTGACGGGGTTGTTTACAGCAAGGCTGTCCGCGTTGGTGGTGACAAGATGGATGAGGCGATTATGGCCTATATTAAACGTAGATATAATCTGATGATTGGCGATATGACTGCCGAACAGATAAAGAATACAATCGGCTCAGCTTATACTTCAGACAGTGGTGAAAAGCGCACAATGGATATAAAGGGAAGGGATCTTATTTCAGGCATTCCGAAAACACTGACCATTAATGAAACTGAAATCAAGGAGGCCCTTGCTGAACCTGTCAACATAATCCTTGAAACGATCAAGGTCGTCCTCGAAAATACTCCTCCCGAGCTCGCTTCAGATATTGTCGACAAAGGCATAATCCTGGCCGGTGGGGGTGCCCTTCTGAGAGGTCTCGACGTACTAATCAGAGAAGAAACCGGCCTTCCTGTCCTTGTTGCTGAGGATCCACTGACAGCAGTTGTACGCGGTGTCGGCAAAATGCTTGATGAACTCGACCTCCTGAGAAGAGTAGCTATCAATTTGTAATGCCTAAGAAGTGGCTCCTTCTCCTGCTGTTCATCATCATATCTTTAAGTTTAATGACATACCAGAGCAACAGGAAATATTTTTTACCCCTTGAATCCCTCAGTAATGTACTGAACATCTTTCATGAAATGAAAATTTCCCTGAAGGACTCTTTTACATCTCCCTTCAAAAGGATGCTTCTGAGGGAACAGGAAAACAAAAGGTTGAAAGAGGAGCTTTCAGGGTTACTGAAAGAACAGCAGAAATGGCAGGAAACCTTTCTTGAAAACAAAAAACTCAGAGAGCTACTTGCACTTAAGGAAAAAGAACAGGGATATATTGCTGCAGCACGTGTTATCGCAAGGACTGTAGAACAGTGGTCAAATACTTTCATCCTTGATAAGGGTCTGTCAGATGGGATCGCTAAAGATATGATTGCTGTCACAGATAAAGGACTGGTTGGTAAAATTTCAGTCGCTTCTAATTCATATTCACACCTGCTCCTCCTGAGCGACATAAATTTTTCTGCAGCAGCAAGACTTCAGACAAGCAGGGCAGAGGGTATAATCTCCGGTACAGGCTTCAGGAAATGCCGGTTAAAATATGTGCCTTGCGAGGAAGAAGTCAAAAAAGGCGATATTGTCATAACATCAGGACTTGATCTGCTCTTTCCCCCTGGGATCCCTATAGGATTTGTATCAGAGGTGAACAAAAAAAATATCGGCATCTTCCAGGAAATCGAGGTCACTCCCTTTGCAGACAACTCAAAGATTGAGGTTGTTGCAATAATAAAAAAAGGATGAAATATCTCCCCTGGGTTGTCATGCTATTTTTTACTCTTATTCTTCAGGGAAGCATATCAATATTTGATATCACACCAAACTTTACCGCTGTTTTAGCCTGCTATGCCGGCATAAAAGGAAGAGAGGTCAAAGGAATGCTCTTCGGCTCTTTTATCGGAATTGTCGAAGACAGCATCTCAGGGGCATTCCTCGGACCAAATCTGCTTAGTAAAGGCCTTATCGGCTATCTTTCATCGCTCATGTACAGCAGATTCTTTATCTGGACCCCTTTATTGGGTGCCATAAGCATTTTTATCCTGACCTTAACAGATGGCTTAATTGTGTTTCTATCAAGAAGTCTTTTTGCAAATATGCCAGTCTCTATCGGAACTGGCGTCCTTATTATTATTATGCAATCACTTTTCAATGCACCTCTCGGTATCTTTCTCAGGCCGAAGAAAGAACAGTAAGTTTATGAAGGTAATAGTTCAGTCCCAATGAAAAACGAATCAGAAAAAATCTTGATAATAGGCTATGTAACAGTTGCTGCATTCTTTATTCTTGTCATGAGATTATGGCAGTTGCAGATTCTTCAGGGGACCGAATACAGAAAACTATCCGAGGCCAACAGACTGAGGATTGTCAGTATCCCTGCCCCTCGTGGAATAATTTACGACAGGAACAGTATACCGCTTGTAAAAAATTCCCCTTATTATTATGCATCCATAATCCCGGAGGAGTTTGATAAAAGCAGGGTTGACCTCCTCTCGAAAGTCCTCGGCATACCAAGGGAAGAAATAGTCGAAAAAATAAGCAAACAAGGGCTAAGCCCGTTTGTTCCTGTCAGACTTAGACAGGGACTTTCTTTCAGTGAGATCGCTTACATTGAAGCAAGGCGCTCTGACCTGCCCGGCCTTATTGTAGAGGTAGAGGTCAGCAGAGAATATATCTTTAATGATGTAGGTGCCCATCTTATAGGCTATCTTGGCAAGCCCAGTCCATCTCAGGCAAAGGACCCCGCATTCAGAGACGTCCCTCAAGACTCATTTATCGGGCAGTGGGGAGTTGAGAAATTATTGGACTATTCGCTGAGGGGCACACCGGGGAAGAGAGTCATTGAGGTTAATGCACTCGGCAGAGAAATAAGACTCTTGCAGGAAGAGCAACCGATCAAAGGTAATGATGTAACACTGAGCATTGATATTAATCTTCAGAAAGAGTCTGAGATAGCACTGGGAGAAAAGACAGGCGCACTTGTTGCTATAAAACCGGATACCGGTGAGATACTCAGTCTGGTCAGCAAACCCTCATTTGACCCTAACCTCTTTACGAGGGGAATCAGCCATGAAAATTGGTCAGCAATAACAACAGACAAAAAAAATCCCCTGCTTAACAGGGCATTACAGAGCCAGTATCCGCCTGGCTCAACATTCAAGATCGTTACAGCAATCGCCGGACTTGAGGAAGGGGTTATTAATCCTGAAACCAAGGTCGATTGCAGGGGTGGAATTAATTACGGCAAATGGCATTTTAGGTGCTGGCGAAGGTCCGGTCACGGTGTAGTTGCTCTTCACAGGGCGATAGTTGAGTCATGCGACGTCTATTTCTATGAGGTTGGCAAACGTCTTGGCATAGACAAGATTCATGAGTATGCAACAGGTCTTGGCTTAGGGAAAAAGACAGGGTTGGAACTCGGGAAAGAAAGACAGGGTGTGATTCCAAACACAAAATGGAAACTTGAAAATAAAAAACTTCCCTGGTTTCTTGGTGAAACATTCAATGCAGCAATAGGTCAGGGATATGTAGCTGTTACCCCTCTGCAATTGGCCCTTATGACAAGCACAGTAGCAAACGGTGGAATCCTCTATAAGCCATTGCTGATTAAAGACGCTCAGCCGGTAATAACAGGAAGGTTGAAACTGAACCCGGATAATCTTGCCCTCGTCAAAAGCGGCCTCTTCGGCGTTGTAAATGAGTCTTCCGGAACCGGATGGGCAGCAAAATCAGAGCTCGTTCATACTGCGGGGAAAACAGGTACAGCACAGGTTGTTTCTATGAAAAGCGGCGTTCAATACCTTGCTGAAAGGTTCAGGGACCATGCATGGTTTGTGGCATTTGCGCCTGTAGAAAAGCCGGAGATAGCAATGGCCGTCCTTGTGGAACACGGGGGGCATGGCGGTGGCACTGCTGCACCAATCGCTAAAAGAGCGATTAATGCGTACATTAATTCTCAACGTTCTCTTGACCGTTAAGGATAAGAATAAACTATAATAATAGATGAGTATACTTCAGTGTATAGGAAATACCCCGATCACCACTATCGATCTTAACCCCAATCCCAATGTAACGCTGTATGCAAAATTAGAAGGCAATAATCCCGGCGGCTCTATCAAAGACCGGATTGCCCTCTATATGATAGAGTCAGCAGAGCAGGCGAAAAAGCTTACAAGGGATAAAATAATACTGGAAGCTACGTCAGGAAACACAGGGATAGGGCTTGCCATGGTAGCCACAGCAAAAAGATACAGGGTAAAACTGACTATGCCGGCTTGTGTCAGCATAGAAAGAAGAAGAATACTTGAGGCATTCGGAGCAGAACTCATATTGAGCCCGTCTGACCAGGGGACAGATGGTGCGATACGATTGGCACATAAGATACTCTCCGAGGACCCTGAAAAATATTTCATGCCGAATCAGTTCGACAATGATGCGAACGTCCAGGCACATTATGAGACTACCGGCAAGGAAATCATCGAGCAGACCGGGGGCCGCATTACCCACTTTGTTGCCGGCATGGGTACAACAGGCACACTTATGGGAGTAAGTAAAAGACTTAAGGAATTCAATAGTGACATTAAAATAATAGGGGTTGAGCCTGTTCTCCATCACAGGATACAGGGACTTAAAAACATGACTGAGTCCATCATTCCAAAAATATTCGATCCGAACAGGCTTGATGAAAAATGTTTTGTGAACGACGAGGAGGCCTTTGATACCACAAGGATGCTTGCGACCAAAGAGGGGATATTCGTAGGAATGTCCAGCGGTGCAGCAATGCATGTAGCATTACGGAAATCAAGCGAACTCAGGGAAGGCATTATTGTCGTTATCCTGCCTGACAGGGGTGACCGTTATCTCTCGACCTCCCTCTTCACTTCTGTCTGTGCCAAATGCCCGCCATAAAAGGTTCAGGCTCAGGTTCAGGCTTAGATAAAAAAAGAAGCTTTTTCCTCAACCTTAACCTCAACCTTAACCTGTATCTATTCTTTTTATTCTGGTAAAGTAAAAAATGCTTAACGTCGACCGCAGACTGATAAAAAACTTTGACTGGGTAACACTTTCTGTTATCATCCTGATATCTCTTATCGGAATTATGACCATATACAGTGCCACCCGTCCGCTTTCTGCTGAGGAGCACTCAGCATTCTACGTGAAACAGGTTACATGGCTCATACTTGGATTGATAACCTTATTCCTGATAGTCAGTTTTGACTATATCTGGATCAGCAGATTCGCACTGATCCTGTATATCACCGGGATTATCCTGCTAATAGCAGTCTTTATTATGGGCAAGACAGGTATGGGCGCACAAAGGTGGTTGCGTCTCGGGCCAATCTCCTTTCAACCATCCGAATTTTTTAAGCTCGTTTACATAATAATGCTCGCACGTTACCTGACTATCATAAAAAGCCCTATTGATACCGTTTCCCTGCTCCGCATATTTCTTTTTATTACATTTGTGCCTTTTGTCCTTCTTATAAAACAACCCGACCTCGGGACTGCTCTCATAATAATGGTAATCTCCCTTTCTTTGGTCATCGCAAAGGGCTTACATAAAAAAGTTGCGGTATTATTCATCATAATAGGTCTTATATCTATGCCATTCCTCGGCAACATATTCTGGGAGGGACTGAAAGATTATCAGAAAAGCAGAATCGTCGCTTTTATCGAACCTGAAGTTGATCCCTCCGGTATCGGCTATCATTTAACCCAATCAAAGATTACCGTTGGTTCAGGCAAATTCTTTGGGAAAGGATATATGCAGGGCACACAGGGACCGTTCAGGTTTCTGCCGGAAAAACACACCGACTTCATATTTGCGGTATTTGCTGAAGAGTGGGGATTTTTCGGATGCATCCTGCTCTTTTTATTTTATCTCATTCTCATCCTGCGAGGGCTCGATACAGCCCGGCTCGCAAAGGATGATTTTGGAAGGCTGCTCGCACTCGGTATCACATTCATGTTCCTGATCTATTTCCTGATAAATGTGGGGATGACCCTGGGCATAATGCCTGTAGTCGGCGTGCCCCTGCCTTTCATGAGCTATGGTGGAACCGCCCTGCTGTCAAACCTCATAGCAGCAGGCATTCTCATCAATATAAGATCGCGCAGATTTGAACTCTTTCATTAACGTTTTGTCTTCTGTTATAATTTTAGTCTGTTTTAGAACTCATAACTTTTCACTCATCACTTTTATTTTTTTATCCGGCGGCGTAGCTCAGTCGGTTAGAGCATGCGGCTCATATCCGCAGTGTCCGGGGTTCGATTCCCTGCGCCGCCACCAATACACTTTTCTGGCTTTACCGATAATGTGGCGCAAACGCCAAGTTATTCTTCCTTTCTGCAAATATCATTTTATGCTTCCACTTGTTTCGTAAGATTGTTATGGTGATTTTCATCAGATTATGCATCTCACCACATGACCAAGAACGTTTCTAACACCTGCAAGTATAGAGGTCAGGCAAACGAGAAAATATGATGATTTACAGTCGAACTGTTGCGCCCTGTGTGTCCATACCCTAAACACATCGTGAAGTGCTAACCAAGACAGTTACACTGTAAGCCATTAATCTGCATGTCAAGGCTTTTCCAAATTTTAACATCCTCTTTGCAAAGGGCAATTTTTAACCTCTTGTCATGTTTTTTTATTTCATTGATAATAACTCTGAACATTGCCAGGCGGTGTTCTTCAGGATATCTTAGTTTTGTCCCATCGTTAACTAATCCGGAATTAATCTTGAGAAGAGGAGAATCAGGAAAGCGGGAACTGATGTGCGAGGCAAGACCTTTTGAGGGGCGATACTCTCCTATGGTAATCCGTTCGGGTTTAACATATGCAAATATTTTCTCAACAAGATCAACGTAATCTTTTTTCCATGTTGAATAAAGAATAACCGGGTCTATCCTTAAACGTATCTCATATCCCGCCTGCTGCAATTTCCCTGCCGCTTGCAGCCTTGCGTCGGGGGAAGCGGTTCTATGTTCAAGCTGCTGGTAAACCTTATCAGTGTTAATACTGAAAGACATTATCGACCGACCCCCGTGATTTAAATTCAATAAAGAATCTACCTTGGCACTTTTTGTAAGGAAAAGCAGCTTTGTCTTGTAAGTTTCCTCTGTAGCAAATGGGATAAGTTCTTCAGCAAACCCTGTTACATCTTCGACTGCCAAGGGGTCACATAATTCACCGAGATTCAAAACCCTTAGCATGTTTGGAATATTCGTCTTGTCAAATCTGATTATTTCTCGGAACATTTTGTCATAATTCACAAAATGAGTGGATATCGGCATGTTGCGGAATGTAAGGTACAGATAACAGTATTCACACCAGAAATTGCAGTTATTATAAGCAGTTAATTTGTAAAATTTTGCACATCTGCCGATTGGATGCTGAAATTGATCTATAAAAGAACTTGTCCGGTTTCTTAATAACAGCATACCTCGTTCAGTCCTGAGCTTTTCTATCCCCTTTGATCCGTTCAGAGATGGCATTTTATCGAGCCACTGAAGAGGCAATTTTGCTCTTTTGGCTATTTTCTGGGCTCTTAGCTCATCACAATATCCACGAATTGCCCAGAGTTCAGAAACAAGAGGGTGGGGCTTGGTTTTTTGCCCATATTCAACTGCCTGTTCCCCGGTCTTCATATCCAACATTGGATGATTCTCGTTATAGTGATTACTCTTTGTCATTATTAACCTTTTTTATATTTGCTGAAAATATCTTTGCTGATGTTATTCGCAACATCCTTTTGAGATGCAAAATACAGATAATAGAGAGGCCCGTTCTTTATATTTGTCATCAGGATTGGATCAGGCACACTCTTGAAACCTGCCTTTTTCAATCTCTTAGTAAACTCTTTAGCAAGAGTATAATAGCTTTCGACCCTGATGTGTTGTGTCTCACCAAAAAGAGTTTTCTGTTCTTTGTATAATAGGTCTTTCCAGCTTTCATCGCCCCAAAACCAATTCATTCTTGCAATATCTTCAGGTTCAGCTTTATCGAAATCAGCAAATAGTACATTCCTGTTCATGTCCATAATCGGAAAGTTGATAAAAATATCTACGGTTTTCAATTCAGCAGCTTTCTTTATTGTTTCCCATTTAAGATGCAAACCATAAGGGTCAAAAATGCATAATGCTCTTTTAAATGTGTCCCACCCAAGCTTTGGGAAGACATCTTTAACAAGGATTTCATTGCAGTCACCATGATAAGGGTGAATATTAGGATTCTCCTTGGCAAGCTCATTAAAAACTTCTGCTCTTTCTTCATCGAGGTCAATAAAATAATATTCTGTAAATGGGGGGCTAATTTCTAAGGCATTCAATGGTGAACCAGAAACCATTTCCCCTGTTTTCCTGCTGATGTGCTTGCCTGCACCTGCAAACGCGTCAATATAAACATATCCCTTGCACCATGACTGATTTTTCATGATACTCGTATATGCACCGGCATATTTCTTGATAATCTCAAGCTTTATCTCAGACCAGGAACCGATTTTATCGATTTTCATAAATTAACCTAATGATCATTGATTACCTTTAAACATTTCTTTCAGTGCCTGTTTGAGCCAATCGAAATGAACTGGCTCGTATTCTTCCTCAATAAGTCTTTTAACTAAACTATGAAACCGTTTAGCGGCATCCACTGCACCTTCCATTAATTGTTGAGTTATAGATGATGGCACAGAACAAACCCGACCATCTTCACCAATCTGAACATAAAGCGCGTTTTGCTTTATTTTATCAACATGACCTTCTGCAACTTTCCTTGTCTGCTTTCTATATTTGGGAGGCTCATCCCAAAACCATCTTGAGTCTTCCCATCTTCTAACTTTTTCATGTCGATAAATATTTAAGACATCTGCGACATCGTCAATAAATATGTCTAAATTAGCAAGCGTTTTATTCTCAACTCTTTCAAGAAACTTCTCCGTAGTTGGCTCTAACTCATTTAACACTACCCCCCAAAGCTGTTTGCAAGAATGATCTCTCAAAGACCTTTTGACAAATTTGTTCCATGGTATTACCTCGCAATGGATTAAATATAATAAAAAACCTTTAGCAATTTCTTCTTGAGCAATAATAGCAAGAGCATAAGCGGTTGGGTAACTGTCAATTTCTAAAAATGCTATATCATCCATAAGCCGCTCAGCATTTATTAAACATGCTTTAGAGCTTTCTATAAAATTTTCAATTTTAGTTTTTTCTGACACTATTTCTTCCCTGCACAATCGCAATCTCCTCTGGGGCCAGGGCATATAGATCACAGACCATTTTAATGTACCCGTCCCTTTTTGGTATTATTAAAGGTTAACCCCTTTTTAGTTCCGACTCGTTCGGGTTAGGATTAACTTTTATTTGAGGACTTTTTATCATTCTTATTTATCTCCTTCTATTATCTTCCTGCCCTTTGTCTGTCTGATAACATGCCTGTCACCTTTTCACTCTCTCCTATCCATCAATATATGCTCGGAAGATATCCAAGATTTTGCTCTGATTATCTCGTCTATAAATAACAACCTTTCGTTTTGCTCGAGTCACTGCTACATAGAAGAGCTTCCTTTCGTCATTCTTGCCTAATGGAAAGGTGTTCTCAGTAACGTCTGGTAATATTACCCAATCAAATTCTTTCCCTTTAGCTTGATGGACATTTAGCACATAGATACCTTTCAATTTTTTATGTGCCGTTATATATTGCTCTTGCAATAGGGCATTGGAAAACAATTTCTTAAGTTCAACATTTTCCATCCTTTCTATTTTTCTAACTACTTTGGTAAATATCCGAAATATATCCCAATCAATAGTCAGATGTGACTTGTTCTTCTCTACAGAATGATATAGTAAGATCAATATTTCTTTAAAACTTTGAGCGTTCGTTACAATCTCATCAAGCCTCAAATCTTTTCTAATATCTTCTTTTCTTCCAGCAATTTTGAGGAATGAATTTTTTTTAATCTCCTCTAACCGATTTCCCCAGCTTAATCCATCTCTAATATTCGCAAAGTCGATATAGCACATTGCTTCCAAGATAAAATTTTTCTTTTCATGTTCAGAGGAGATACCGATATTTTCAATTAACAATCCAACGAAATTATGTTGTTTATCTCCATTACTTATCTCTTTTACCGGCAAGTTCTTTTCTCTAAATATGCGTTTAAAGTTGTTTACATCCTCATTAAAGTGAAGAAGAATTGCGACACTTGAATCCCTACTTATATTTTTAAGAAGATTTAAAACATCCGACTTGGCAATATATTTGTTTATTGCTCTTTCCTTTTTATAATTAGGTAAATTTGAAATGACCATTTTAAAATTCTCTGAAATATTTGTTGGCCTTAACTCGATTACATCATTACTACAATCGATCTTATTAATGCAATTGTTATTTTTCAGTTCTGTTCGTAGTTTTTCAAAGATATTCTTTAAACTTGCACAGTCTTTATAGCGAGGCAACTCGTTCAATTCTTTCGAAAAACAGTCAAAATCTCTTTTTAAATGTTTAATACGATCTGGAGATGCCCCTCTCCAACCATGAATCATCTGCATATCATCTGCGAAGACAACAGCTTTGTTCTTTTCACCCAATAGCTCCCTTATGATCAAGTCTTGAAAATCAGAAGAATCTTGATATTCATCAAGGATTAAAAAAGGATATTTAGATCTCAATGTATTGAGGATGAAGGGAGACTTTTTGAGCAACATATGAAAGTGATATGCTAAATCCTCATGGGCGATATCTCCATTTTTATTCAGCATAAGAATTTGATTTTTAATTTTTGGAATGTCGGCATGATATTTTTGAGGGCAATGAGGGGGAATAAAACCACAAGGCTGAAATTCTAAACAGGATGAAAGAGTCTCTATTGTTTTCTCTGGAGGATTTGATGAACTGAGAAGAAAACTACGAATTTGATTTTGTCTCTTCCGAGGCCAGACCAGATTTAGCTCAAGTGGTAAACCAAGATAGGAACGATATGCCCAGACATATTTTTGAAAGAAGGAATGGAAATTTGTAATTTCTGTCTGTTTTAATTTTTCCCTATCCGAGGCAAATACGGTTTCTGCTTCCTTATCAAGCTGAGAGCGAGCATTACGGGAAAAAGTCATTAAAAGCACCTTTTGGTTGACCTTAATAGTTCCTATTTCAATTAGTTTTTTTGCACACAATACGCTTAAGAGAGTCTTTCCTGCACCCGGAGGGGCTTCTATAATAATTAAACGCTTTCCGCCAAAATTTCTTCCAACAAGTTCCAGTATCGGCTTCTTATCTTCTGTAATATCCAAATTACCCATTGAATATCTCTAAGATGAAAGGGTCAGCCTGAATAACTTTAGCTATATTAGAACCATCCGCTATAATTACATCTCCGACATTTTCAGGCAGTCTTCCTTCACAAAATTCGATTACTATAGCAATTAACTTGGAAATTGCAGGCGGGATATTTTTTTCATTTTCTTGACAAATTTCTTTCGCCACTAAACGCGATTGTCGAATACTCGCAAGGCTGTTATGAAGAAAAAATTTCTGATAACAACGAAGTAAATTATTTTCTTCCAAGATAGTCAGAAGTTTCTTTAGGTCAGAACAATCTTTGAGTCGCTTTTCTTCTTTCTCATAAAATTCTTTTAACTCAAGAGGCGTTTTTTCTACATCGAAAGTATTTTTTAAAAATACATTTCTATTTTCTCCGAAATCATATTGACTACAGCAGATTTCAACAAATTTTGAAGTAGAAGATAGTTCAGATGAAGTTAACAAAGCTTCTTCATAATCAGCCCAGATTATTGTTACGTCTGCTTTTTGGGCAATTTCGTTTCTTTGTTTCATACTGCATATGTTTTCATCTTTATCGCATAAAGCAATGGCAGGAATGTTTAGCTTTTTAAAATATTCTGTATATTTAGGGATTCCCCCAATACCTTCGCACCATATAAGTTCAACACCTACATCATCTAATCCCTTACTGCTTAACTGTGAAAATACTGGTAAACCGCCCTTCTCTGCTTCTCCTTCAACTAATAAAACAGAGCGGGCCAATATCCCGCCGATTACCTCTTCTTTATTTCTCCTCTCAATCTGATTAAGGAACTTACTCCATTCCAGCTTTGTATTCTCCTCTTGACAAATTTTAAGTAAGCTATGTTTATCCTTCTGATTTTGAACCAAGAAAATATTAGCTAAGTTAAAACTTTTAATAACTTCTGGAGAATAGCTTGTCACAACAATTTGAAAATTTTTGGTTGCTGGCTTGAGCAATTTCTTTATGAGTAGTCGCTGATAGTAAGGTTCTAAATTCTGCTCAGGCTCTTCAAATGCAATGATTAAATTCTCATGTTTTGCTTCTTCAATAGTATGAAGTATTGCTAAAATAAGCATTGCATTTTGCGCCCCTAACCCTTGATTTTTCAGAGGGACTGGCTTTTCAGCAGTTGTAGGACGGAATACAAGTCCAAAATTCTGCAGTGTCCGACGGTCGCTAACTCCTAATGGTTCTAAACCCATAGCATCTGCTTCAGAAGAAATTAATTTAAGGTTTTGTATCGACTTTTGGAAAGATTCAAAGTTTTTTTTGAATTTTTCATCTTCAAATAACACTTTTTGAGATTTACCTATTTCTTCAATAACTTTTTCAATTTTTTCTTTGAGTTCCTCTCTTTCAAGTAGCTTTGAAAGAAAAGAATTATGGTAGAAAGACAATTCATACAAGGGATTACGATAGGCAGGAATAAAGCGGAATCCAACTCTTTCTTTGTCACGCCGAGTAAAGGGTCTTTTCTCTATATCTGGTTTTGTAAAATAAAATGACGGTTTTAAATCAGCTTGGCATTCAGCAGTAACTCGTAAAATCGTCTCTGCTTGTTCATGATTTTCTTCATCATAAGCAATAATTTCGTCCTTGCTATTTATATGCTCCAGACAAACGTCCCAATCATTTTGATGTTCTTCTCCATTTATGAAATCACTGAACCAAACTTCTATATTAATTCCAGAACATTCTGCCCCATCGCTGACTATTCCTTTCTCTTCAGTGTTTCTATTGTAAAAGTCGTACTCGGTAACAATGCCTTCATGCCAGTTCTTATACGGATTGAGTACAAAATCGAGTGCTTGAAGAACATTTGTCTTGCCAGAGTTATTACCACCTATAAAAAGATTGATTTTCTCAGGTTTAAAATCGAGATATTTGATTGAACGAAAATTATTGATAATAATACGATATATTCTCATTTTTCCTACCTCTTCTATTTTACGATTGATTTATAAATCTTTATCACTACTGTCCCAACGTTGATTTAGTAAAACCGTATAACATGGCGACAATATTTATTTTACGAGACATTTTAGCATTTTTCGATTTGAAATTGAAATTTCAGAAAAGCCATACTTCTGCACTAAAGTGGAAGGAGATGGCTTATGAATTCTGGTCAGCCGATATTTTCTCAACTCATGGACTTTATGCCGACGTATGAATTCAGTCAATGTGTCAAACGGTACAATGGAAACTACAAGATCAAGAACTTCACCTGCCGAGAGCAGTTTCTCTGTATGGCTTTTGCACAACTCACGTATCGGGAAAGTCTACGTGATATTCAAGCGTGCCTGCGCGCAGCCAATAAGAAACTGTACCACATGGGGATTCGGAGCAGAATTTCTCGTAATACTCTGGCTCATGCGAATCAGACACGTGATTGGCGCATATACGCCGACTTTGCGCAAATACTTATTCGTGAAGCCAGAAAGCTTTATGCCAATGAAGACTTTGGAGTTCAACTGGGACAAACTGTATATGCCTTGGATTCTACGATTATCGACCTCTGCCTGTCTCTTTTCCCATGGGCATTGTTTCGGAAGAAAAAGGGAGCAGTGAAATTGCATACGCTGATAGATTTGCGAGGAAACATTCCAACGGTTATTTTTATTACTCATGGAAAGGTTCATGATGTGAATATCATAGACGATCTGATTATCGAAGCTGGGGCAATTTATGTCATGGACCGTGGGTATCTGGATTTTGAACGCCTCTACATGATTCATCAATCCTTAGCGTTTTTTGTCACCAGAGCCAAAAGGAATTTTGATTTCAGACGCCTATATTCGATGCCTGTTGATAAATCAACCGGCGTACTCTGTGATCAAATCATCACCCTGCAAGGTTTTTATGCAAGGAAATCATATCCTGATAAACTGAGACGGATTAAGTATTACGATGTCAAAAATAATAAGAAGCTGGTATTTCTGACGAACAACTTTCTTCTGCCTGCCCTGACCATCGCAGATATTTATCGGTGCCGCTGGCAGGTGGAACTGTTTTTCAAATGGATCAAGCAGCATCTTCGGATCAAGGCTTTTTATGGGACATCAGAGAATGCTGTGAAAACTCAGATATGGATTGCCATATCAGTATATGTGCTTGTTGCTATAATCAAAAAACGCCTTAATCTGAATCTGAGCTTGTATACAATTCTACAGATTTTAAGTGTCTCTCTCTTTGAGAAAAGTCCGATATTGCAAGTACTTACACCAACTGACTATAATGATTACGAAGATGATTTTCGTAGACAGTTGATTTTATTCGATTAACGTTGGGACAGCAGTGAATCTTTATATATTCTGATAACTATTTCTATAACTTACACACTCCTTGTCTTATCAAGCCTGTTTTTGACAAGTTCGCAGACTGCTTGAAGATTTTTCATCTCTTCCCCTCCACAATCTCAATCTCCTCCGGCGTGAGGCCGTATAGGACATAGACCAGCTTGTTGATTTCCGCTTCGAGGCGGGGCACATCAGAGCTATCGGGATTAGTAAGGACAGTCTGAACACGTTTTGTAATAGAGATTTTTTGCGACTCAGAAACTAATGCTATTGGAAGTTGTTCCATATACTGAGCAATAAATCTAACAAAGCCTCCCTGAATAGTCGAACTAATATGAAGGTATAGCCACCAGGTTAACTGTGAGTTTAGTAGGCCTAACAACCATATTTCGTCTGTTGGAATAATATAAGCTGTGTTCCCAAGAAATGCGTTGCTTTCATCCCATGTGAATTCAGGCGCTTTGGCAATATCAGGATAGATTATTTTTGGTCTTTCGAAATCAGCGTTATACGCACATGACCTTAATTCCCACCAAAATTTCCCTTGGTCGTCCCGCTTGACAAGTTTGTCTTTCCACTGCGACAGGTGTTTATGGATGGCCGGATAAGTCTGAGCAAATATTTTCTTTGCCTTTCCCTCGGTCTTTTCATTTGACCACAGCCAATGACGATTGGCACTACTGGAGATATTTATCACATACAATTCTGCCCATTCCGCCTTCCATTTCTTTATGTCCCTTCCTCGCAGCCATGGCTTGATAAGTTCTTCACTTTTGGAGTCTTCGGAGACAAGTCTTTTCCGTGTAGCTTCATCAATTACAAAAGCCTCATTAAGACCTGTCAATATGCCCCGATAAAACCGTCCCTGCACATATTCACCGAGAGGCTTGCCTGTTTTGCGCAGCTTTTCCATAAGAGCTAAAACCTTAGGCCGCTCAAGATTCCAGCCTTCTTCTCTTAACGCAGAAACAGGCATTGGGAATCCGATGTTTGACAGGGTTTCTTCCAACCGTTCCAATTGAGCCGCATCGGTAAATGTGGCCGCAAGGAATTCGGTTTGTAGGGGCGGGGTGTCCCCGCCCTGCTTTTGTCCCGTTCCCGTTTGAGGGCGAGGAGACCTCGCCCCTACAAACGGCGTTTTTTCAACGAGGATAATCGACGGATAGGTCGTTGCGTCAAATATCGGCAGGTCACAGAAATCGATGATTACCTTCGGCGTTACCTGCGTAGCAAGCAACTTTCGGGTATTCTTACCATAGCCCGCGCGCATGAACTTGTTCGGCGCAATAAAGCATAGGTGTCCTCCAGGCCTCAATAGAGAGAGACCCTTCTTAAAGAAATAGGTATAGAGGTCTGCGGTCCCGCAGTAGAAACCACTAAACTCTTTTTCCAATTGTTTCTTAAAGGACTTAATCGCCTCGTGCCGCACATAGGGCGGATTTGCAATAACAACATCGAAACCACCCTTTTCCTGAAAGACTTCGGAAAAATGAAGTTTCCAGATAAAGAAAGGTTTATTGCTCGACTTCCTATATTTTTCTATGTTGGACAAGGCACTCTTATCATGCTGTTCTTTAAGAGTCACCTCAATCAGTTGCCACTCCAGTTCTTCTATCTGCTGACGCAAGGTATCTTTCTTGGCTCTTTCCGATACCTCGAAAATATTCGCATGCAGAGTTCGGAGTTTGTTGGAAATTTTAAACGCGTCACTCTCGTACTCGAATAGTTCTATTTTCTGAGGGTCAGGAGTTCTCCTTGCAAGCAAATTATCCATCAGTGCGGTCTGGTTGCCGATTTCAGCTTTCAGTTTCTGCTTTTCAACCCGTGTGAGCCTGCTTTTCTGGCTGCCCTGGATATATTCTTGCTGAAGAGTGGCCAGTTTTTCCTTTACCGCCTTTATGTCTTCTTCATTTTCAGAGTATGTGGAGATAATCAGTTTCTCGTCGAATAGCTTATTTCCTTCGTACTCCTCAAATAAGCTATTGCCCTGCATGATTTTATAGTCAAGGTTCGGAAGAGGTTTGATAGAATGATAATCATCCTCATCTACAACAAGAGACAGCCAAAGCCTTAACTTGGCAATCTCAACTGCACTGGGATCGATATCAACTCCATAGATGGATTCCTGTATTGCATGACGCTTAAAGTCATACCGCGTCCTATGTTTATCCTGTCCAAGGTATGTCGTCAATGTTTCCCGTGCCTTAATTATTTCATGCATAATACCTACGGGGAAAGCGCCTGATCCGATTGCAGGGTCACATATCTTAACAGAGCTTAAGGCATCATCTATTAACACCGCATTATTTCGAATTGTATCGGATAGTTGGAATGGGTAGGTTTTAGTCTCTCTGCCTTCATCAACAACTCTTTTATCGTTTTCAACGGTAAATTCACCATAGCGGATAAATGCCTCGATATCAGCACGAGAAACTAAGGGTTGTGTTTTCTCTTCGGTCAGATTTAACTGTTCCGGGCTAATAGTATCCTTGTTTTCATTGAGAGTTGAATCCAAATAACTTATAAGAGTTCTTTGGCACATATAGTGAACAATCTCGCGGGGTGTGTAATATGCGCCTTTTGATTTACGGTCCCTGACCTCAAGGAGGTTCTCAAAAACCTTTCCAAGCATTTCAGGGTCAACGGCCACTTCTCTTTCAAGAGGTTCGTCTTCCCGAACGGTAAAATTGTAGAGGTCAAACGTATCGAGGATCTCTCTGAAGGTCTCGTTCGCAAGGAGAATATCCGTTTCTTCCCAGTTGTAACCATTAATCGGCTCGAACAAGCCGCCATTCAGAAACGGGATTTTGCAGTTGAAACGGTTGTAAAACGATTCTTCTCTGTCTATCGCAAGGGCTTCATAGAACAGAGGTTCAAGAATATCATTGAAGAAATATTCATAGCTAACGATCTCTTTTTCAAAAAGCTTCCGCAAGAAGTTTCTCGGGCCGGTACCCCATGTCTTGTCTTTTACTACACCCAGCCAGCCCTTTTTCTGAATGAAATAAAGGAAAACAATCTGGCCAAGGAGCTTTTTGGCAAAATTGGCAGTTTCAATATACTTGCTCTCGAATTCTGTCTTTATTTTTTGGTCAACGGCAACTACATTATCCAGCTCGTCTTTCACTTTCAGGAAAAGGTCTTTATACCTGTTAAAAAATTCTTTGGTTATAGACTCGATGTTAAAGGCATGTTCGATATCTGCAAGTGTCGGATTATTCCTGTCATCTTCAAGAATGGGGACAAGTTGCTGCTGGGCGGTGTGGTTCGGCTCGTTACTGCCGACAAGAAAAGAGTATCTTCTCGCAGGGGTTAAATCTTCCTTAACCTTGACCTTGCCGCTTTCCGTCTGTATTGTCCTGTAATCCATGCGGACGAATGAAAAACGCCAGTCTTCCAGACCATCAGTACAGAAGGCAACTATTGCTGCGTCCTTCTCCCCGCGATTCTTTAGATAATGAGCCACAAAGTTTCTCTGCATGGTTCGGGCACGCTCAAGTGAGGTTTCTTTTTTTAAATAGACGACTAAGACATCAAGTTCGGTCTCTCCGGGGTCAGTATATTTACCGATTCTCTTATACTGTCTTATATGGTCTTTAAAAGCATCGGGAATATACTGTCCGTGATATGCGAAGGCTTTTGACTCATCCAGCTCATTAAGAAGGTTTTTTGAAAAGAGCCTGAACCTGTCCTCATCAAAAGGATTATTGAATGTTTCCTGTATTAATCTGACCGCTTCATGTCTGTTCATCTCATGACCCGGCAGTCTTCAAATACTCGGACAATATCACTTCTCTTCTATCATGTCCGATTTGTTGAGTGGTCGGTGACACAGACAAAATGCTTGGGGGGAGATTCTTTCTCAATATGGCAAGCACTTTGAGAGGGGAATTTTCTTTTCCCAGTTCATTTTTCAGACGTTTGCTGGTATTTTTGGGTATCACACCGTTTTCAAATGCCTTAAAGACCGATTTCAGGAAATCCTCATCTTCTTCAGTAAATCCCTGGAAGTCTTTCATCTCCCGTGCCTTCAGTCTCTTTATGATATAGCTTTCGTTCGAGCTGCCGCTTAAATGTCCTTTCTCAATTGTCTCCTCGGACGTTGCCTGATCAAAAGCTGATTTGTTCAGATCAAGGAGTGCATAGAAAGTTTTAGGGATGGCGGATTTGGGAGTTACCGGATCACATTTAAAGAGATCAGCGGCTTCAAAAAAGGTTATTTCCTTTGAAGCCGAGGAATCCGCAAGGAAGAACTTTTTCAGCTTTCCCTTCCTGAAAAAAGTAACCAGATTATCTTCTTTTGTTCTCTCGATCTCCCGGCATGTTCGTGCCTTTTTCGGAAGCCGTTTAATTTTTTCGAACAAGGAAGTGTTCTTATCACGGATAGTACGGAGCAGATGGAGATACTCAAGCTCGGAACGCCCTTCCTCATCTTCCCCCTGGAACGTCTTCTTATCACTCAACCTCTTGTAAATAATATCACCAAACAATTCATGGGTGGAGATTTCTTCCTCTTCGGTAAGATATTTTGAATCCTCCCCAAGGGTGTCGTGGAATGCCTGTATCTTGGCTTTTATGTTTGCTTCTAATCCGAGATGCATATCCGATTGCGCTGTCGGGAAGAAATTAAATATATTTATCACCTTGTGCTTAGTCCCGACACGGTTTACCCTACCGACCCGCTGCAATACACGCGTGGGATTCCATGGGAGATCATAGTTGATGACAGTATTTGAACGGTGCAGATTAATTCCTTCAGCAAGGATATCTGTAGTAATCAATATGCTGATATCATCTTTCTGCGGCTTGCTCTTCGGGTCAAAGTTTTCTTTAATCAGGTCCCGGGCAATCGGTATGCTTTTTCCCTCATCTCCATAGAGCCCGCCCACACTGGAGTAGAAAAGAACCCTTAAAGGCAGATGTTTGTTTAGCTTGTTAAAAAGATATTCACCGGTCTCTTTTGATTCTGTGAATACAACAACCTTATTCTCCTTTAAGATGAGATTCTCTTTCAGTTCGTTGATGAATTTTTCGAGCTTCGGGTCTGAGTCTATATCGCTCCATAGTTTTTGAATGTTCTCAAGTAAAGTGAGGTCTTTTTGGAGATTGCGAAGGAATTCTACGGTGAACTCCGGGGATTCGTATTTCTGCACCCTGTCCAGATCCACAAGCTTCAACAGTTCTTCTTCATTATCCGAGTCAAGGAAATCATAAACATTCACCTTCTTGCTGATGTAAACAGTTCCCTGCTGATACATATCGATAAATTTCCGGTAAGAATCGACAAAGCGTACAAGAGTTTTCTTAAAGGCATGGAAACTACTCTCCAGTCGTTTCACAAGGATGCCCTTCATGAATCCGCCGATATTCCGCTGAGATTGGAGTTCAAACTCAGAAACCGGCGTCTTTAAATAGAGCAACGGAGTATATCTGGAATAGGAAAAATCTTTCAAAAGGGCTATAGTCCTATTGAAAACATTTCCGGTCTTCTCGTCAAAGGTATAGATAATGCGTTTTGGGTCATCCAGTTCAGGGAAAGAGACACCCTGTTTCTCCATATCTTCACTGAAATATTTCATTACCTCAGTGCGTGTCCTGCGGACCATAACAAATTTAAGGATTTTGTCTCTCACTTCCTTTGAGACAAGCTTTATTGTGTCGATATATTCGGGGTCACTCTTTTGGTATTTTTTTATTCTTTTCTTTAATGACGAAAAGAACTTCTCCAGATTTTGGACGCCGGGGATAGTGCTTTTCTTTGGCACCTGAAAGAGTTTCAACTGGCTGTAAATGTCGTCTATAGTATTATTTAAGGGTGTTGCCGAAACAAGGATGACCTTCTTGCCAAAACAAATCTCATGGAGCTTCTCATATCCAAGGGTCACCTCATTTCTGAACCTGTGAGCTTCATCAATAAATATATAATCAAACCGTTCCGCTCCGCTTTTTATGATTTGGTCGAGTTTGCCCAGAGATTCAACCTTGTAGCCTCTTATCCCGAACTCAAAAAAAGTATCATGCCAGTAATCCTGCAGAACCGGAGGGCAGATGACAAGGATTTTTCCGGGAAGCTGTTGTGCGAGAAGCGCAGAAATATAGGTTTTGCCCAAGCCGACGACATCGGATAGAAAAACGCCGTTATATGCCTCAAGTATCTTTTTTGCCGAAACCACAGCCTGCTTCTGGTATTTCATATCAAGAAAACCCTCGGGAAGATAGCTTTCAAAATCCTCATCTATATTGATATCTTCCTTGAGATATTCGTAAAGGAATTTCAGATAAAGCTCATAGGGGGTGATAGAATCATTCAGCCAGGTTCTTGCATTTATCGTCTCGACATATTCCCTGGAGATATCAACAGCATCTTTCCATAAAGTTTCAAACTTATCGAGGGCATACTTAACGTCAGCGCTATTTTTCAGTTCAACATTGAATTCAAGATTTTCAACAAGACCGGATTCTGAGAAATTGCTGGAACCGGTAATCACTCTGCCGTAATCTCTGTCATCTTCAGAGAATCTGCTTATGTAGACCTTTGCATGGATTTTTGAGCTTGGATAGGCTTTAATTTCGAGTTTCCTTGATTGTAAGAATTCAATGAACTTTCTTACACCTATCTCAGTATCATAAGTGTCCTCAGAATGCTCCATTTCAGAGGTGAGGTCTTCTGAGAATACTTCCTTTGTTCGTTTGTGAGATTCAAAATCAAGCTTTTCCCTCGATTTTGAGGATTCAATTATTTCGAATGCTGTCTTATCGACATTTATGCCGACAAGTACCCTGATCTTATCTATTGTTTCAAAGGATTTGTAGAGACGGAAAAAGCCGCTTGTCCGGAAATAGCCGACGAGGATATCAAAAAACTGGACGTCTTTCAGGGTCTTCCTGAAACGGTCAAGGATGGTAGCGCCTGATTCGTTAGTGAAGAAGGTCAGATCATCATGCAAAATACCCTGTCTCCCATTACAGATTCCACGTAATTACTTAACCATTTTTAGAATCATTTTTCAATGGTAAAAACTTGTTAAGACATGGATTTTTAGATTTCAATTCACTTCTAAAGAATATAAACAATTCCGGAAGAAACCAACAGAATTATCAAATTATAAAATTGTGTATAGTACTGTGAGAAGTTGAGAGAAAACCGAGAAGCTAAAATCAAAATGTCCACATGAAGCTGAATCGTGCAGTCGTTACTTTCGGCAAGAACATGCTTCCACTGTAATCTTTTTCATATGTCAAAAAAGGGATTTTAGGTAAATTTCCGGAAAATATTTTGTTCCACCCTCAGCAAAATATCACTCCCAGTCACACTGCAAAATATTATGGCAGCAAAATTGAATCGCTTACTTATTCTCCTCTTTTTCAGGATGTTTTCCCTCTTCATCTTCAGGAGAATAGGTTCTGAAGGAGTATTCCCTCAACATGCTTTTAATTCTTTTTTTGTCATGGGCGAGTTCACGGTTGGCAAGGATGCCGATGATTATTATGATAAGAAAAATGACGATGAGATATTTCATTTAGTCTGAATGCTTTTTAATCCGTCATTGCTTTGGATAGAGAGAATGTCCGCGTTTAACAGTGCGAGAAACATATACCACAATACTTTAACCTACCACTTACACTAAACTTCAAGTCCGTGAATTTCTAAAGATAATCAGCATTTAATCAGCGTTTTCTAAAATGCACATTTGACAAAGCAATTCGCCCTCCTGAAAGATTTGCCTGGATGTCTACAGCACCTGCAAGAAGAGCGGTTCATTGCACGAGAAAAAATGATAAATATCATTCGGAATAAGCACCTGTGATTGTCTGGATCAGGTTTTCACCTCCCTCCTGAAATCTTTATTGAGTTCATCTATTATAATGGGACAGACTACATGCAATAATTGTCAGATTTAATTTCTCAAGGATACTAAATGGGTACTCTTAATAATATTTTCAGTCTTGTTTTTGGAATTAACCTTATTGTGGTTGGGTTGGTTGCATTCATCTCAGGCATTGTATCCCTGGTAAAGAGAGACGAGTCCGTAAAGAAACTAACCTCCATCGCCTATATTATTGCTGGAGTTGCAGCTATTTACTTCGGTGTTGTTTTATCGAGAAGCGCATACAATATGTAACGATTAAAACATGTACCCTGAGGAAAGCCGAACTCCAACTCAACTGCTTCATAGCCGAGACCTTCAGGGCATAGTATAATTGTGCAGAATTCAAGCAGGCAAAGGATTACCCGTCTGCAGACATAATTTTTAAAAGAATTTTAAAAAAGATCCCGAATATCTCTTTTGATACAGTCAACAGGACTCTCTTGACATTCGCCCGGATTGGTATTACAAATATAGTTGAAGGCTATGGACAGCCCAAGCAGCAAACAATTATTTTTTTCTCTTTGAATAGTAGTTATTACTATGTAATAGAATAAGGCAGCTTCATGAGGAGGGAAAGTATTTTCTCAGATGATACAGTCCCGGGGTTCAGGTATTCAGAACAATAACGTGTAACAAGAAGGAGGTAAGAATGGCAAAAAAAAAGACACTTACGAACAATTTTGGTGCGCCGGTAGCCGATGATCAAAACACCCTAACAGCCGGCATGCCAGGTCCTGCCCTTATGCAGGATGTTCACTTGCTTGAAAAGCTGGCACATTTTGACCGTGAGCGTATCCCAGAACGCGTAGTTCACGCCAAGGGGGTTGGCGCTTACGGTTACTTTGAGGTTACCAAAGATGTAACCCCCTGGACAAAGGCGAAGTTCCTCTCCAAAGCAGGTGGAAAAACTGATTTATTTATCCGTTTCTCTACCGTTGGTGGAGAAAAGGGGTCTGCTGATGCTGAACGTGACCCCCGTGGTTTTGCGATTAAGTTCTACACCGAGGAAGGTAACTACGATATGGTGGGGAACAATACGCCTGTTTTCTTCATCCGGGATCCCCTCAAGTTCGCTGACTTTATCCATACCCAGAAGCGGAACCCTGCAACGAACTGCAAAGACCCTGATATGTTCTGGGATTTCCTCTCACTGACACCGGAGTCCATCCACCAGGTCACTATCCTGTTTTCTGACCGTGGGACACCAAGAACCTACCGGAACATGCATGGGTATAGCAGCCACACCTATAAATGGTATAACGATAAAGGTCAGTATTTTTGGGTCAAGTACCACTTCAAGTCTGAACAGAGCATCCAGAACTTTAACCGGGAAGAAGCAGAAATTATGAAAGGGAAAGACCCTGATCATGCTACCCGTGATCTTTACGATGCCATTGCACGGGGAAATTATCCGTCCTGGAAGCTGGAGATGCAGATTATGACTCCTGAGGATGCAGAAAATTACCGGTTTGATCCCTTTGATGTTACGAAGGTCTGGCCGCATGGTGACGTTCCGCCGATCACCATAGGACGCATGGTTCTGAACCGTAACCCTAAAAACTACTTTGCAGAGGTAGAGCAGGCAGCTTTTTCTCCCGGCAACTTTGTCCCTGGCATTGGACCTTCATTAGACAAAATGCTTCAGGGGCGACTCTTTAGCTATCATGACACCCATCGACACCGCCTTGGCCCGAATTATCATCTGATTCCGGTAAACTCGGCCAAAGGCTGTACTATACAGAACTATCAACGAGACAGTTTCATGCGTATTGACGATAACGGTGGAGGAGGTCCAAATTACTACCCAAACAGCTTTGGTGGACCCGAACCAAATCCGAAGGCAGGGGAACCTTCCTTTGAGATTTCCGGCAAGGCAGCACGCCAGAAGTATAACCACCCGAATGATGATTTTGTTCAGCCCGGGACTCTGTACCGAAAGGTAATGACCGAGACCGACCGGGAGCATCTTATAGGGAATATCGTATCTCACCTGGGAGGAGCACAGAAGCGCATCCAGTTGCGCCAGACAGCCCTGTTCTATAAGGCTGATCCTGATTATGGTACCCGTGTGGCCAAAGGGCTGAAACTTGACGTGAAAGAGGTCAGGCGTCTGGCTGAGATGGCTCATGAGGAAAGGGCAAAGGCGACCATGTCAAAGGTATAATTAGAATACATTCTTTGAATTATGAAGCTGTGGTACAGATTGAATTATTTGCTATCGTTGGATTTTGCCTAAGTCCATTTATTTGCGGATAAATACAGAGGGAGCGCTTTGATATGCTCGTGCTGCGGTGCGCCGCCTGCCGGAAAAAGCTCTGGCGATATGACAAAATCGGGAAAGGGGAAGTGTTGCGATGCCACAAGGAGAGGATTGTGAAGGATTATAGCAATTGTTCGACCGATGGACACAGAATATATTGCTTATGCGGAAACAGCATCGGCATTGATAAAGGCAGTTACTATAAGATGATCGACCGGGCGTTCACCTATGCCGGCACGAAAAGGAATGCCTGACGCACTAAAAATAGGGCAGGGTTATTTATTGCCATCAATTTTAAAACCAAGGCGTGAATTGAAAATATTTCCGTATAAGAGTTATTATCGCGAACGGCAAGGGCAGAGGCGGAGTTTATACCCCGCCTCTTATAATGATTATCCAAGGATTGACTTCAGGTCTTCATCAGGTGTAGTGATTGGCTTGATATTGAACTGGCTCACCAGGACATTCAGCACATCGGGGGAAATAAAGGCCGGCAGCGATGGTCCGAGCCGGATATTCTTTATGCCGAGATATAGAAGGGTGAGGAGTATCGCCACTGCCTTCTGTTCATACCAGGAGAGGACAAACGAGAGCGGCAGTTCGTTTACACCGACGTTAAACGCCTTTGAGAGAGCAACTGCTATCTGAACAGCTGAATATGCATCATTGCACTGGCCGACATCAAGCAGCCTGGGGATGCCACCTATATCTCCGAGTTCCTTGTCAAAGAACCGGAACTTGCCGCAGGCGAGCGTAAGCACAATACAATCCTTCGGCACTTTTTCTACAAATTCTGTGTAGTAGTTCCGTCCTGCCTTAGCTCCGTCACATCCTGCGACCAGGAAGAAATGACGGATTTGTTTGCTCTTAACAGCCTCTATGACTTTATCAGCAACGCCAAGCACCGTATTTCGTGCAAAGCCTACCATAACCGACTTCCCCTGAACATCTTCAGGGAATCCCGGCAGGACAAGCGCCTTCTCAATAACCGAAGCAAAATTTTTATCTGCTATGTGTTTGACCCCTGGCCAGCCCACGAGTCCGCTTGTGAAGATATTGTCCTGGTATGTATCACGTGGTTTCTGGATGCAGTTTGTGGTCATAACAATCGCGCCCGGAAACTGTGCAAATTCCTTCTGCTGGTTCTGCCAGCCAGTCCCATAATGACCATAGAAATGCGGATATTTCTTCAGTTCAGGGTAGCCATGGGTCGGCAGCATTTCTCCATGGGTATATACATAGATATCCTTCCCGGCACTCTGCCTGAGTATCCCTTCAAGGTCCTTGAGGTCATGTCCCGATACAAGGATTGCCTTGCCTTTCTTTGCCCCAAGCGGAACCTTTGTTGGCACCGGATGTCCATAAGTTCCGGTGTTTCCTGCATCGAGAAGTTCCATAGTCTTCAGATTTATCTCCCCGCATTTGAGAACCAGCGCCAGCCAGTCATTCAGGCTAAGGTCTTTCCGCAACATTGAGGCCAATGCCTCCTGACAAAAGGCATACACTGCGTCATCCTCCTGTCCGAGAATATGCGCATGATCTGCATATGCTGCAATACCCTTAATCCCGAAGAGCAGGATATGCCGGAGAGAGAGGATGTTCGGGTCGATTGACGTATCTGATTTCAGGCCGACCGCCTCACCCTGTTTTACCAATCCTTCCAGATTCTGTTCTGGCTGAAAGTTCGCAGCCGCTTCTGCGAAATCTGATTTTCCTCCGGCAGCCTTCACCTTCCCTTTCAGTTTTTCCCTGATTTCCACACATCTGTTGATTAAGGCGATAAACCTCTGCGGGTCGAAATCCACATTGGTCAGGGTTGAAAATAGGGCCTCGACAGTAAAGACATTCGCCTCCCGGTCATTGTCTCCAGCCTTTCTCCCTTCTAACGCATACACCGAAAGACCCTGCAAAGCGTAAACGAGCAGGTCCTGAAGCGCTGCGACATCCGGTTGCTTCCCGCATACTCCTACATTCGAACACCCTTCCCCTTTTGCTGTCTGTTCACATTGATAACAAAACATGTTTCCTTCCTCCTTTCTATAAATGGGACGTTTTAAATGCAATTCAACGTTTTCTTAGATGTAATTTACCGGGAAATCAAGATGATGTCCTTGACTTAAGTCAAGATATGAAAGAAAACTGCCATTTTCATAAGATTTTCACATTCTCTTCATTATTTCTTCATAAGATTTTATTATTATAAGATCATGAAAGGATATAAAAACTTTCTTCACTTTTAAGAAAGGCAGCCGGATTCTTTCCGGCTGCCTCCCCTCCTTCAAAAGGCAGTCAGTTACCTCCCTGACTGCCTTTTTATTTCAACCCATCTTAACCATTTATTATCTACTGAGATAGAGTATTTGAGCGGATTTTTTTGCTGATATTCAACTACATTCTGAAAGATAAAGACGCAAAAACCTCGCAGGGAGGAACGACCGAGAATGAGCGAGGATACTCTATCTCAGGTAGTATGCATAAATGAGCTAATAAATATCAGATCACGCACACCACTGCCGTGCATTCTGGAACATCCTGATCCATGGAGAAGCTTCGAGGTCTTTCTTCCAGTCTTCAGACATATAAGCCCATTGCCATTTCAGGAAAGTCCTCTCAGGATGGGGCATCATAGCGAGGTGTCTCCCATCAGAAGAACAAAGGGCAGTTATCCCTGAAGGAGAGCCATTGGGGTTGAATGGATATGTTTCAGTGAATTTATTATGGTCATCGACAAACCGGATGGGAGCAAGGTCTTTTTCAAGGACCTCCTGCATCATGTCTTTATCCGGGAAATAGACTCTTCCCTCGCCATGTGCAATCCAAACACCTAAGGCAGATCCTTCCATTCCCTTTAACATAATGGCAGGTCCCGGCAGAATACGGACTGCTGAGAACCTTGATTCAAACCTGCCGGACTTATTCTGAATGAACCTTGGCTGAACAGCATCAGGGATACCCTCCCATGGAACCCATCCGAGAAGCGCCATAAGCTGGCAACCATTACAGACGCCCAGGCTGAAGGTGTCCGGTCTTTTATAAAATGTGTTGAACTGGTCATAGAGCTTTTCATGAAACCTGATCACCCCGGCCCAGCCCTTTGCTGAATCAAGGACGTCTGCATAGCTGAATCCTCCTACAAAAGCAACTCCTCTGAAATCATCCAGACCTGCCCTTCCTTCAATAAGGTCAGTCATGGTAATATCCCAGACTTCAAATCCGGCCTGATAAAAAGCAGATGTCATTTCACGGTCTCCGTTGCTGCCTTCTTCCCGCAGTATTGCTACCCTTGGCTGTACAGCGTTGAGGAAGATCTTTTGATCAGTATTCTGAGGAGTAAATGTAAGTATATACTGAAGTCCTTTTCTGTCAAAACTTGCCTTCTTTTCCTCATCAATACAATCAGGGTTTGCCTGGAGCCTGTCGAGATGATAACTTGTTTCTTCCCAGAAGGCCCTGAGAACTCTCATGTCTTCATTTAAAACAGCCTGTCCATTTATGCTCATGTTTATATTTTTATCAACAGTAGTATCTCCGATTATTTGATAAGGTATGAGGTTGTATTTGAGATCTGCTATGATTTTATCTTCATTTCCCGGAAGATATTCGATAACAAGCCCGAGTTCCTCTGAGAATAAAACCGAAAGTTCTGAGTTGACACTCCACCCCTGCCCTCCCCTTGGCTCTGGGTTAATATTTATTTTCAATCCGCAATTCCCTCCAAAGGCCATCTCAAGGAGTGTTACTATCAATCCCCCGTCGCTTCTGTCATGGCCTGAAAGAATGAGGTCATCTGCAATGAACTTTTGAATGAGATGAAATGTCCGTTTAAGAAGTTGAGGGTCTTCAAGATCAGGAGACTCATTCCCTAACTGTCCATATACATGCGCTAAGGCGGTCCCTCCCATACGGTATTTGCCTTTGCCGATATCGATATAAATCAGTCTGCTTAGACCCGGCATCTTTATATCAGGAGATACAACTTTTGTAATATCAGGGCTTGTGACATAGGCAGAAATAACAAGGGATCCGGGAGACTTGACTATTTCAGTTCTGCCGGATGAATCAACCACCTTCGCAGCCATAGACAGGCTGTCTTTTCCTCCATCGATTGCTATTCCGAACTCAGGCAGAAGATCTCTTAGGGCTATTGCAGCATCATAAAGCCTTGCGCCCTCACCCGGAAGCTTTGCTGCCCACATCCAGTTCCCGGAACATTTAATATCTTCAAGTGCGCTCACTTTTGCCCATACAATATTGGTCAATGCCTCACCCACGCTCATCCGGGCCATTGCCTGTGGATTGATCAGACCTTTTACAGGCTGCTCACCAATCGAGATAGCAGCCCCTGTTGATCCGAAATGGCTTTGAGCTGTAACAGCCACATTAGAGAGTGTCAGTTGCAACGGGCCGACACATTGTTGCTGTACAATGAGGCCTGTAACAGACCTGTCCACCTTATTGGTAAGAAATTTTTTCGAGCCTACTGAAACAAGACGAAGTACCCTTTCAAGGGCTTCACTTACAGGGGTGTTTTCAGGAAGGCGCAAAGGTGCAAGTTCCGATTTTTTCCGCTGCATATCAAAGGTCTTCTGCGGCATCTCACCAAGAACCTTTGATAAATCGAGATTAACCGGTGAACTGCCGTCTGTCTCATCGTGAAGAATGATATAACCGTCACCAGTAATCTCTCCGATAACAGAACAGAGGGCTTTTTCCCTTCTGCATATAGCAAAAAATTCTTCGGACCTGTCCGGCTGTATTAAAAGAGCATCCTGTTCCTGGTATTCTGCTCCCCAGATCTCAAGCACTGAAAGTGTGTTGTCTCCAAGCTGTATATTTCTGATCTCTATCTTTGCGCCTGCAGGATAAATGATTTCCTTAACAACATTACAGTTTCCGCCTGCGCCCTGATCATGTATGCTGACGATGGGGTTCGCATCCCCCATCTCAACACATGCCCTTATGACCCTGTTCACTTTCTGTTCCATCTCAGCATCACCGCGTTGTACTGCGCTGAAATCAAGCTCTGCTATGTTCTCCCCCTGTATCATGCTTGATGCAGCGCCTCCGCCGATTCCGATCCTGTATGCAGGACCGCCTATCTTTACTACAAGCATTCCTTTTTCAGGACTTCCCTTTTCGATATGCCTGTCATCTATCTGTCCGACCCCTCCGGTAAACATTATCGGCTTAACCCATTCCCTTCTTTCACCATCCGGCAATCTCAAGCCGAATGATCTTGTAAATCCCTGTATCACAGGTTCTCCGAATTTGTTTCCATAATCAGAAGCGCCGTTGCTTGCTTCAATCTCTATCTGCAAAGGAGCGGCAAGGTTCGGCGGATATGCGAAAGAGGGGTCTTCCCATGGCAGAGCATAGCCCGGTATCTGCAGATTACCGACACAGTATGCAGATGTACCTGCGATGACCAGGCTCCCCCTGCCTGTTGCATGGACGTCCCTAATCCTGCCGCCGGTGCCGGTTTCTGCTCCGGGGAATGGCGCTACACCAGTAGGAAAATTATGCGTCTCCGCAGTAAAGATTATGTGATAATTGAGTTTTACTTCTTGAAAACGCGAGGGTTTGCCTTTATGTTCCGGCACTATTGTCGATATCTTATACCCCCGTATCGCACTTGAATTATCCTTGAAAGCTATGACACTGTTATTAGGATTGGATTTAAGGGGTCGTTTAATAAGATCCATTAGGGTGTGAGGCATCTTTATCCCATCAATGATAAGCCGACCTCTAAAGAACCAGTGTCTCGAATGCTCGCTGTTTGACTGGCTAAGGTCAAAACATTCCACATTGGTCGGGTTACGGCCTATTTCATGGACAAAAAGGTTGTAATAATAATCAATATCCCATTCATCCAATCCAAGGCCCATAATAGTATTTAATTCTCTTAGGGCATCTTTCCCCTTAAAAGAAGTATGGGGAAATGGATATATCTGATAAAAATATTTGCTAATCCTCCTGAGAGCCTCTCTTCCTTTTTCGATCAGTGGCACTATATAAACAGGTTCAGGTTTCATGCCTGTCTCAAAGGCAGACAGCCGCTCCGGATAGCGACACTCTGTCATCCGGTCATGGACGAGATCCAAAAAGGATTCGAGGGTTCGAGGATTCGAGGGTTCCAGCGATTGACTTTTTCCCGCTTGACCCCTTGACCCCTTGACCCCTTGAATCCTTTCTTTAAACTGTAGTTTATATCTCCTCGATCGCTCTATTCGGGCAATCTTTTTCAATCCGCAGGCATGGCACACAGAGACTGCATTTGTTGACCATGCCGTTGTAAAATTCATGCGGGGACCGACCTCAATTATTTCGTAAGGGGTGAGGGGTGAGGAGTCAGGTATTAAGAAACTCTTGTCTGAAATATCAACCGGCTCGAATGTCTCTGCTAAAAGCCAGCGAAGAATATTTGCGTCCTCTTCGGCAAAACTATCTGTTGTTTCGATGTTAAAGCAATATTCTGTTTCGATATCTGCTATATCAGGAGATACCTTCTGCCGGGAAACTGATAAAAGCTCGTTCTTTTTTGCCTCAGAGAGAGCTGGCCTGCGATAAAGGTGCAATAAACTCATAGAGGGGATTCAGTCATCAATCCTGTCTTTTCTGAATCAGGAATTTCAAAATATTTCCGCTCATAGTGCCTTTAATTATAGCATACAGGAATGAACCCTTTCGGGCATGATGATACATTCATGACCGCAATCCTCATGTCCGGTTTCGTTTTTATGATTGACAGTTAACGGAGACCTCTTGCTTATAGACAGAAAAGGTAAAATAAGCATAGGGCGTTAATTATGCGAATACCCTTTTGAAAATGTAATTTACATTCTTCAGATAGTATTTCAGGTCAAAGATATTTTCGATCTCCTTTCTGTCCAGATATTTCCTGATCTCCTTATCCTTTAAGAGCAATGTCCTGAATTGAGCCCCTGTCTTCCAGCTCTTCATAGCGGTATTTTGTACAACACTATATGCATATTCGCGGCTGAGCCCTTTATCAATAAGCGCAAGCATGACCCTCTGGGAATTGAAGAGGCCATAGCTTTTAGCCATATTTTCCTTCATCTTTTTGGGATACACTTGTAGTCTGTCGAGAATTCCCCTGAGCCTTGCAAGCATGTAATCGGCGAGTATTGAGCTGTCAGGGATGATCACGCGTTCCACAGATGAGTGAGATATGTCTCTCTCGTGCCATAAAGCGATATTTTCGAGCGCTGCCATGGCATTTGATCTGACAAGCCTTGCAAGACCTGTGAGATTTTCGCAGCCGATAGGATTCCTCTTGTGAGGCATTGCAGAAGAACCCTTCTGCCCTGCCATGAATGGTTCTTCCGCCTCAAGCACCTCTGATCTCTGGAGGTGTCTGATCTCAACTGCTATCTTTTCGACAGAAGCAGCAATCAATGCAAGCGTTAAAAGATATTCTGCATGTCTGTCCCTCTGGACTACCTGTGTTGCAACAGCTTCGGGCTTAAGTCCGAGTCTTTTGCAGACCTTCTCCTCAACAGCAGGGGGGATATTTGAGAATGTGCCGACTGCGCCGGAGAGCTTTCCCACGCTTATCGCTCCCTTAGCCCTCTCCATCCTCTCAAGATTCCTTTTCATGTCTTCATACCAGAGGGCAAACTTAAGGCCGAATGTCATAGGCTCTGCATGAACCCCGTGACTCCTGCCTATCATCGGAATCTCTTTATATTTATATGCCTGTTTTTTCATGACTTCCATGAGATCCCTGATATCTATGAGGATGATATCAGATGCCTCACGCATAAGAAGTGCCAGCGCAGTATCAAGGATATCCGAGGATGTCAGCCCCTTATGGATGAACCTTGACTCAGGCCCAAGGCTCTGGGCTACTGAGGTAAGGAATGCTATAACATCATGTTTCACGACCTTTTCTATCTCATCTATCTTCCTGATATCAAAACTTGCCTTCTTCCTGATAACCTTCAGCTCGTCCCTCGGTATCTCGCCAAGCTCTGCCCATGCCTCACACACAGCTATCTCAACATCAAGCCACTTCTGATATTTATTCTCAAGATCCCACAGCCTTCCCATTTCAGGGCGTGTATATCGCGCTATCATATGTCCTCCTCTGTTTAATCTCAGAAAATACCTGTCGGGTATTTTGTAATTGTTTTAACTAATATTTTCTCATGAATGGGCAAATCATTACTTTGCTTTACTTTAAGTAATCCTACCCCTTTCCTTTACATAAATCACTGCCCTGATTTGACGCTCATTCAAGCCCGATTTTTCAGATTCTCTTCTGTAAACCTGTCCTTATAAAAATCGACCGCCATTACTACGTGTTCCTCATGAAAATCAGGCTCCGGTAATTATCCGCTCAATGCGATTCTTTAATCTCATATGCCTTTGTCAAATACTCGAAACTCATATTTGCCAGAACAGCATTATGCGGTATTAGGACATATTTCCATGGCTTCTTGCCATTACTCAGATTGAATTCCGTTGCGTGTTTACAGAACTCAAGGGCAGCCGCTGTTTTCTCCTGCACCTCATTGGTTTTCATATCTCCTTCTTTTTTTGTCTCTATAAGGTATATCGCATCCTTTGTCTCGGCTACGAAGTCGGGGTGATATTGCCTTGAGTTTTTGTCCCAATAGATTTTGAACTGTCTGCGTGAGGGTCTTAACCACTTTGACACCGCCCCGTCATCTTCCAGTATAATTGCGAAGTCTTTCTCGGTCTTGGTATCGAATTTATACTTGTCATGACAGGCTTTCCTGAATCCGCTAAATACCTTTGCGGGAATTGTATTTGTCGGGGTAATCGTATCCCTGAAGTGATGGATGCTGTCCCTGGTGTATTTTTCGAAATTATGCTCTTCAATTGTCGTAAAGGGCTTTATTATCGGCTCCTCATAGGTTGGTGCCTCGACTTCAAAATGCTCAAGCATCTGTGCATAGATAAATCCTCCGATATCCCTTTTGTGATACTGAACCACGTTCATTAGTCCATTATCATCAAGATAACTTCTGAATTTATCTGCGGCTTGTCGAGCAAGCTTGAACAATAAATCCGCCTGTTCGTCATAGTCTATCTCAGGATAGTTGATTAGCTCATTGACTATGATATTCTCCGGGCTGTCAATGACTATCCTGCCTTGTCCAATTACGATATCGGTCTCATTCCCTCTGAGGGTCCTTCGCAATATCTCCTCGGACACGGGCTGATAATTTAATCGGCTTGTGTCCAAATCAAAGTCTCTGAAATATGACCTTACCTGATTGCTCTGCTGGATGACTATTCGGGGAATCTCTATAATGTTTTCAGCAAATTCGGATACGATTTTCTCGTAAGATCGTTCTATCTCCTCAATCAGCTCTTTTACAAACATCTTCTGCTGAGGAGAGCTTTCTATTCTTTCCCTTACCTTCTCAATAGCAGCTTGTTTGATTTCCCTTCCGGTAAGTTCAGCAACACTTTTAACATTATCGCTAAGCTCCGGCAGAATGGATACGAGTGTTTTATGGACTTCTAAACTTGCCTGTGCCTTATACTTTTCCAGCGGCTCGGCTATCAAATCAATCCTTTCCTGTTCTTCGATAAATTTCTTTTCAAACATTGAAACCGAGGTAACTACCTCTTTGGATTGGTTTATCTCATCCACATTTATCTCAATGATGTTTTCCCTTCTTATAATCGAATCGGGCTTGTTGGCTTCATCAATAATTTCCTGAAACCTGTCATGTGCAACGATGGTGAGCTTATCCGTCTTGATATGCCCCGTCCTCTTTCCATAAGGCAGTCGCAATCCCCTTCCAATGGTCTGCTCCCTCAGCGTCATGGATGCCGCTGTCCTCAAGGGGATAATCGTATAAAGATTCGTTACATCCCATCCTTCCTTGAGCATATTTACGTGGATGACAATCTCAATCTTGTTTAATGGGTTTTCAAGGGATACAAGCTTTGCTATATTCTCGTCCTTCTCTTCTCCCGATTGATTGGAGTGTATCTCCATTACCTTATTGGCATAATATCCATCAAAGAAGGCTCTCGATACAATCAACTCCATAAGCCTTCCAGCATGTTCAGTGTTCTGGGCCACTACGAGCACAAAAGGCTTTACTGTATTGACCTTGTTGTCACGGGCATAAATATCGAGGGCAACCTTTGTGTCTTCATGTATACGGACTCCGTCTTCAAGCTTAATTCTGTCCAGTTCCTCCGGTGAATAATGAGAGGGGTCGAAATCCCTTCTGGTGGCAACGGCTGGCTCTTTTACAAAACCGTCCCGAATGGCTTTTGCAAGAGAATATTCATAGACTACGTTCTTGAATTTGATAGCTCCTCCGCTCCGCTCAATCTTCGGAGTTGCTGTAAGTTCAAGCCCGATTATAGGGTTCAGTTCGTTTATCACTTCCATGCCCCTGTCGGCGCGATAGTGGTGGGACTCGTCCATCAGAAGAACAAGATCATCCAAATTAGAGAGGTAGTTAAAATATGACTCCCCAAGAAACTCCGACAGCCTCTTTATGCGTGGGGCATTGCCGCTTCTTGTCTCTGCGTTTATTTTTGAGATATTGAATATATTGATGTGGACATCGGAATCAAAGAGCTTTGCGTTAGTGTAATTGTCTCCAGTAATTATGACGGGCTGATTATGGACAAATTCTCCGATCCCCTGAAAAACATATTTAGGATGTGCAGAAACAGAGAAGTCATTAATCAGTTTATCGTAGATTGTCAGATTCGGGGCCAAAACAAAGAAATTCTTTATCCCCTTAGCCAGATAGAGGTAGGCGACAAATGCGCCCATTAGCCGCGTCTTACCGACTCCTGTTGCCAGTGCAAAGCAGATTGAAGGAAATTTTCTTTCAAAGTCCGTGCAGGTAGGGTAAGAACTTTTTACTATTTCCAACTGCTCTTTGAGAAAAGCCCCCTCGGATGCGTTAGCGGTGGAATTCTCCTCTTGAGAAGGGTTTGGGATGTGTTTTTTCAAAGTCAGTCTATCAACCAACTCCGCCAATATATTCAGGCTCTTTTCCTGTGGAGGACGAAGACTTAATCTGTTTTTAATTGAGTTTGCTATTTTGTCCATTACTCATCCTCTGCATTGAATAATGCCGGTTCCTTTTGATCAGATTTCTTTTTTACTTTCTTTTTCTCTTTTACCGGCCCGCTTGGAACAAACTCAGGTTCATCCGGATTAACCGGCATATTCACTATATTCAGGCTGTAGTCTTCCCTGCCGAATTCACAGCGTCCCAAAAGCAGATTCGGTATTTTCTTGACTGTAATATTTGGATAACGATTGCCGCATGCCTTTGAAAATGACTTGCAGCAGATAAGCAGGCTTTCGTCAGGTTGCATCTCCTCATTAATTTTATCGAGAAACTCAACGGTGATAAAGTTAGTTGTGGTGAAGATATAGTCTTTCTCTGTTGATCTGCCCTGTTTCCAGTAGATATATTCGTCAGGCAAATATTTGAATCCCTCATGCTTTGCCATTGCAGCGGCAAGCATGTCAGCATTGTACCGCTCGTCAATAATCCAGTTGCCGTATTTGTCCTGTTTAAGCAGGCTCGGCGCAAGGTAGTAATATTTGAAACCGCCTCCGCCCTGCCAACCCACCCCTTGCCCCTCCCGAGAGGGGACTAATTTTGAGATACCGCCCTGATCCGTGCCGTCAACAACCTTCTTTAATCGCGGCAGGCAGTGAGTATGACAATGCTCGCCAAGCTCAATGCCTATCCACCTGCGCCCCATCTTGTGAGCAACTGCGGCAGTCGTGCCGGAACCGAGAAAGGAGTCGAGAACCCAATCGCCGGGGTTGGTGGCTAAAGTAAGGGCACGATAAATTAATCGTTCAGGCTTGGGAGTTGCAAAAACTTCATCGCTGTTAAATGCTTTAGTCTCCCGTTTTGCTTCCTGATTATCACCGACCTCTGTTCTATACCAGATTGTTTTGGAGACGGTGCCTTCTTGAACGTCTGATAAGAATCTCTTAATTCTCGGCGTATTATTCCCATCTTTACCGAACCAGATTCTGTTGTCATTAATGAGTTCTTGTAGCCTTTCCTTTGAAACACGCCAACAATAGCCAGAGGGCGGATTAACAACTCTCCCCGATGGTGTTGTTATCGGATAATCAGTTGATTCTGTATATGTTTTTACTGATAAATCCCCTGATGTCCAAATACCCCTCAGATCATTATCGGGATTCTTGTATCTTGAATCCATTTCAGCTGTCCTCGGCAAAAGATTAGGTCTCCAGATTTCCTTGTTTTTGGCATAAACCAGAATATGGTCATGGCTGTCGGAAAGCCATTTTGCGTCATTCTGCGGTGAAAACTTCTTTTCCCATATCACATTCGCAACGAAATTCCTCCGCCCGAAAATCTCATCGCACAGCACTTTTAGATAATGGCTTTCATCATCGTCAATACACATCCAGAGTGTTCCGTCATCACGCAACAGCCTGTGCAATATCTCAATCCTCGGCTTCATCAGACTCAACCAGATGGAATGTTCAAGCCCGTCGTCATAATGTTCAAAGGCATTGCCTGTGTTATAAGGCGGGTCAATGCAGGCGCACTTTATCTCTCCAGCAAAATCCTGCTCAAGTGCTTTGAGAGCAAGAAGATTGTCGCCGTAGATAAGCATGTTACCCGCATTCTTATCAGCAAAAGACCTCTCCGGATCTTCAATAAGAATCCGCGGCTCAAGCCTCGGCTGATTCTCCTTGCCTATCCACGTAAGCTCAAGTTTTTGTTTTTTGTTGGTCATAGCTTTAATAGGCTATTACTGTAAGTCTAATTTACTAAAATGGCTCAACACCTTCATCGATCTCTAATATCCTCTTTGCCCTGTCTAAAACATGATCATATGTCATTATGGTCAAATTGTGATAGCTCGAATTCAAAATCCTATATGCCGCTTTTTGTACATCATTCCAATTGTAAGACCGTCCAAATATCAAGATGCACCTCGGCTTAATCGTTTTGACGTTGCCTACCCGCGAAAGGAACTTCACGCTATTGGCTTCCCTCTCTACTTCATAGATATATGTTGTCGCTTGCGTTATCGCCTTTATGATATCTGTTGAAGGAACGTAATTGTCGTGGTCAAGTGCATCAGCCCAAAACTTCAGGCTGCTATCGGGTCTCTTGATTTCAATAATATCCAAAAAACCGTCATATGCCTCCATCAGATAATCTGCAATATTGTCCGTGTCTATTTCTCTTTCATCCAAAATTTTTACAAACTCGCTTCCCAAAACCCAGGCGTTCCTTGTGAACCATTCCTGCCACTTCTGCTCAACCAAGTTCTGATTCAACATCATCTCGAATTCGTTTACTGCCTTTATTCTCGCCTGACTCTGCAAACCTGCAATCAAATCATCCGGCAAAATGCTATTTGTTGCAATGAAATCAAGAACTTTATTTTTGTCCGGATTATCAAATATCGCTTTTAAATGCGACAAACTTACCGGGTCAAACTTTTGGTCAATCGGTATATATCGTTTTACGCCTTGTTTAAAAGGCTCATAATTATCCTCTATGAAACTAAGCAGCGCTTTAAATTCATCATTATCAAGCGTTAATTTGCTTTTTGGCGTACCACGTTCAAGAGTCTCAGTCTGTCCTGAGGTCTTTGTACTCCGCCAAATTTTTAGACGAACATCTTCTTCTTGCGTATGATGTGGTATTTTCCAAAAAGCGGCGCGGGTAACAGTTCGTGCCTTATCTTTCAGAATTTCGATAAGGTAATCGATGCCGTTCTTTGTTTTTATTATTTGCATAGCGGTTTTCTGTCGCCTCTGCATAGCGCCGCAAGCGATTCAGTTATTTTAATTTCTACCTTGCATTTCGGACAAGTAATAATTGGCTCTATCATATGTTTCCCCTTAAAGGCATAAACAAATCGGCATCCAGATGCTGCTCGTCCTTCCCTATCCATGTAAGTTCAAGTTTTTGTTTTTTGTTGTTCATGTGATCTGTTTCTTTTGTGACGGAAATGATATTTCAAGTTTTAGCCTTAAAGTTTTGCAGGTATAAGACAAGATGATGTACCTTCGTGGACGGATTGTCCGTTCCGACGCCCTCATGTCGCCTCTCAAGTAATTGAGCGCGACTTACCGCTTGCTCAACCGCGGGATATGTCAATTCAAATACCGTGCGACTTCCCTTCTCGTAGTCAGGAACATGAACTTTCAAGTCACGCATGACATTGTCACAGATAGAATTATTGCCCGATGCAGCGTAAGGGCGTGTTGCATCTTTAAAATGCAGGAAAAGCCAGAACTCGAAGCAGGGTATGGATACAATGGCTTTGAACTTGTCTTTATATCTTTTACTCAACCCGTGTATCTTTTGGAGCGCATCGTTGTGGGTTGTATGACTGTCTTTGTCGAAAACCACAAATACGTGGTCATACCCTTGTTTTTCCGGGTCCCCTTTCAGTTCCTTGATAAACTCCTCTTCGGCAGTGTAGACGAGGCTCAGAGGATCATTTCCTTTGAACCGTTTAGGGATGACGATACTCTCTTTATTTAAACGCAAGTGCGACCTCAGTCCCTTGAAATAATTCGGCTCCGTCTTTGTGCCTTCGCACAAGATCAGAATAACATCATATGCAGCACGGATTTTCTGGATACGCATCAGTTCCCTCACACGTCGTTCGCGCCTCTTATGAAACAGATTATCCGTTCCCATCAGAACGAGAACTCCCCAATGAAAGGCAGTGCTCCATAGCGACCTTTGAGGTATCCTCGTTCAAAGGCTTCATTCTTTCTTGGCCTGAATTCAGCCAGCGAGTAAAGACTTGTCGCACCATGCTCGTCCTTTTCTGTAAACCAAACCTGATCACGGCGGTAAGTAGCCGGATCAAGCAGTGTTGTATCATGCGTGCTTATGAGTAGTTGAGCGTTCAGAGGATTGGTCTTAGGATTATGAAACAACCCCACAAGATGACGCACAAGCAGAGGGTGCAGGCTTGTATCAAGCTCGTCAACGACAAGCACTTTGCCACGTGCAAGGACATCCAGCCAAGGACCCGCAAAGGCAAAGAGTTTTTGTGTGCCCTGCGATTCGTCATTCAGGTCGAGAATCCCACTTCCAGCGCCGGAATCGTGGACAAACTTAACCGACGTAAGTTCCTTGCCATACATATCGGCGATTAGTCTGTCGCGCAATTCTGGGGCAAGAATATTTGGAACCATACCTGGATCAAATGCTTTTTTCTCAAGCTTAATATTCGCAATGCTGATATCCGCAGCATTCATGAAAGAAAGAATCCCTTGCTTGCCCTGCTCTGTTGCGCACTTATCAAGCGTGAATTGAAGATTAATGTTGAAACCCGGCAAAATCACGTCAAGCTTGCTTGAGAACCAGTTGAACACTGGTTTCAGTTGATCATTGTTAAGCTGGATTGCTGTAGAAAGAAAAAGCGCATTTGATCGAGTTGCTGTCTTGATAACTTCCTTTTGCCCGATAAAGTTCCTGCTGAACTGCCACTCATACAAAGAGGTTCCTATGTTAAAGACACGCTCAAACCACCGCTGAGGCTTCCCCTCTGGATAAGCGATGAGCCATTCCTCATGGATTCTCTGCTGCATCGCGGCAAAACCGTATTGATACCGAACTCCATCACTGATGAACGTAATTTCGAATTCAGAAGGGGCTTTTGAGCTTTCGGGATCAAAAAGGAAAGGTGTAATAGGAATCAACTGCCCCTCTTGAAGGGCACTAAACGAATTCAGAACGAGAAAGTTCATGAAGCCGAGCGCACGGAGCACATTGCTTTTTCCTGAGGCATTTGCCCCATACATGACCGCGGATCGGAGCAGATTCGGAAGCTTCGCTACCTCGGATTGGAATGTATGTGTCTCTCCAAGCTCATCGCCCTTTGCAGCAGCAAAACTAAACACTTGCTTCTTTTTGATCGATCTGAAATTAGCTACTGAAAAATCAATTAACATAACATTCTCCGTGCTGTTTTAAGCCTATTATTGCATAAAATATACATAATTGCAACAGTAAATACATTTACAGTGCCATTTGTAGCTTCTCATATTATTCGCCATCCAATAACAAATAAAGATATCAGTTCGGTTTTCTGCTTCATCTTCCCCTCAATCTCGATGATAAGCTGCTCCTGCTCCCAGTGATGAATTAAATTGACGCTCAAGTTCCCTGAGTGACCAGTTTTGTTTCACTGTCTCAATCTCGTAAAATTTTCTTTCATCTTCAGAAAGCCTAATCAAGAAAACATAATGCGACCAGCTCAGAGGAAAGGTTGCCGGAGATTTGGCAGAAATACGCGACACTGTCGCGTATTTTTTGTACATGAGGTAAAAAACTCGCATACGTTGAAGATTGTCCACTGAGAATCCTCGATCAAACTCAGCCGTAAGCTTCTGTGAAAGTGACTTTAATGTCTCTTTCGCATATTCCGCCCTTTTGGCCCCTTCTTGTT
>JBAQLU010000114.1:0-3139 GCA_049302065.1 Thermodesulfovibrionales bacterium
TTAATCCCCTCCCCTCAAGGGAGGGGAGATTTAAGATACCTCGCAGCTCTGCTGCGGGGTAGTTCATTAAACACTTAATAATGAAGTAGAACGCAAAAAGGCAGTTCCAACATTTCGGGATGAGAGACACAAGGTGATGTAAAGCGGGAGCGAAGTAACAATACTTCCTGTAAGAGCGATTTTCTAAAAATCTTCTGGAATGCTATATTACAGATAGAAGTCAATAAAAATATGATAAACAGACGTCAGCATAAGCGAATTATAATATCTGGAAGCGCCACGCTTGAATTTAATAAAAAGGGTGAGATTCAATCAATTCAAACCTTGATAGCTAATATCTCTTTACAAGGAATCGGTTTGTATTCCTATAGTTCAATAAAAGTCGAAACAAGTGTTTCAATTACCATTAATTTCATATCTTTAGATGGCGGATTAAAAACTGATTCTATTAAAGGACGAGTTATAAATATCAGGAAGATAGGGAATACTCATTTTTTGGGTATCCAATTTGATGAAGAAATAGATGCTCAAAATCAGCCTTCATTATTTAAACATCTGCAGAATATTCTTCCAACAGATTAATTTCCTATAGATTACTTTCATCATAGTAGCAAAGAGGCAATAATATGTCCTCATATATGTATATGACATTTTACGGTATTGTTTTCCGGATTTAAATAAAACGTAAATTTTTTCTTAGATCTTTCGCACCATTCTTGAACATCACTTGCAAAAGATACAGATAAGCCGATAACTTCAAGTATGTCTCCTTTTTTCATAGAGATGGCTTTTCCTGCGATTTTCAGAATTGCACTGGCCCGATGAAGATTTGTTGTGTCTAATTTTTCAACTGCCATTATTTCTCGACATCCCTCTTGAAAATTAATTCAAGTAATAGAAAAAAGGATTATATGAATTATAACAAATTAAAGTGTAGCTTCTAAAAGTTAAGGTAGGGTGAAAGTCATATGAAAATTCAGAAAGCTTCTTAAAAAAGCAATGTTAACTGAAGGTTTAAAGACAATGTAATCTCTCTTACACGGTGAAAGATACAAAGCATTCTATGGAGTTTTGAAAGGCAATCCTCCTTCCTGTAATAAACATAGGGCATCCCTGATTGAATAATGTTTATTTGCTTTGTAAATCCTGACGTTTCATACTCGCAACTACTTTTGTTGCTAACGTTTTAAAAAGCTATTTCCTGTATTCTTAAAACCATAATTTTGATACAATACTACCGCTACTTAAAATAATCCTTTAAAACTTTATGGAAATGACCATGCGTGTTCTACCCATAATATTGATAATTGCATTATATTGTTTGTCTGCTTGTTCAAATCCAAAAGGTCCCTCAAACGATGATGCAAAAAAATATTTTTCAGAACAATGTATTAGTGGCTTAGAGATCAAGAGCCTTTCAGATTTTAGCAAGAATACTCAAATTAATTTTGAATTAGTTAGCAGGAGTAAAAAAGAAACCGAATATGACTTTTACTATCGAGCTGAAATTAAATATTTGATAGACGGTTATTCATCTCGAAAAGGTGAAAGGCGATATTATGAAGGTATAGTCAGTTTTTGGAAGGATAAAAAAGGTTGGAAGCCACAAAGTGTTACAGTCTATGGTCAACCATGCAGACGTTAAATATATATGTGCCTACTGTTTAATAAATAAAAGCAATCTATAACCAACGGGTTAATTCTTCCTGGAACACGCATCTGAAAGCTGATCCTGAAAGGAGTAAGTTTCGACCGGCGATCTATAAAATTCGCAATAAGAATTATTGTTTCGCATATATGTATTCTGTTGTATAATCAGCATAAAAATAAATCTTAGGTACAGATGCTCACTGCACGGTCTATTAGGACTATTTCAATATGAGTTTCGAGATCCCAGTTCCTTTAGGATTGACGATTATTGCAATCGTGATTTTCGTTGTCTGGCAGTTTTATAAGCGCAAAATCCAGCGAATCAATCAGATGCCAGACATACCGCTAACCATTTCCACAAAAGGGTTTGAGGTTCCCATTCTTGCTGCATTTACCGGATTGAAGAGATTGCCTCGTCAGATATCATTCTTTTACAACAACATCAATCCATCTCTCTCTCTTTTTGAGGATCGCCTTGAATGCCGTGATACTCACCCCGCTGATTTTTGCGGTGCGAATATTTCAACTGCAATTCTTCATTTTTCATCTAGTATTAGTTTTGCGGAATTGTAGTTGGCACTGAGAAAAAGGACGTCTTTCTTGCGGGGCGAAAGACTCACAGCATCACAGAGAGGCACGGAAAGCAAACCTCCTTCCTGTAACTGTGATTTTCGAATCACGGCTTAAACCAAAATAGTACAAATGATAATCATTGATATAGAAATTTGACAAAAGAAATATTTTGATGTCTAATTATATCTAAGAGTGTCAAAGGAATCCCTATGGCTTATCAGATAAGCGAAGATACTAAAAAACGAACTTCAAAATGCTCCTATAATTTTGAATGCTTGAATAATGACAAATTTGATACATGCTTTATTGAGAAGGAGGTTTCCGGAGGACTTTTTATAAAAAAAATATGCAACCAGAAAACTTGCAATTACTTTTTATATTTTGGTTCACGTCATATCTGTATATGCCCTATAAGAGTTGAAATCTATAGACGCCACAACATATAGGCTGTCTTATGCGAATAACCCCTTTGAGATATGGAAGGGCAAAAAGGGGACATCCTATAGTGCCTCCTGTCAAGATAAAAAATCACTTTGAAAAATTGCTTAAGAATCAATGAGATTGTTTTTAAGTTTTGTGAAAAAACAGTCTCCTGCTGAGCATCCATGCGAGGACGCTGATATTTTTTCCGACGGTCTCTCACTTTGAGCGAACCCGATATCTGATCGTTACGTTTATCCGGCGTGTCCCGCATTGAGCGAGACCGCCAATCATCCCTTATCCAGATTCTCAAGTTCATGAGAGGCCCTGTATTGTCCCTCACGAGGTCATTCGCCTCAACGTTGTTGCCCGGGCTCTCCGCGTCGAAATCAGTTTTTTAGGGCTTCCAGCTCGGAAACGGCTTTGCAGAAAGCCCGCAATTGAGTTCTTTCGGTTCAGCCTATATCTGGGTATCCCCCTGATTTAGATATTTTGG
>JBAQLU010000115.1:0-25761 GCA_049302065.1 Thermodesulfovibrionales bacterium
GGAGTTGGCTATACATCGGTGAGCCAGGAACGGAGAAGGCTTGCTAAAAAGATGCAGAAAGACAGGAAGTTGTGTGAACTCATTATCAGAATTGAAGGTTTATGTCAATAATGAAGATTTGACCCCACTTTGCCTGACCCCACTTTGCCGAACCAGAAACGGTCATACCGCTACGCTTCTTCCAAACGGCAAAGTGCTTATAACAGGAGGAGCGAGTTTTTATGGATTGATTGATACACTGAATACCGCAGAACTTTATGACCCTGTAACTGGTGTTTTTTCTACGACTGGAGTTATGCACTATGCGCGGCGCTGGCACACTGCCACAATGCTGACAAATGGAAAGGTTCTCATTGCAGGGGGAGCGAGTGCAGGTTACAATGGTGATCTAAATACGGCAGAAATATATGATCCTGCGACAGGGATATTTACCACTACAACGGGAAATATGGCCACTGCTGCTGCCGGTCATACTGCAACATTACTCACTAATGGTAAGGTGTTAATCACCGGCGGCGCAACCTATGGGTATAATGTAGTTTTTGACAGGGCAGAATTATATGACCCAGTCACAGATACATTTACACAAACAGGAAGCATGACCACTCCAAGAAATGCTCATTTCGCTATTCGTCTTAACAATGGTAAAGTTTTAATTGCAGGTGGAGTGGATAGCAGTACAGCTCTGTCAACAGCCGAAATCTATGATCCTATATCTGGCTTATTCACTCCGACTGGCAATCTAAGCAACCCAGAATCTTATATATCGGGTGTTCTTCTCTTTGATGGAAAGGTACTTATTGCCGGTGGACAAATTCCTTCCGGTAGATCGAATGTCGCCGAGCTTTATGAGCCACTTAGTAATTATAATCATTTTGAGATTACAGACGATAACGGCCAGCCGATTACCGACAAGGCTATCAGCGAACAGTTTCCTATAAAGATTACAGCAAAAAATGCTGACGGCACAATAAAGACTAATTGGACAGGCAGAGTCTATATCTCAGCAACAAACGGAGGGTTATACCCTTCCTATGTAACAATTTTAACAGGCGGCAGTGTAATAGAAGATGTTTTCATTAAGACTCCTGGCACAGACATCCAGATCAGCTCAATGGGCGGGGGCATGTCCGGCAAAAGCGCTGCCTTTAATGTTACCGGCGGCAGTGCATGCTATGGCACAGTCGGAGGAAAGGTTACGCAATACAAAACACCCCTGTCAGGCGCAACAGTTTATCTCACTGGCTATTCTTATTCCCAGCAGACCACTTCCGGTTCAGGCGGCAGCTATTCGTTTTCAAATGTCCCCCGAGGAGGCTATAAACTCCGTGCTACATATAACGGCGGCGAAAGCAGAGAGATACCTGTTCCTGTCGACTGCGGCGGCGTATCCGAAGATATTAACGTCTATCAATCATGCAATCTGAATGAAAAAACGCCGGTGCTTCTTGTGCCGGGGATAATGGGATCTACATGGGCAAAGGCAGCTGGTAAACATATAATCCCCAAACTACCCCGCGACAAAAGCCTATCATGGAATGACCCTGATTTGATCATATTCGACGGTAGTGCAACTGATTACGGATGGGATAAGATTAAGAATATACTAACTATTGATTATGATGGATACATAGAAGGCTGCACTCTCTTTGAGGTCCCTTATGACTGGCGCAAGGACAATGACACCGTTGCAAATGAATATCTACGTAATTGGATAACAATAGCCAAGAGAAAATCAGGCTCTCAGAAAGTGAATATCATAGCACACAGCATGGGTGGACTGGTAACACGCGCCTATATTCAGGGGCCTCACTACAATAACGATATTGACCGATTCGCCATGATAGGCACTCCCAATCACGGATCAGCAAATGCATATTATCTTTGGGAAGGAGCAGATCCTGGCAAACTGGACAATACATTAGGAGAATTAAAACCTGTTTATTCTTTGGTCATTGCTTATCTGATCGGGTATAAGATTGATCTTGCCGATATTATAGCCGGTCTGTGGACAGCACCAATAAAATATCGGCATCAAATGTATTCATATATACGCAGTAATGTCCCATCATTAAAGCAGCTAATGCCAACATATTCATTTCTGGATCCACTCGGGTCTTCACAATGCGAAACAAATGACTGGTTAAGCAGGCTGAACAGCAGTTCAAAACTTTCTCTTCTTGCCGACAGATATAATGATGACCCTGATAAGGTAAGTACGATGCTTTTTTATAGTGACAGTAACAGAACTATTGAGACAATTAGTTTAGAAAAAAAGGATTGTTCACGATTGTTTTATCCTGATGGTGAGCCTAAAAATGCAGGATTTTCCAATACTGGCGATACAACAGTATTAGGTTTCAAAAGCGCCTATTTGACAGAGACTATAACAAATGACTCATCAAGGCCCAGTGAACATACAAAATTAGTTAATGCTTATGCAACTGATGCTGTCAAATTTATAGATGGTGGACAGAGCGTGAAAACTTCGGCATTAAATAAGAGTGCGCTTACATTACAGACATCAAGCGCAACGAGTTCGCTTTCCATTGCCGTTACAGGCAGGGTGCAGCCCCTTCTTATCTCTCCCACAGGGCAAAGGAGCGGAATAGACAATGGCGTTGCCGTCAGCAACATCCCCGGCACTGAGCAGTCGATAGGCGTGGATGCAGCAAGCATAGGGATAGAAAGTCCTACCGATGGTACGTATACACTAAGCATGTCTGGCCTTTATGAGGAGGATTACGATCTGATAATAGAGTATGCAGGCTCTACAGGTGAAAACTCTATTTTATCAGCGTATGCCTTTAATCATGCCAACACAACTTCTTTCACCTTCACCGTAAATTCCGGCTCCACAGATAAATTAATTATGAATAAGACCCCTCTGCCGCCAACAGGACTTCAGGCGGATGCCATCGTCTCCGGAGGGCTGAAGACGAGGCTGACATGGACTGCGAATACCGAAATAGGCGTGACAGGATACAATATTTACACGAAATATATCGATGAACCTTATCTCCAGCAGATCGGGACGGTCACAGGTACTACCTTTGATACTAACGATCCATGGGCTTCGGACTCCGGTATCATTACAAGCATTTATGCTGTTTCTGCGGTAAAGGCCAATGGGACTGAGAGCTTCCTTTCGAATATGGTGGAAAACAACGACCGTGACCACGACGGCCTTACAGACGAGCAGGAACTTGCGCTTGGGACCGATCCTGCCAATCCTGACACTGACGGCGATGGGATAAAAGACGGGGAAGAATATGTTAGGGGGACGAATTCTCTTATGGGAGATACAGACGGAGACGGCTACAGCGATTCTGTAGAGGTACTGGTAGGCACGGACCCACTGGATTCTACTGACGTGCCACCTGACTTGGATAATGATAAAATACCTGATAGTATTGATAATTGTCCATCTGTCTCTAATCCGGATCAGCTTGATAGCAACGGTAATGGGAAAGGTGATGTATGTGAAAGCAAAACCATTTGCACGATTCTTGGGAATGATCCAAAGCCACACCGCCTTGACCAGGACATCTTCAAGTTCTCCGGAACCAAAGGAGAAAAAGTTACAATTCGGCTTGAAGCTGACCCACCAGAAGCGGGTTCAGGGAAAAGAGCAACTCTGATGCTGACAGACAAGATTAAACGGACGTTGTTAATGAAGTTAGACAATAGCAAGCTACCAAATGAAATTAAAGCCACACTCCCAGCAAAGGGTGAGTATCTTATTACTGTTGAGGAACAACTACTGGTCCGGAACGGTAAAAAATATAGTGGAAAATATTGTCTAACGCTTCAAGCCCTACCTGAAACCTATCAGACGTTTGCACCGACCTTTTCGGTAGAATAGAGAACCGAAAAACTCAGGAATTGGGAAAGGCAGAGCCATTATTGGTTCCGCCTTTTTTAGTCTATATTTCAATCAGAAATTAAAATATCTTCGCATAAAATGGCTTCATTCTTTTCACTTCTAAACAGCACTTTAAGACTTGTATCTGCTGTGTTGAGTTGATGAAGGAAGCAAGTAAATGCCAGTTCTCTCAAAATTGAACATAAGTAAGTGAAAGTGAGAAGCAATGGTAAAAAAGGGTGATATCAAAATCCGATTTTATTTTGGAGCACTCATTGCCAAAATTTATGGGTTCAGGTCAGAGACACTGAACCTGCAGAAGCAGCATAAAATCAATAAAATCTATAGAAGTTGACAACTTCACGGTCTTACGTGATAATTAGACATGATAAAATTTGAAAGTTTACCAGCAGATATCCTCTTAAGAATCCCTGAGGTTAAAAGAGTCCTTGCTGAGGATAATAATATTGTTTTTGCATATATCTTTGGAGGACTTGCTGAAGGCAAAGTGAATCCTCTTTCTGATTTGGATATCGCTGTCTATATCAGAGATACGAACGACCTTGCTGAATACAAGATAAATCTTTTTGACAGGATTGCAAATTCCCTTGGTACGAGTGAACTTGATCTCATAATACTCAACACAGCTTCAATCAGCATTACCGGAAGAATATCAAGAGGGAAAACTGGGGACACTTCCCAGATTGAATCAATATCTATGAAAATAGGGATGTGTCCCTCCATTACCTCACTCCATTACCTCAGGCTCAATTGGCGACCAAGATTGCCGAGATTATCAAGCACCGTAGAATGACGCAAGTGCAGGCAGCAGAACTGCTCGGCATGCCTCAGCCGAAGCTCTCCAATATGCTGCGCGGACGGTTTCGCGGCATTTCGGAAGCCAAGATGCTGGAGTGCCTGACTAAGCTGGGCCGTGACGTGCAGATCGTGATCAAGACGGCGTCCAGATTGCGCAAGACCGGCCATGTATCGGTGCTCTCTACTTGATTTAATGCTTTTGCTACGAAGCCGGGCGGATAGCAACTTATCAAGCGGCTGATATAGAATATTAAAGCGTAAGGAGGTAAAGTTGATATGCCTGTAGCACAAAAAGTAAAACCAAAGCATCCGTATATTGCCTCACTAAAATCTCACTGCGGGGGGAGCCCGATCATCGCAGGAACAAAATTCCCTGTGCGTTCGGTGGTCTTTTATGTATTGAGACAGGGGATGTCTCCTGAAGAATTGGTAAAAGAGTTCTCACACCTGACACTGCCGCAGGTCTATGACGCTCTCTCATACTATTATGACAACAAGGAAGAGATCGACAGGGACTTGGCGCTTAAAGAACGGAACTTGAAAGTTAAGGAAACATCTCAATAATGGCTGGGCCGTCTCTATATCTCGATGAAGATGTAAGGGTCTTGCTGGCGGAAGTTCTGCGCAGCAGGGGCTATCAGGCCACTCATGTCCTCGAAGTGAAAAGAACGGGGAAGAGCGACGCAGAGCAGCTTGCCTATGCTGCAAAAAATGGGATGGCTGTGTTGACCCATAATATCAGGGACTATGTTGTCCTCCATAAAGCCTATCAGGCTGCCGGGAAAAACCATTTCGGCATTATCGTTTCCGAGCAGATTCCTTTCAACGATCTCCTGAGACGAACGCTGAAATGTCTCGCAACCAATTCTAAAGAATCGTTGAGCAACAGTTTGATATGGCTGCAGGAGTATAAGTAGGGACACATGCAAAACCTTTCACTTGGCGCTGACATGGCTTGGAGAATAGCTGCTCATGAAGCTGCGGCCTCAGGATATCGGTGCATTGAGAAAGAGCACCTTCTTATGGGAATCCTTAGTATCGAAAAGGTTATAGCCGATGGTCCGGATCAGACAGGATTCAATCAGAATGCCTGGCAGGACTTGAAAGCTGAGCATTCTCTTCTTAAGAGAGTTCTACGCTCTTGTGGTATTGATCAAACAAAGCTGAGACGGATAATCCGCAAGAAGCTTGGCAACGGCGGCTACAAGCACACGGAGAGGATCATCCATGGAAATCTATCCGGAATATCCGGGGTCAGGCTTGACTATTGACTTTTGAAAATCCGGAAAGAGAACGCACTTTTTTTTAGTGAATAATTCTACATCTTCAAGCCCGTTCAAATTCAACATTTACAAGAGTACTCAATACAAAACGAAAATTATCCAAAGCGTTAATTAGATGAAGGAAGCAAGTAAATGCCAGTTCTCTCAAAATTGGACATAAGTAAGTGCAAGTGAGAAGCAATGGTAAAAAAGGGTGATATCAAAATCCGATTTTATTTTGAAGCACTCATTGCCAAAATTTATGGGTTCAGGTCGGAGACACTGAACCCGCAGAAGAGATTCTGTCAAACTCTTCCATCATTTCCAGCCATAGTTCAGCTGCATCTCTCAGGGAATCATCGAATATCGTATAATCGGGCATGACCTCCATGTGGTCAAGAAGGGAATCGCAGAAATACCAGTTGCATCCTGAAGGACGGATTGAGCGTTCCATAATACAGCCATGTTCGGAAAGATACTGACAGGGGTCTGAATCTTTCCTCCCGAACTCATAATGAGGAGGCTTAAGGCCGAGGGCATAGAGATATACGAGGTCTTCACAACTATAATAGCCATGCTTACTGATACAGCATACATCTTTGCAATAAGGACAGACTGCCCGGTTGGTCTGCTGTACAAACTGATTGATCTTTTCAAGCCCTTTTCTGAATTTTTTAGCAATCCCAATAATTTTAATCAGCTCTTCTGAACGGCCTTGGAAGATTTCTTCCAGATAATGGATTGTCTGATTATATATGTGTGAGTCTCTGCAATCAGAATATCTCACGGTGTAAAGATTCTTATCCATAACTATATTTCATTTAATCGAAGAATTCCTCGAAGCTCAGCTTCGGGGTTACGGTTCTCCTTATTCTGTCATTCCCGCTTGTCGGGAATCCTTCCGGAGCATACGTTATACACAACAATACAGTAAAGCAAAGAAAGATTCCGGACAAGCCGGAATGACATCTTTGATACCTCGTCCCGAATGCCTTCGGGACTGCGGGGTAGTTCATTTTAAACACTATTATAACCGACAATAATATGCGTCAAGGAAAATTCCTGTAGAAATATTACAAAAATAGCGATAATATTTATATGAAAGAAGATAAAAGAAATCAGGCTGAATGACATGGAAGATGAAAGTAAGACAAAAAAACAGCTCATAAAAGAATTGCTGGAGCTGCGTTTACTGAATGCTGAACTCGCAGTAAAGGAAACTCTCGGTAAACAAACAGGCAGGGTAGAAAAATGGACTAAAGATCTATTCATGGATTTAGTTGAAAATACGAATGATCTTATTCATGCCCTTGCTCCCGATGGCCGTTTTCTGTATGCAAATAAAGCATGGTTAAAGACTCTTGGATATCAGAGAAGCGATATCAGGAATCTTTCTATGGCAGATATTGTACATCCTGAAAGCAGGAAGCACTGCAGCAACGTATTCAGACACCTGCTCTCCGGAAGGGAGGTTGGCAGGTTTGAAGCAGAGCTAATTACCAAAAAAGGCAGGAAATTGATTGTTGAAGTAAATTCCCATTGCAAATTCATGGACGGAAAACCGGTCTATATCCAGTGCATTCTGCATGATATATCCCATAGAAAGCGGGTAGAGAAAGGTCTTCTTGCGAGCGAAAAGAAATACCTTGATCTGTACCAGAATGCTCCGGATGGTTACCATTCAATCGGGCCTGACGGGACGATTCTCGAAGTTAATAATACATGGCTCACTATGCTTGGTTTTGAAAGAGCAGAGGTGGTCAACAGGATGAAGCTGACAGACCTGCTTACTGCTGAAGGACAAAAGATTTTCCATGAAACCTTTCCGCTTTTAAAGAAAAACAGGTTTATGGATAGTGTGGAATATTATCTGAGAAAGAAGGACGCCGATCTTTTGCCTGTTTTAATAAAGGCTACCGCAATTTATGATGAGAACGGAAACTTCATACAGACAAGAACCATTATGAGGGATATCAGCGCAAGGGTCAGCTATAGAAAGAAGCTGGAGCAGACGATTGAAGAATGGAGGATAACATTCGATTCCATGCCGTACGGTGTGCTGTTGCTTGATATGAGTTTCAGGATCGAAAGGGCGAATAAATATTTTTTTAGCCTCTATAATATTTCGTTTGAGGATATAAAGAATAAAGAGTGTTATGAAGTAATAAGAAGTGATCGTTTAAAAGAGAACTTTAATAAGTTCAGTTCAAGCAATATCATCAGTTTGGATACTTACGAATATTATGATGAGGAAGCAAAAAAATATTTTATGGTCTATATGACACCTATCCCCGATGCAGAGGGGTTAACAAAACACTTTGTACTTGCACTTGTTGATATCACCGAGATAAAGGATAAGGAACAGAGCCTTACTGACAGCAGGGATGCGTTTTTTAATATGCTCAAGGAAGTTGATTTTTCTTATAGAGAACTGAAAGGTCTGTATGAAGGTCTCATCTATTCATTTGTTAATGCAATCGATACAAAGAGTCCGTGGACAAAAGGTCATTCAGAGCGCGTTACCAATTACGCCCTCGGGATCGCAGGGGAAATGGGATTAGACAATGATGTCACGGGAAACCTCAGGATAGCGGCCCTACTACATGACATAGGAAAAATAGGAACGTATGACGTTATTCTTGATAGTCCCCAAAAACTATCATCAGAAGAGATTGGTTTGATAAATCTGCATCCGGTCAAAGGAGAAATGATACTCAAACCGATAAAGCAACTGCAACACCTGTTGCCGATCATCAGGCACCACCATGAAAGGGTAGACGGGCAGGGTTATCCTGATGGGCTGAAAGGGGATGAAATACCGCTCCTTTCAAGAATAATATGCGTTGCAGACTCATTTGACTCTATGACATCTGACCGGCCTTACCGGTCTGCCGGAACAATAGAATTTGCTGTATCAGAACTGAAAAGCTGCAGTAACAGCCAGTTTGATTCTACAGTGGTAGAGGCGTTTATCAGGGTTCTGGACAAGATGTAGGAGTTTATATTTAGTGGATATTTTCTGCAGAAAGCTGTTTATGAGACTTCAAAGATAAATTCTATTTCAACGGGCGAATTCAGAGGAAGGACATTGACGCCGACCGCAGCACGGGCATGCCTGCCGGCTTCACCAAAAACTTCGAAGATCAAATCTGATGCTGCATTTAAAACCTTTGGCTGTTCTGTAAAATCAGGCGCTGATGCAATATAACCGATAATTTTAATGCATCTTTTAACTTTATCCAGATTTCCAATATTTGACTTTAAAACCGATAATGCATTGATTGTGGCAGTCTTCGCATCCTCCCTTGCCTCGTCTAAAGAGACTGATTCGCCAACCCTCCCGGTTCGTATAAGCTTTCCATTTATCAAGGGGAGCATTCCGCTCAGGTAAAATACATTGCCAATTTGCACAGACGGGACATAAGAGCCAAGAGGTTTTGGCGCTTCAGGAAGTTTGATCCCTAATTCTTTAAGTTTATCCTCAGGCGACATTATAATCCCAATTCCTCAGGCGTACCGATCCTTCCGAGGACTGCTGAAGCTGCTGCAACTGCCGGATTAGAGAGATAAACCTCACTCTCAGGATGCCCCATCCTGCCGACAAAGTTTCTGTTTGTGGTTGCAATAGCCTTTTCACCCTTAGCGAGAATTCCCATATACCCTCCAAGGCAAGGGCCGCAGGTGGGTGTAGACACTACAGCCTCAGCTTCAATGAATATGTCCAGCAGTTTTTCCTTCATTGCCTGCCTGTAGATCTTCTGGGTCGCAGGTATTACGATCATTCTCACATTAGGATTGACCTTCCGGCCTTTCATTATCATGGCAGCTTCTCTTATGTCTTCAAGCCGGCCGTTTGTGCAGGAACCTATAACAACCTGATCAACATTAACTTCAAACAGTTCTGCAGCGGGCCGCGTATTTGACGGAAGATGCGGGCATGAAACAGTCAAAGGGATCTTCGAGCAGTCATATTCACGAATTTCAGCGTATTCCGGGCTTTTATCAGATTTGTAAAAAACCGGCGGTCTTTTCGCCCTTTTTCTTACATACGACCTGGTTATCTTATCAGGCACAATGATGCCGCTCTTTCCACCGGCCTCTATTGCCATATTGCACATTGTCATTCTTCCATACATTGGAAGATTCTCTATAGTTTCTCCTGCAAATTCTATTGCCATGTAAAGTGCGCCGTCAACTCCAATATCGCCGATAGTATAAAGGATCAGGTCTTTGCCGCTGACCCATTTATTCAGGTTTCCATAATAGATGAATTTCATTGACTCAGGCACCTTAAACCAGCACTCACCTGTAGCCATTGCAGCTGCAACATCTGTTGAACCGACTCCTGTTGAGAATGCGCCAAGTGCGCCGTAGGTGCATGTATGGCTGTCAGCGCCGATAATTACGTCCCCCGGAACAACAAGACCTTCCTCAGGAAGAAGGGCATGTTCAATCCCCATCCTTCCTACCTCGAAATAAAGGCTGAGATCATATTCCCTTGAAAATTCCCTGAGCATCTTGCATTGTTCTGCTGCCTTGATATCTTTCTGAGGGGCAAAATGGTCAGGGATCAATGCTATCCGTTCTTTATTGAATACATCTTTTGCCCCGATCTTTCTGAATTCTGATATCGCAATCGGCGCAGTTATATCATTGGCAAGGACAAGGTCAACCTTCGCATTTATCAATTCCCCGGGTAACACCTTTTTCCTGCCGGAATGTGCTGCCAGAATCTTTTCGGTAATAGTCATAATTGTCCTCCAGATTATGAATTAAATATTATACCTGAGCAAAAGAGCTTACAGCTACCTGAGATTTCCCATCACTGTGGATTTTATGTTAAAATGTTTCTCAACTGGTAAGGAATATCTGTGAAAAACAAGACAATTCAGAAGATATTGATTGCAAATCGAGGGGTTACTGCTGTCAGGGTAATGCATACCTGCAGGGACAGACAGATCCCGACTACCGCTGTTTACAGCACACCTGACCGGCTCGCACACCATGTTTTTATGGCTGATTCTGCGGTTCATATTGGGGAAGCCCCTCCGGTTGAATCGTATCTCAATATGGCAAAGATGATCGCTGCTGCCATCCAGACCAAATCAGACGCTATACATCCGGGATGGGGATTCCTTGCTGAAAATTATAAATTTGCCCAGATGGTGATCGATGCAGGCCTTACATGGATAGGTCCACCTCCTGAGGTTATTAAGGCTTTGGGAGACAAAATCCAGGCAAAAAAGCTTGCCCAGAAGGCCAATGTGCCTACAATACCAGGCATCATAGATGTCATCAATGTTGAGCAGATCAGCAAATGGATGAAAAATGAAAAGGTGGCTTTTCCGGTGATGATCAAGGCTGTTGCGGGTGGTGGCGGAAGAGGGATGGTCAAGGTCGAAAATAAGGATCAGTTGGCACAGGCCTTTGCACAGGCACAGTCAGAGGCTATGAAGTCATTCGGAGACGACAGGGTGCTGGTTGAAAAATATGTAGAGCGCGGCAGGCATATTGAAGTTCAGGTGGTTGGAGATCAGCACGGCAATATTATTCATCTTTATGAAAGAGAATGCACAATTCAAAGAAGAAACCAGAAGATAATAGAGGAAGCGCCATCACCGTCAATCGATGATGATCTTCGTAAGGAGATCTGCTTCACTGCAATCCGGCTGATGCGTGAGATAGGCTATCAGTCGGCAGGGACGGTTGAGTTCATCTTTGATTCATCGACAAAGAAATATTATTTTCTTGAGGTCAATACGCGTCTCCAGGTAGAACACGGTATTACCGAGCTGATAACCGGTCTTGATATAGTCGGTATCATGATCGATGTTGCAATGGGTAAAAAGCTGCCTTTTAAACAGGCGGATATTCATCCAAACAGATGGGCGCTTGAAGTTAGGCTTAATGCAGAAGACCCGCGGAATTTCAGCCCGTCATTTGGCACCATAACCCGGCTCCAGATCCCTCAGGGACCAGGGGTAAGGATTGCAACCGGTGTTTACGAAGGCGCTGATATTCCACCGTACTATGATTCTCTTTTCATGTTATTGATAACAGCAGGCGCAGACAGGGCAGATGCCATTAGGGTTATGGACCGCGCCCTTGGCAGAAATCTGAGGGTCGAAGGTATAAAAACTCTGGCGCCTTTGCTTCTGAGTATAATAAGGCACCCTTCATTTGTAGCAGGAGAGTTTTCTACACGTTTTATAGAAGAACATATGGAAGAACTCATTTCGATGTTTAAGGAAAAAAACAGTGAAGACGAGGTAATGAAGATTGCAAGGTATGTTGCCGAGATATCTGCACTTGGGCCTCAGGCATGGATGTAGAGGATATGGCCCGTAAAAAGGATATTATTTTTGTAAAACCCGGCATGTCTTCTAAAGAGATTGTTCAGGCAATCCGCAATCTTAAGGGCGTCTGTTTCTCATCGGTGGGCATGCGTGACGCCGGACAATCCGATTACAAAAACCGTCACCGCATATATGACCTTGCAACCCTTGCGCCATATTACAACAGGATGGGGCTTTTCAGTTCAGAATGCCATGGCGGTGCACGCTGGCATGTTGGTGTGATGAACAGGAGGGAAAGTCCGTTTGAAGAGATTGAAATCTTAAGGCAGCATATGCCTGATGTCCTGCTGCAAACCCTGATCCGTGAGACAAATATGTGGGGATACAGGCCTTATCCCAAGAATGTTATTGAGTATGTTGTTGCACAGGTGGATATCGATGTATGGAGATGTTTTTCATTCCTGAACGATGTGCGGAACATGCGGACAGTCGCAGAAGTCATCATGCATAGGGGAAAACTGTTCCAGCCTGCTATATCATTTACCACGGCAGACTGGGCAACGAACGAATATTACCTTGGATGTGTTAAGGACATAGTAGACCTCTGTGGCGGAACAGATGAGATCATCTTCTGCGTTAAGGATATGGCAGGGGTAGGCAGTATTAACCGGGTCAGCAGCCTTATTGATTCGATAAAACAGAAATATCCTGATCTGGTCATTCATTACCACAGGCATATTACAGACGGGCTTGCAATGCCGGCAATGCTTGCAGCAGCAAAGGCAGGGGCAAAAATATTTGATGTGGAAGAGGATTCACTTGTCCGGTTCTACGGACATTCACCGATCCTTGGAGTTGAGGCCTACTTTGAAGATTCCGGCATACCGGTGAATCTTGACAGAAAAGAGGCTGAAGCTGCAGTCCAAAAGGTGCGTGAATGGATAAATTATTATGACTGGGCTGAATCACCATTTAAGGGATTTGACCATACGGTAACATATCACAAGATGCCTGGAGGGGCATTCCCGAGTTCTTTTGAACAGGCTGAAAAAGGTGGATTCCTCCAGTACATGCCGGCTGTTTTAAAGGTTATGTCTCTCTTCAACAAGATAATCCATTATTTTGATGTTACCCCCGGATCACAGATTACGTGGGTAACCTGCAGCGGAATAGTAAATAAATATGCAAAGGCAAAAGGAGAGGCAGGGGTCAGACATCTGATCGAGCTCCTTGCAAAATTTATTGATGAGAAAAATCTGAAACTTGCATCAATGGATAAAGATGAGCAGGAAGAAATTATAGGACTTTTCAGAAATGCACCCGGAGATTTCAAAAACCTTATTCTTGGGCACTATGGAAAACTTCCCATGGGCTGGCCTCCTGATTGGGTATACAAAAGCACTTTTGGTGATGAATGGGAGAAGAAGATTAAAGAACGTATTGAACTTTCACCCCTTGATTCGATGGAGGATGACGATCTCGAAAAACTCAGAAAAGAGTTAACCGATTATATCGGCAGGAATCCGACAGAAGAGGAGTTTATACTCTTCCTTATGCATCCCAAAGATGCGCTGGATATGATCGAGTTCAGGGAAAAATATGGAGAAGCTCCGTTAGTATTACCAACGGACGTCTGGAGACAGGGACTTAAAAACCCAGGCGACAAGGTTGACTTTGAACTCTGGGGAAAACCGTACAGTCTCGAACTCGTTTCGATTGGAGCAGAACATGAGGGACTAATTCATGTTGTTATGCGCGTTAATAATAAAACAAAAGTTTATACGGTTGAGACCCCGAGGGCTAAGAAGACGGAAATACGAATGGCTAAGGGACTCAATGAAATCGGCGCACCTATTAATGGAAACATCTGGAGGATTGGCAATCCTGAAAGAGGCGCCCTCAAGGCAGGCGATATAGTTCATAAGGGAGAAGAGATCGCAAATCTTGAAGCAATGAAGATGGAGAATGCACTGGTTGCTCCATTCGATGCCCATATAGTCGAAGTCTGCGTCAAGCTAAACAGCTTTGTTATCGAAGGACAACTCCTCTTTATCCTCGAAAAAAATCAATCCTAAGTATCAGATAGACCACACATAAAATCCTCTGTATTTAGTTGTATATGGTAATATTTAAGTTATGATGAAAACAATACTTGTAGTGGAAGATGATCGCAAGATCGCAAAGGTCGTAAAGGTTTATCTTGAAGGGGAGGGGTTCAGGGTATTCACTGCAGAGAAGGGCAAAGAAGCATTGGATATAGCTCTGAAGGAACCACTTTCTCTTGTAATACTTGACCTTATGCTGCCTGACATGAGCGGTGAGGAGATCTGCCAGGAACTGAAAGAGATCGGAGATTTTCCGGTAATCATGCTCACAGCAAAATCCTCTGAAGAAGAGAGGGTTGCAGGTTTTGCGCTGGGGGCTGACGACTATGTCGTGAAACCTTTCAGTCCGAGGGAACTGATGGCAAGGGTAAAAGCTGTGATGAAAAGGTCACAAAAGCAGGACATTTCTGATAAAGGTCCGATGAGTTTTAATAAAGGAAGGTTATCTATAGATTCGAGAAGTTATGAGGTGAGAAATAAAGATCTTCTTCTGACGCTGACTCATACCGAGTTTAAGATACTCTCTGTTCTTGCAGGTTCGCCGGGAAGAGTTTTTACACGCGGAGAACTTGTAGATGGCGCTCTTGGTTATCAATTTGAAGGGTATGAGAGAAGTATAGATGCCCATATAAAAAATATCCGGCAGAAGATAGAAGACGATCCGAGAAGTCCTTTATTCATCACTACCGTCTATGGCGTTGGATATAAATTCAGCGGCAAAAAGGATGATTAAAAGTCTCTGGGTCAAGTTTCTCATCATTCTCCTTGTCATATCACTCATTTCTCTATCAGCAGCTTTATCCCTCCGGGAACTGATAATAAAAGATTTTGAGGAATACCTTGAAGGAGAAAGAGAGGACAGGGTGTACCGTGTTATGGCATCGATAGAGGGTTCATATGAAAAATATTCAGGATGGAATTCTGATGCACTGAGAGAAAATGCCATATGGGCACTGCTACTCGGATACGAGCTGTCAATACGTGACCTGAATGACAATGAATTGATGAGTACGAATAAGGCAGTGGAGTTACTCCCACCGTTGATGAAAAGAAGAATAACAGCCATATCAGGTTTTTCATCTGAAGAAAAAAAACTTTCAAATGACTCATTTACAAACTACCCCATGTTTCTGGGTGGAAAAGATATCGGTTCACTTGAGATCAGGTCCATTATATCTAATGGAGGCGAGGGCAAGGAAATTACATTTATGATGAGGTCAAACAGATTTCTGCTGTTATTGCTTTTTGTTTTGGGCGGGCTGTCTGTCATATTGAGCCTCATCTTTTCAAAGAAAATGACCGATCCGATAAAAAAGCTCACCACTGCTGCAGAGCATATCAGTCAGGGGAATATCAAAAGCAGGGTTTCCATATCCGGCAATGATGAAATCAGCAACCTTGCAAGGACATTCAACATGATGGCAGATAACCTTGAAATACAGGAAGCACTGAGAAGAAAATTAACATCCAATATTGCACATGAACTAAGGACGCCCCTGAGCGCAATGCAGGGAGAGATTGAAGGGATGCTTGACGGACTGATTAAGGTCGACAGAGAAAGGCTTATATCATTGCATGAAGAGACAGGCAGACTGAAGCATATTATTGAAGGCATTGAGGAACTTTCAAAGGCTGAGTCAAGTGTCCTGGAACTCAGAAAACAGCAGATACTTCTCAAACCATTTCTCTCTAACATTAAAGGGAGATTCGAAAAATTGTTTATTGATAAGGGAGTGGCATTGAAGCTTGAATGTGAAGATATGATGACGATTTATGCTGATCCGGAGAAAGTCAGCCAGATCATAATCAATCTGCTCAGTAACGCACTGAGGGCAACAGATGCAGACGGAACGGTCATAATCAGGGCCGGCATAAAAGACCCGGAAGGATATGTCGCTGTTTCAGACACAGGTTCTGGTATTAAAAAAGAAGATATGCCGTTTGTATTTGAGAGATTCTACAAGACTCCGGAAGGAGGACTTGGTCTCGGACTGACCATTGCGAAAGAGCTTGCTGATGCCCATGGCGGGAGAATAGAGGTAGAGAGCGAATATCGAAAGGGCTCAACATTCACACTCTATCTGCCGGCTTTCACAACTTCTTCATAATTCCTTCGATACCCCTTCACAATCCTTTGGTATTCTGTATCTAAAGGAAAGGAGGTAAACAAAAAATATGAGAAAGGGGGTGATAGTACTTCTGATTGCAGCAGCAGTCCTGATTCTTGTTTCTGCTGTCTATGCATACCGGCCTGATGGTGGTTACAGAACCTGTCAGATGCAGAATGCTGATTTAGACTCTGTGAAGAAGTTCCAGAAAGATACCCTGAGCTTAAGAGATGAGTTCATAACGAAAAAGATCGAGCTTCGTAAAGAGATCAATAAGGAAAATCCTAACAGAGAGCGAATTGCAACGATCCAGAAAGAGATAATTGATATCAAAACAAAGATACATCAGAAGGCAGATGAAACAGGAGTCCGTTCGCAGAAAAGAGGCGAAACAGGTTGTAGTAGAATATCTGGCAAAGGTATAATGAAAGGATGCCAGAATCCAGTATGTTTGTAACAGAAAAGGGGGCCTCTGGCCCCCTTTTTAATCTGAATAGCGTAATTCATCTATTGGAAAGGAAATTATTTAGAGTCTTTTTATTAACTGTTAAACACCCTCACCCTTGCCCTCTCCCCTCAAGGGAGAGGATAGTAAAATCGCCCCTCCCTTGAGGGGAGGGGTTGGGGAGGGTATTAAAATATTTAGTTTATGGACAGACTCTATTTAAGATTATGGGATTACTAAAAGTATCTTTTATGTTTTTATTCTTTATATTGCTTATCTCAATTCCCGGTTTCTCATATGCCGAGGAAATGGAGAAAGTCAATAAGAATGCTGTTCAGACAACGAAAAGAAATAAGATTGTCGTACAAAATCAACTGGAAATGAATAAAACAGACAAAAAAGGGATAGAGTGTCAGCCCATCTACGGAAATTATTGGCGCAGCAGCAAATGGGGATGGTACGGAGCAAGAAGGGTGGTGAAGACACCCCTTGAGGCAAAAGAGATACTTGAGCAGTTCTTGCTGCATAACAGAGGGATAAGAGTCGTAAAGATAGTTGACAAGCCTCATTTTTTTGTAGCTGAGATTATAAACAGCAGGGGCGCTATTATAGATTTGATCCTGATTGATAAAAGAACTGGCAGAATACGTTCGATGTTTTAGCAACAGGATTCAAGGATTCCAGGATCCAAGTGGTCAAGTGATAAAGCTTCCCACCAGCCTACATTCAATATATGCTTTTCACAGGCTTCGGCCTGCGGCTACATTTTCCTGAGCAGTTACTAATCAGTTCATAAGTAAAACCACATACATCACCCTCCCCTTCATCCCCTCCCCTCAAGGGAGGGGTAGTATTACAACCCTCTCCCCTGGAGGGAGAGGGCAAGGGTGAGGGGGCTTTACTTATGAACTCCTTAGTAACTCGAATCCTTGGCCCCTTAACTCCTTGAACCCTGCCTCTTACCTATTTCAAGCCCAATACATCCTGCATATCATATAATCCGGCAGGTTTACCAAAGCACCAGAGAGCTGCCCTCAGTGCGCCTCTTGCAAATGTATCCCTGCTTGAAGCCTTGTGTGTTACCTCAATCCTTTCACCAAGACCTCCAAAAATAACCGTATGTTCTCCAACTATATCACCGGCACGTATAGTCTGAATGCCTATCTCTTTTGCAGTCCTCTCACCAATAATCCCTTTTCTCGCATAGACTGCAACCTCATCAAGGTTCCTGTTTAGCGCATCTGCGATTACCTGTGCCATCTTCAATGCAGTTCCACTCGGAGCGTCTTTTTTCATCCTGTGGTGCGCTTCGATAATCTCGATGTCATATCCTTCCCCGAGTACTCTTGCGATGTCCTGTAATACTTTAAGAAGGAGGTTTACACCCATACTCATATTTGACGCCATTACGCACGGGATTTTCCTGGTGAGTTCAGAAACTTCTTTTAAGGCGTCTTTTGTAAAACCGGTTGTCCCTATTACAATCGCCTTGCCTTTTGATGATGCAAGCCTCAGGTGTTCAAGGGACGCCTCTACCGTAGAGAAGGAAATAATCAGGTCAACATTATTAATTATTGATTCTGCGTTGTCAGCAAGTTTCACTCCTGTATCGCCTATCCCAATTACTGTGCCGATATCCTTGCCAATATCCTTATGGCTTTTCCTCTCAAATGCACCGGCCAACTGAAGACCTTCATATTCTTTTGAGAGCGCTGTAATCCTGCTTCCCATCCTTCCTGCTGCGCCTGCAACTGCTATCTTAACCATAAAACCCCCTTTCTTCAGCTAAGAGTAAAGTGCAAAGAGCATGGAAATTATTCGTTTTCATTCATTCTGCTCCCTGCTCTTTGTTCTCTGCATTTTCCTCATTGCCCTCTATTTTATACTCATCGGAGACCCATTTGCCAAGATCTATGAGTTTACACCTTTCGGAACAGAACGGCTTATAGGGATTTTCTTCCCATGTTGTTTTCTTCTTACAGATCGGACAGATAATTTGCATAGGTTAATTAATTCTATTATTTAATATTTAATAATCCACCCTGACCCTCCTTTATAAAAGGAGGGAATCATTCTTTCCCTGTTCATTTTACTTCCCTCTTTTATAAAGAGGGGTTAGGGGAGATTACTTAATTTTATTCACATTTTGAACCTTTTGATCATATTTTATCAAGTTTTTCATAAGTAGGGCAGATACAGCACCGTTCACAGTGCCTGTCAGTGTTCCGAAAAGGATTATTACAGGTGTTATCAATAGAATAGCCTCTATTCTTTGTATGAATAAAAAATATGCGAGAAAGAGCTGTGCAAGATTATGGAATAATGCGCCGATAATGCTCAAACCCATTGTGCTGAATAATCGTGGGGCTATGTGCAATACAAATCCCATTATCAAAGTACTCGCAATGCCTCCACCGAGGCTGAGGATGAATGCAGGGCCAAGGAAAGAACCGGCAATCAGTGATGCGAGCATTACCCTGATCAGCGTTACCATAACTGCAGAGCGCATACCATAGAGCAGAAGAGTTATAAGGGTCACAATGTTTGCAAGGCCGAGTCTTAGCCATGGAATTGGCGATGGCAGCAGATTTTCGAACCCGTGAAGACCTAATGCAAATGCAGAGAGCAGGGCTATCCGGTATTTATCCTGTTGTTGCATCAACGGTCTTCTTATGTTTAGCGGGATCGCCCAGTGTTACAACAACCCTGTTTGGAAGGCAGACTACTGCTCCGCTTCTGACCCATCCTGTTTGTATGCAGAGTTTGTTATGGCATGGAGATTCGATAATCCGAACCTGATGGTCTTTGATCTCAACGACTGTCTTTCCTTGCGGACCTTCAACTGACACAACCCTGTTTTTATCAAGAGGCAAAATGTAAGCAGGATGACCGTCTACATATATGTGTAGTGTAGAGTTATCAGGAAGAATTTCCTTAATAAAGGCAATCCCTGATAAGGATAACACTATCAGGAGAGAAAAAAGAATTCTGTCAGCGAGGGTAGTATTATGAAACAGTTCTCTTAAACTCAATTTTCTTCCTGATGCCTTGTGTTAAATGTGATTTTCCCTGACTGTCTATAATCAACCCCTCAAACCCCAATTTATCAAGGACCTTTAACCCCTGTTCCGGCCCGAGTATAAATATGCCTGTTGCAAATGCATCTGTGAAAGCGCCTTCTTTGGTTATGATGCTTACACTCCGGCATTCATGAGCTGAAAGCCCTGTTTTAGGGTTAAGCAGATGATGGTATCTTTTACCGCCGGATAGAAAAAACCGCTCATAGTTACCTGATGTCGATATAGCCATATCTTCGAGTTCAATAGTTGCCATGATATCATCTTCCTTATCCTTTGACTCTGGATTGCGTATACCGATCTTCCAGGGCTTTCCATCAGGCTTCAGACCGAATGCCTTTATGTCTCCGGCAACAGCAACCAGTCCGGAACGTACCCCATGTTTTTTTATGGTCTCTGCTGCCTTGTCAGCAGCATACCCTTTTGCTATTCCGCCCAGATCAATAAGCATGCCTTTTCTATTCAGTAAGACGGTTGATCTATCCCTGTTGATGATGATATCCCTGTAATTTACGAGTGAAAGGGTTTTTTTAATCATGCCATCGTCAGGTCTGATCTTTTTATGAAAATCATAGAGCGCAATAACAGGACCCATAGTCACATCAAATGCACCTTTAGTATTTTCCGATACATACAGTGCCTTTTCCAGCAACTTCAGGATATCATGCGATACTTTTACCTCTGAGATGCCCGCGTTTCTATTGATGCGTGTTATCTCGCTATCAGGTGAATAATGGTTTGAGAGCTTTTCAAGATATTCAATTTCTGAAAATGCAGTATCAATTGCTTTTTCAGCAGCATCTTTTGAATCCGAAACAACTGTAATGGTAACGAGCGTATCCATCAGAATCTTATCCTTTTTAAAAATCCTTTCTTTCTGCGGCGTGCAAGAAAAGACAGTATACAGTAGACAGTATATAGTAGACAGCAAACAGCAAATAATTACTATTCTTTTTGCCTTTACCAGTCTACTATCTACTACATGCTGTCTACTATTCATGCTACTCTCGCATGGCTGATTTTTGTGAGTTTATTTTTCAAAAACCTTCCGGTATGCGATTGCGGGTTCAGGCTGACCTCTTCAGGGGTCCCTTCTGCAACCACCATGCCGCCTTCATCTCCACCTTCAGGCCCAAGGTCTATAATGTAATCGGCTGATTTTATGACATCAAGGTTGTGTTCTATGATGATGACAGTATTACCGGAATCGACAAGACTGTTTATCACATTGAGCAGTTTCTGGATATCTACAAAATGCAGCCCTGTGGTGGGTTCATCGAGTATATAGAGAGTTCTGCCTTTTGATTTTCTTCCGAGTTCCCTGGATATTCTTACCCGCTGTGCCTCACCGCCGGAGAGTGTTGAGGCAGGTTGACCAAGCTGCAGATATCCGAGTCCGACATCTTCAAGCACTTCAAGTTTCTGCCTTACAGGATGGAATGATGAAAAAAACTGGAGCGCTTCGGATATGGTCATATCGAGCACCTCTGAGATATTTTTCCCCTTATACCTGATCTCAAGAGTTTCTCTGTTGTATCTCTTTCCCTTGCAGGTGTCACATGGTATATAGACATCAGGCAAAAAATGCATCTCTACTTTTATCAATCCATCTCCGTTACATGACTCACACCTGCCGCCGGAGAGATTGAAACTGAACCTGGAAGGAGAGTATCCCCTGATTCTTGCATCCTGAACCTGTGCAAACAGTTCCCTGATAAATGAGAAGACACCGGTGTAGGTAGCAGGGTTTGATCTGGGAGTTCTACCCAGAGGTGATTGATCCACGCTTATCACGCGGTCTATCTTATCCATGCCTTTTATTTCCCTGTATTTCCCAGGAATCGATTTGCTTCCATGGATTTGTTTGCAGAGCGCTTTATAGAGTATCTCTATGATGAGAGTGCTTTTACCGGAACCTGAAACACCTGTCACACAGGTGAAGGTTCCAAGAGGTATATCGACATTAATATTCCTGAGATTGAACTCCTGAGCGCCTGCTATCTTAATAAAATCATTTGGTATTCTCCTGACTGAAGGAGTCTCTATTGTCACTGATCCATTGAGGTACTTTCCTGTGACAGAGCTTTCATTCTTCTCTATCTCTTCAGGCCTTCCTGAAGCAACAACCCAGCCGCCCCTGAGTCCGGCTCCCGGTCCCATATCAACAATATAGTCAGCCCATCTTATCGTCTCCTCGTCATGCTCTACAACAATGACAGTATTGCCGGCGTCCCTGATTGAGGAAAGGCTTTCGAGAAGCTTTATACAGTCCCTCGGATGCATGCCTATACTGGGTTCATCGAGTATATATAAAACCCCTGTGAGGGACGAACCGAGTTGCGTTGCAAGTCTTATTCTCTGGGCCTCTCCACCTGAGAGAGTAAGGGACGGTCTCTCAATGGTGAGATAAGAGAGTCCTACCTTCTCCATGAAATGAAGTCTGTCCCTGACTTCCTTAAGAACACGCGATGCAATTGTTGTTTCCCTGTCCGTCAGTTTCAGAGCGGTTATAAAGCTGAGTGCATCTTTTACAGACATATGTGCGAATTCACCGATGTTCTTATCCTGTATTTTTATGCTGAGCGCTTCTTTTCGCAATCTAAAGCCCTTGCAGAGCCTACAGTATTTATATTCTTCAAGCTCGGCAGAATCCTCATCAAGATTTTCAAATCCGAGGCCGTTGCACCGGGGACAAGCGCCCTGCCTGCTGTTGAATGAGAAAAACATTGGATTAATCTCCGGATAGCTGATTCCACATTTTGAACATACAGCAGATTTTGAGAATAATATGTCCCTGTTCTCAGAAAGGAGATTGATTGCAACAGTATCTGAGTGGCTTAGTGCTGTTTCAATAGCGTCTTTTATCTGCCGGTCAATTCCGGGTTTTATAATGAACCTGTCTATAACAATCTCTATCGTGTGGCGCTTATGTTTTTGTAGAGTAATGTCCTGTGTTAAATCCATTATTTTGCCGTCTATCCTCGCCCTTATAAACCCTTCCCGGCGCTTCTCCTGAAGTTCTTTCCTGTATTCACCCTTTCTGTCCCTGACCATGGGGGCGAGTATCTGAATTTTGCTTCCCTGGGGAAGGGACATTACAGAGTTGATGATATTTATGGATTCCTGCCTCGATATTGCAGAGCCGCAGTTATAGCAGAGCTGTTTCCCTATTCTCGTATACAAAACACGCATATAATCATATATCTGGGTTATAGTGCCGACTGTTGAACGCGGACTTTTATTGACTGTTTTCTGATCGATTGAGATAGAAGGAGAGAGCCCCTCGATATAATCGACATCGGGTTTGCTAAGCTGTTCGATAAACTGTCTGGCATAAGCAGAAAGGCTTTCAACATAGCGTCTCTGTCCCTCGGCATATATTGTATCTATAGCAAGCGATGACTTGCCGGAACCTGAAGGGCCTGTTATTACTGTCAGCGCTTCCCTGGGGATGGAGAGGTCGATATTTTTGAGATTATGTTCCCGTGCTCCTTTTATGATTATGAATTTCTGCATAAGGGTATCTATTCAATATAACTGAAAATATCCGAAGAAGTTAAGCGGAGAAAATTCTTTGAGTGTAATACAGTGCTATTGCTTTATCAACCAATCCTTTGCTTCATCTTGTGTTTCAAATATGGGCAGTGTTCTTTTGGAGAAAGCCATAACGGTATTATAAGCCAGCTTCGCGAGAGGTCTTGTAATGCCTATGACAGCTCCTGCTTTAACATACGGTTTATTATGTAATGTCAGTTCTTTTAGAAGAGTGAGAATTTCAGCATTAAAATGGGCATCGGTTACATCTGTTAAAGTTAAAACAGACTTGGGGTCCTTATTTTTAAACCATAGTTTTGCAGCATCGATGATTGGCATGTATTCTTCTTTGGAATTGCAATCAGAGAAATCAAAGAAGAGTATTTGCTTCCCTTTATATTCGAGTGCCTGAAGTTCTTTTCTCATGATTTTAACGTTATCACAATTATATTTTACACGATCTTCTGAGAAATATTTACCCCCTACCTTGGTAGGATTGTAATTGTTTTATAAAAGTATAAAATAATATATGTATTTATTCAGTTACTAAGACGGCTATAAGTAGGGATACATGACTGTCATTGCCCGACTTGATCGGGCAATCTAGAGAAAGGAACTGGATTCACCGGTCGAGCCGGAGAATGACAAACAGACAAAACTATGTCGCCATACTAACGACCGTCTTAGTATGTCAGGTGAATTATGAGAATAGAACAGAAGATATGGACAGAAGAAAAGGGATGGATTCCTGAGTTATCGGGAAGGGCAGACGAAACAGTACATTTGGTTCTCTTCTTTGGCTCCACTCAGATATTAAGAAAGATAATTCTCTGCGGGGAGATTAAACAGGCTTATCCGAATGCCCATTTTTGTGGATGTTCAACAGCAGGTGAAATTGCCGGAACACAGGTTACTGATAATGCATTTGTTATGACGGCAATAAGCTTTGAATCTACCAGGATTCAGGGATCCCAGGTTGAGTTAAGCCAAACTGTCGATAGTTACCGGGCAGGACAGCTCCTTGCGCAGTCTCTCGAAACAAACGGCCTGAGACATGTCATAGTTCTCTCGGATGGGCTTTACGTAAATGGCAGTGATCTGGTAAGGGGTTTGACTGAAAATCTTACATCTGGAGTATCAATAACAGGAGGTCTTGCAGGAGATGGAGAACGATTTGAAGAGACACTGGTGTGCTGGGATGGCCACCCTCAGAATAAAATAGTTGCTGCGTTTGGCTTATATGGGGATAAATTAAGGATTGGGTATGCTTCTCAAGGGGGCTGGGATCCCTTTGGTCCTGAAAGGTTAATAACAAAGGCAAAAGGCAATATATTATACGAACTGGATGGCAAGTCAGCCCTGGACCTGTATAAATTATACCTGGGCGAACAAGCTGCAGGACTCCCTGCCACAGGCCTTCTTTTTCCCCTGAGTATTCGAACAAAAGACAGTCAAACAAGTCTCGTCAGAACTATTCTTTCTGTAAATGAAGAAGAACAAAGCATGACGTTTGCCGGAGATGTTCCTGAGGGGTCTTATGCCCGTTTAATGAAAGCAAACTTTGACAGACTCATTGACGGTGCAACCGGAGCGGCAAGAAAAAGTTATGAGGCAATCGGCTCTTTCTCTCCGGAACTGGCCATACTTATCAGTTGTGTCGGGAGAAAAATGATTCTCAAGCAGAGGACTGAAGAGGAGATTGAAGGTGTTCGTGATATTTTAGGGGAAAAGACTGTAATGACAGGCTTTTATTCATATGGTGAATTATCGCCGTTAAATCATGGCGGCATCTGTGCATTGCACAATCAGACAATGACAATTACTGTTCTTTCTGAAAAATAACCATGAAAAACATACACAGCCTGCTTAAACGTCAGCTTAAGAAACATTTGTGTGAGTCATTTTCTGAACCGGAGGACTTGCAGGCAATTTTTGCAGCTATAAATAATGCATATATTCAATCAGATATTGATAGGAATATGCTTGAACGATCCCTTGATCTCAGTTCACAAGAGTTACTTATAGCAAACGAGGAACTTAAAAAAACCCTGTCACTCCTCAATGCAACAATTGAATCTACCAGAGACGGCATACTCGTTTCTGATATGAAAGGGACGATTACAAGCTTTAATCAAAAGAATTCCTCGAAGCTCAGCTTCGGGGTTCCCAATTATTCCCTCCCCCTTGAGGGGGGAGGGTTAGGGTGGGGGTGTTTGATGAAAATGTTTTCAACACCCTCCCCTTAATCCC
>JBAQLU010000116.1:0-37876 GCA_049302065.1 Thermodesulfovibrionales bacterium
GCGTCCAAAACTGCAAAAAACACATCGTGGACGTTATCTTAGCAGAATAAGTACGTGGATTTTAGTGAAGTCCTCATACTGGACGTCGACAGATTGGGTTTATAAATACTTTTGCAAGAGGCTCATAGTGAGAATGAAATGAGAAAAACATACAGATAATCTATTTGGGAAACAGCAGTAATCTTCCCTTTGATAAAGAATAATAATCCTTAAATCTGACCGGATGTTATCGTATGATACTTCCCGGAGGGATGTCGTTGTCAGGATGCATGAGAACAGGTTTCCCTTCAACATCTGCTGCGAGGATCATTCCCTGGCTTACAATTCCCCTGATAGTTTTAGCTTCCAGATTCATGAGCACTGGGATTTCTTTTCCGATGACTTGTTCTGGCTCATAGATTTCAGCAATCCCTGCAACAACAAAAAAGACACCTGATTTTTATCGGCCCGTTAATTTTCAGATAGTGGATATGGTGTGTATAATTAGCATATGATTATAATATGAACTGCTGAATATAACAGCTTCGGGTTAATCCTTAACTCTGTTATTCATAATAAAACCAATCATTATATGCCTTCATTCAGGCAACGCTGAAAATAATGGAATAAAAATGTCCTTGATTTAATTTTAGCAAATGATATAATAAAATCCATCTTAATTTATATATCCGGAGGGGGATTGATGGGTCTAAAACGCAACCTTAACCTCAAGTAACTCAAGGGGAACTTTGATGCGATAGACAAAGCAAAACCGTAAAAGGGAGTGAAAATATGAAAAATTGGTCGGCTATTATTATCGGCATTTTGTTAATGGGAATTTGGAGTCTTTTGGAATATCAGGGGCTGGCAATTGCCGGAACAGTTGACGTCGCCAGCCTTAGCCCTGCTGATTCGAATATCACCGTTGGTTTTTCTCAAGGCTACGCTTTTTCAGCGGTCAATAACAAATCCTTCACTCTCAAGGAGTACAGCGCTGTTTTCAAGTATGATACCGGGCTCAGTCTTACAGACCTCACTACAGCACCGGTTGCAACAATTGCCTCGGTAAATACGTCAAAAAAACAGATCCAACTTAAATGGACTAATGTAGCTCCGGGTATTGAGCTTAAAGCCTCCTTTACCGCTTCCGCCAATGTTGGGACATACCATATCTCGCCGTATTCTATCTCTTATCAGGACAACAACAGAAAAAGATATTCCGGCACTTGTAATGCAGCCATACTCGTTGTTGCATCAAAGCCGATAAATGCTGCGCCGCCTAAGAACTTCAGATCGATTCTCGGTGAGGGATTTATAACGATTGCATGGGACACTTATGTAGCAGACCCCATCGTGGGTTATGTGATCTATAGAAGGACATTATCTACCCAGTATACACGGCTGACCAGTTCTCCCATCAATTTAACGTATAAAGACACGAATGTTCAAAACAACGTAACGTATTATTATGCCATTACTGCCGCTGACGCCTCCGGCAACGAGAGCACTCTCCTTGCGTGGACTGCTGAAACGTATTTTGATTTGAAAAAGATGATCATCAATAAATCTAGGGCAGCAGTTACTTCTGTAGGCGACATTAACGGTGATGGAAAGCCCGACATAGTTATCGGTCTGCCCTATGCCGGTACCGGAAAAGGAAAGAATGCTGTTTACGGCGGAGCGGTCGAAATCTATTACGGCGGTAACACGACCGGGACTCCCGATGTAACGTTGTGGGGCGAAAATTCCGGAGACAAGTTTGGCTTTAGTCTTGCGGTCACAGACTTGAACAACGACGGATATGACGACCTCATCATCGGAGCGCCCGGCTATGATCCCACCACCTATTGGCCAATTTCAGGCATGGCACCCGACGGGGGCAGAGTCTATGTATATGCCGGAGGTCAGACTTTCAGCACGTCACCTGTCGAGACGATAAACGGCGACTGGAGTTACGGCTGCAACGGAGGATGCTATTACTTGCTGGTAGCGGAGAGCTTTGGGTACTCTATTGCGTCAGTAGGAGATACAAACGGAGACGGCTTCAATGATGTGGCCATAGGAGCGCCTCACGGCGGAATGGACAGGAGCGGAAGCGTTTTCATACTATACGGCAACAACACTTTCAGCAGCGGACGGAGCGAGCTCAGGGGGCCTGATTCTTGGCAGTATATGGGAACGTCTATAGCATCTGCAGGTGATGTAAACAGTGACGGACACAAGGACATATTGACCTGCGGATATGATCCAGATTCATCATCGCCGAAAGGGAAAATGTATCTTTACTACGACCAAACCTGGGTGCCTGCTCTCAGTGCTCAGAATTTATGCCGGAACGTCGCTATGCCGGACATCAACGGCGATGGCTATGCGGATATAGCAGTTTCCACGAATACAGGTATTGATATCTATTACGGGGGACCGCAGATTAGCGCTCAGCCCTCTTTCACTTTTCCCCAGAATCCTTACTTCCCGAGCTATATTGCCTCCTTTGGTAAGCTAAACAACGATGGGTATGATGACCTGATCGGTGGGGGACCTATTGTATATTTCGGAAGCGCAAATGGCGAAAACTTAGCCGATATTCAGAGGATGGGCCTCAACGTTATCGGCGTCGGCGACATTGATGGTGACGGACGTAAGGAGGCATTTGTCACTGATTCGAATGTGGTCTATGTTTACTCCTTCGCGCCCTATTTATTGCTTCCGGTCATTGAAATACAATCCCCGAAGTCAGGCTCGATCCAATCCTCAGACACGGTTATGATTGAGGGGCAGGTCCGGGGAACCGTGTCGGCGTTAAAGGTTGGCGGCTCTCCGGCAGCCTTGCTGCCCGACGGAACTTTCAGCGCAACCAGTACGCTTGCCGACGGCGACAATATCGTAGAAATAACGGCAGAAACACCTGACGGCAAGATCAGTAAAAGAATGCTCTACTTATCCCATTTAAATGTTCCTCCGCTCATGATCTCAATTACATCTCCGGCGAACGGGGCAGTAATAAATACCTCTCCTGTGACTGTCACCGGTACCGTGAGCGATCCAACGACAAGAGTTACCGTGAATGGTATTCAGGCCGTCATCTCGGGCAATACTTTCAGTGCCTCAGGTGTGCCGCTTCAAGAGGGACCAAATACCCTCACAGTTTATGCCGTTGATGGGTACAATCAAACGGCAACCGATACAATTAATGTAACATTAGTAACAAAAAGCTCCATAGCCGGGACGGTGACGGACGCTGTTACCAGTGCCCTGTTGCCGGATGTTACCGTGGCGGTGACCGACAGCGGCGGCAGCCATACTGCCATGACTGATTCAGAAGGGAAATACCTGATCGAAGGGGTTTCTCAAGGGATCTTTACCGCTATCTTTTCGAAGAGCGGCTACGTGACTTATGCCTATAACGGCAATGTAGCGGCAGGACAGACTATCACAATTAATATCCAACTGACTTCAATACCACCCCTTACAATTTCTATCACATCTCCATTAGACGGGGCTATAGTAAATTCATCACAGGTAACTGTTACAGGAAGTGTAAGTAACAATGCAAGCGTAATAGTAAATGGAATTTCTGCATCTGTAAGTGATGATACATTTAATGTTTCGATCCCAGTCAATGAAGGTCAAAATACCTTAACAGCGATAGCAAATGACCGGTATGGCCAGACAGAATCTCAAAGTATCACCGTTACCCTGATTGCGAAAGGAAGTATCAACGGAATAGTGACTGATTCATCAACAGGTCTTCCTGTGACCTCAGCAACAGTGTCGGTAACTGATTCTTTCAATATCATACAAACTACCTTAACAGGCAGTGATGGCAAATACACTCTTAATGGCATTGCATCCGGAACTTTTACCGGAACAATAACAAAGGAAGGTTTTACTCTATATAATTTCTCAGGAACAATATCCCCCGGCCAGACAGTTACCATTAACGCATCTCTAACCCCTGCCACAAATTTCACTGTAACGACTATCGGCGATTACGGCAATCTCACTGTTATGGCAGTCAGTGGAAACTATGACGCCAAGAACCCTGATGGGTCGATTAATTCCCTGCCTCGGCAGGAAATAGCAAAGGAATTCTTGAAAAACCATTCTGATCAATATGACTTCTTCGTTATCTTTTCCAACTTCGACTTTTCCATGCCGGATACTTCTGCAAAGGCATTCTATCTTGAGGTAAAAAATGATACGCAGGGAATCGGCAAATCGATTGTTGATAATTCGACATCCTTTGGAAGCATTGGCAAACTTCAGGGAACAATAGATATGGGTAACTTCTACAATTTAACAACAAACCCTGTTGACCCAAAGTTTGAAGAAACCATATCTATCCTTGCCCATGAACAGTTGCACAGATGGGGCGCAAGTGTGAAGTTTAAAGATGCCAGTGGGAATACCAGCACAGCCCTTCTTGGAAAAGACGGCAGTCACTGGAGTTTCCTCCTTGATTCAGACGGGTCTGTGATGTACGGTAATGACTGGAAAGACAATGGCAACGAGACATTCACATCAGTTAGTGCAAGCAAATACTACAGCCCTCTTGATCTTTACCTTATGGGGATGATTGACAAATCAAAAGTTCCGCCTATGCTTCTTATTGAGAATACTTCTGTTGACCCGACAAGGCTTCCTGCGGTTGGAGCGACAATCTCAGGCACAGCACATTCCGTAACCATAGATGATATTATTGGAGCAGAAGGGCAAAGAGTGCCGGATGCTACAACATCTCAGAAGACATTTAAGACAGCATTTATATTCATAACACGACCAGGAACATACACTGGCAGTGAGTTGCCGGGTATAGAGAATGTCAGGAATGCCTGGGCAGGAAGGTTCTCAAATCTAACTGAAGGCAAAGGAAGCATTGCAGATGTTACTCCTTCAATTACCATAACCATAGGATCTCCAACAGACGGGGAAACGATCACCAGTCCTGATGTAATGGTCAAAGGCGCGATAATCAACTCTACCGGAAATGAAACAGGGGTAAAGGTGAATGGCATTGTGGCAAATGTAAGCGGGAATCAATTTATCGCCAACCATGTGCCATTGGTTGATGGAGCGAATACCATCACAATAACGGCAACAGATACGGCAGGGAATACTGCAACAACATCAATAACCGTTACTGCCGTTATATCCGGCAATTACATCCGCTTGACTTCCAACATAGAATCAGGCATAGCCCCGCTTGAGGTAACGTTGAGAATTGATGGTTCATTCACTATAACAGAATCCACACTCAATATAACCGGGCCGGTAATGCCGGAGATTATATCCTCAAGTCCCGAGGAGTATACGGTTAAGATGACAATCGAAGGCGTCTATACCTTCACAGCAACCACTACAGGCCCTGATGGAATTACCTATCAGGATACGGTTGTTATAAACGTGATGAATAAAACACAATTGGATACTTTGCTGAAAGGGAAGTGGAATGGGATGAAGACGGCATTGGCTAATCAGGATATTGTATCTGCATTGAATTATTATTCCGAAGGAAACAGAGAGCACTACAATCAGGTATTTACTGATATATATAACTATCTACCGCAGTTTGTTCAGGATATGCAGGAAATCCAGCTTATATACTTAAAGGGTAATATTGCCAAGTACCGGATTAAGAAGGATGAATTGTATAGTGGACAAATGTATAGCATAACTTACTATGTCTATTTTACTATTGATCAAAATGGGATATGGAAGATAGAAGTCTTCTGAAATATGAAAACTTTACATTAAGGAGTTATGTGCAAACATTAGAAACGAGGTGCTGATGTGATGAGAGCTATTATTAAAATTATAGTTATATTTATTTTGCTTCAGGGCTGTACATATGCAGTTCGTTATGATAGCGACTATCGCGGGAGGGTTATTGATGCTGACACAGGAGAGCCAATTGAAGGGATGGTTGTACTTGGAACGTGGTACAACGAATACTCGGGGGTAGCCGGGGCAGTTCATACCTTTTATGATGCAAGGGAGACTGTTACAGATAAGAATGGTGAATTTTCAATCCCGGGGATAGGGATCACTAATGTCACGCCAATGGATATTTTGATATTCAAGACGGGATATGAATATGACAGTGGGTCATGGGAAGGACTGAAAAAAAGTTCCTTTTATAAAAAGAAGATTAAATGGGAAGGAAATAAGGCGATTATACCTTTGAGAAAGTTGACGATGGAGGAGAGGAAGAAACAACTGGGTAATTTCTCCCCACCTGGAGAAGCTCCAAAAGAAAAAGTAATACTGATGTTAAAAGAAATTGAAAAAGATAATAAAGAGTTAGCACCACATTTTAAAGGGAGAGTTCCATGGGGAGGAAAGCCACTGATTCAATCACCGTGAAACAAGGAAATATATATTGAAACGATAAAAAAGAGTGTTTATGAAGAGTTGTTGAATTTGGAGGTAGAAATATGAGAAAGATAGCATTGATTAGCGTAGTCTTATTTGTTTTCATTTTGACCAAGTATGCTTTGTCATGGGATGACAGTGCTACGCATAAAGACCTTTCGAGATACGCAGCAGATTCCTCTTTTTTGCGTAACTGCATAAATGAAACAGATAAAAATTGTGATTATCTAAAGAATCTTGGATTTAATAAAGGGCTAATAGAAGTTCTTAAATGGGATGGGAATAAGACTATTAAAGAAGATAGCATTAAAAATTGGCTTGCTGAAGGTGCCAAGCTTGAAGACGCAGGTAATATATTTAACATATTATTTAAGGCGCGGTTTGATAACCACTTTCATAATCCTTTGAACCCATGGCTGGAGGCTGGTCTTACAGATATCAAAACAGGAGAATCCTCTCTTCTTTGGGCACAGGATGGAGTATACCAGGAGACTTTTACAGAGGGAGATTGGTCATGGCGTAAGATAAGGGATTATTATCACCTTGCACTTATATCAACAATTGATTCAATCAGACAAGAGAATTTTGCAAAGGTATTCAAAGGTCTCGGCCACCAGATGCACCTTATACAGGATGGAGCCGTACCGGAACATACGAGGAATGACGCACATCCCTTAGGGCGTAATAAAACTGGAGGCTTGAATATTGAAGCATGGGCTGCAGAAGAAATTCGTAATATTGCTGCGTTAAAGGCTTTTGCACCTGAAGCTGAGATTAAATTTCCGGCGATGCCCGACCCTTCAGCATTAACATTGGATTCTTCTTATTACAATAAGAATCTTGCACCTTCAGCGCTGTTTCTTGATACTGACCAGTATAATAGCAACAATCCTTCTCAATTTTTTGCAGACAATTTTGCAACAAGCCTTACAATAGGTATAACCGAATATACCAATGCAAACTTTGTAAGTGACCATACAGTTTTTACAGAAAACCTTTCACAAACTGATAAGCATTATTTCCCATATCCCAGAAAATTGAGCACAAACCTTCAACAGTTGATAGCTAAAAACACACTGCCTGAAACGGTGATTGCTGAAGATGGTGTTGCAGAACCGACTTTATATATTAAAAAGGAACGAGATGGTGAAAGTATTGGTCATTTTGTAAAACCGAGATATACAACTACTTCACGGAGAGATATTATTGGAGGTGGAACTGTTTATGAATTAGACTTTTATCGTGACGAAAAATGTCATGAAGACTACGCCCAAAAACTTATCCCCCGGGCCGTAGGTTACTCCGCAGGACTGCTGGATTACTTCTTTCGCGGCAGTATGGCGATAAGCCTTCCTGATTCCGGAGTGTATGCACAGACAGATAACCCAGCCGCAGGATTTACACAGATAACACTTCTTGCGAAAAACATAACCCCTAACAACGAACAAATGAACGATGGAACAATAGAGCTTGTTGTAGGGTATCGCCGTGCTCTTGATGACCCCTTCCTTAACTATCCGGAGGACTATCCCTTCCAGGCAGAGAACGAAATAACCCGCATAGTAATTCCAGAGAAAAACGGCATTCGCTCCATTCCGGCAGATGGATCAGTTGAGCTTACCTTTGATCTAAGCGGGAAGCCGATTCCCCTCTGGGCTATAAATGTTTTTATCCGGCTTATATACCATGGGAGGCTCGGCAATGAAGACGGCGCCGTTGTTGTAGGGTTTAAAGATATAAGCGAGCCGACGCCAGTAGATCTCTTCAATGATATGGACCGGGTATGTCTGAACGGAAGTCTCTACTCGGCAGGAAGTCCTGAGGCGATTGACCAGGTGGACACAAACAACAATGGAATACCTACATGGGATGTTTATCCCCATGATCTCAGCGATATCTACTTCAGAACTTCACCGGCGAATAATCCCCAATATGCTTCAGATACCAATTATAATATTGCAGTTCCATATCTTAATGCAGGGTATTACACAAGAGCGTCATATATCCTGACCGACTACACCTTTTCTTATAATTCCTATCAGAGTTTGATCAAAAAAGACACTGATGACACATGGGGACATACTGCATGGACATCGGGCATCAATCCTGGGATAGCAATAAAGAACCAGATAGAGTATGAAGAAGATGCTGCGGTCTGCGCCCCCTTAAGCGCCCCCTGCAATATTTGGTGGTATCCGACGTTTCTTGAATACAGAGGAGTTAATATCTGGTGGGGCGGAGGGATAATGTATATCAATAATGCTTATCCTCAGAACTCCGAGTGCTCCTGTTATCAGGGCGTTTTAAGAAACTGCATGAGTGGCACACAAACTATAAAAGCAGTGGATAATGTAAGCAAATCTGGAGTGCTACAGAAAGATTCGGCAGATGACACTACAGAGAGGAATAATGCACAGATGATGCCACTTACTCAAAAGCAAAGACGCATACCATCAGACAGATAATGGGATATTGAAAAGTCCTTTAAAACAGCATTTATATTCATAACAAGGCCTGACACATTCACAGGGAATGAAATCCTGGAATCGAGAATATCAGAAACGCCTGGGCAGGAAGGTTCAGCAGCCTTACATATGGAAAAGCCTCTATTGCAGATATTACACCATCAATCACCATATTCATTGCTTCTCCTTCGGATGGTGAAACGATTACAAGACCTGATACAACTGTCAAGGGCGCTATAATCAATTCCACGGGTAATGAGACAGGAGTCACAGTGAATGGCATAGTAGCGACCGTTTATGTTAATCAGTTCACTGCCAACCATGTACTATTAGTTGATGGGGTTAATACTATCACCATAAAGGCAATAGATACAGCAGGAAATACCGCAACAACTTCGATAACCGTCAATACAGTAACAACCAGTAATTATATCAGAATGACCTCAAATATCGATTCAGGCATAGCGCCATTGGAAGTAACGTTAAGGATAGACGGTTCATTCAGTATCACGGAGTCTAACCTTAATATAACAGGCCCTGTTCAGCCTGAAATTATCTCCTCAAGTCCTGATGAATACACGGTTAGAATGGTTATTGAAGGAATTTACTATTTTACTGCAAGTGTTACTGGCCCTGACGGAAATACCTATCAGGATACGGTTGCGATAACGGTGATGAATAAAACAGAAATGGATAAATTGCTGAAGGCTAAGTGGCAGGGAATGAACACAGCTTTGTCCAATCAGGATATTGAAAAAGCGTCAACGTATTATTCTGAAGAAACAAAGGAGATTTATAATGATCTATTCAATGCGCTCTATGCTTATCTTCCTCAGATTGCACAAGAGATGCAGGAGATTCAATTAATCTATTTAAAGAATAATACCGCTAAATATCGTATGAGACAGAATGAACTCTATGGCGGGCAAACGATAACCTTGACATATTATATTTACTTTGTAATTGATAAAGACGGTAGCTGGAAAATCTACCGGTACTGATATGGAGGAAACATGAGAAAAATATTACTTATTTTAATATTAACTTCTTTAGTAATGTCTGCTACGTCATGCTATGGGTTTGCGGCTATCCATAAGGATGGACCTTATGAAGGGAAAGTTATTGATGTAGAAACAGGTGAGCCGATTGAGGGGGTTGTAGTGCTTGGAGATTGGAGTAGGGAGCACATTTCACCCGGCGGAGCAACGCATACCTTTTACGATGCAAAAGAAACAATAACTGATAAAAATGGAGAGTTTTATATTGAAGGTATGGGATTAGAAATACTGAGTAATGTTACCCCTATGGATGTTCTGATATTCAAGGCTGGATATGAATACTTTGGAAGCCCTTGGGAGTCACTGAAAAAATCAAAATATCTTATTGACAAGAAGAAAATTAAATGGGAAGGGGATAAGGTGATTATACCTCTGAAAAAGTTGACGATGGAGGAGAGAAGGAAACAGTCCATACCTTATCCGCCAGATGAGGCAATTAAGGAAGGTAAAGCGAGCCTAATATTAGAAGAAATCGAAAAAGATAATAAAGAGTTGGCACCATCTTTTAAAGGAAGAATTCCTTGGGAAGGAAAGCCACCCCAATCTCAATAAAACAAAGAAAATATTATATAAAAAAGATAATAAAAGAGGTTATGCAGATTCTTTGAATTGGAGGGCTGAATTATGAGAAAGTTAACATCGATTGGTGTATTCCTATTTATTATAATTTTCAGTAAGTATGCTCTGTCATGGGATGATCGTGTTACGCATAAAGACCTTTCAAGGTACGCAGCAGAAAATTCCACATTAAGCAAGGATAAGGGTGATTATCTGAGAAATATTGGCTTCAATAAAGGGCTCAATAAAGATGAGCTCGTATGGAATGGGGGAAAACGGTCTATTAAGGAATGGCTTGCATCAGGCGCAGAGCTTGAAGATAGTCCCCTGTCCCGTTCCTTTAACCATTTTCATAATCCATTAAGACTTTGGAATCAAGCAGGATTGGATGATTGGTTTGTCTTTCATTTGACAGGTAAATCCTCTCTCCTCTGGTCGCAGGACGGCTCTTATCAGCAAAGCTCTGTCAATGAGAATTGGTCGTTGCAGAAGACAAGAGAGTATTTTTATACATCACTCACTTCAATGAATGATTTATTAAGGCAGGAGAACTTTGCAAGGACATTCATGGGATTGGGCCATCAAATGCATCTGCTCCAAGACACAGCAGTACCAGATCATGTTCGTAATGATGCACATCCTGAAGATGCTATATTTGGGAAAGTAAATATAAATATTTATTTTGAATCATGGGCAAAAAGTGAACAACAGCGAATTATCGACTTAGCATCAGACCCAAATTTATTTATCTCCCCCAATGTCTCCTTCAATATCTCATACAATGGTCTTGCACCGACAACTCAGCTTTTTGATACTGACCAATACAATGGAACCAATCCTTCTGTTAGTCTCTCTCAGGGATTAGCCGAATATACGAATGCAAACTTTTTCAGTGGTGATACAATCTTCGCGGCAGAGCGGTATTCTGCTGACCACAGACACTATTCCCCATATCCAAAGAGAGCATCTACCGACCTTCAAAATTATCTGGCAGGATCAAAACACGGTGAAACAGTTGTAGCTGAGGATGGCGATACCGACACGGTTATATGGATAAGTAAGAATGCTGATGGAGAAAACGTTTCGCATTTTGTAAAAACAGGCAAATTGAGCAAATGGTATTACAATATTTTTGGTGAGGGCGAGCTTTTTTATAATACATTTTATCGTGACGAAAAATGTCATGAAGACTACGCCCAAAAACTCATCCCCCGAGCAGTCGGCTACTCAGCCGGTCTTTTGGACTACTTCTTCAGGGGCAACATAGAAATAAGCCTCCCAGATTCCGGAGTGTATGCACAGATAGATGATCCTGCACAGGCTAACAATGGATTCACTCAAATAAAACTCCTTGTAAAAAATATTACCCCTAACTATGAGCAAATGACCGATGGAAGCATAGAACTTGTAGTGAAATACAGACTTGCTATTGATGACCCATTCCAAAACTATCCGGAGGATCATCCTTTCCAGGCAGAGCCTGAGTTCTCTTACATAGTAGTCCCGGAAGCGAATGGTGTTCGTTCTATCCCGAGAGACAATCCCGTAGAGCTTATCTTTGATCTGAGCAACAATTTTATCCCGCTCTATGCCATAGATGTATATCTTCATCTCGTATACAGAGGCAATCTCGGAAGTGAAGCTGATGCGGTAGCTATCGGATCCAAAGACATCAGTGAGCCGACTCCTGTAGACTACATTAACGATGCTGATCTTATTTGCATGGATGGGAGTATGTATACAGCAGGCAGTCAGGCTGCGATAGATCTGGTGGATAAGGGGGCGACTGGCAATCAGAATGGCATAGCGGATGAATGGGATGTCTATGCCCATGATATAAAAGATATATACACCGCGTTTTCTCCTGAAGGCGCTACGAGATATGCTTCACCTGATAATTATAATATCTACACACAATATATCAATGCGGGGGAATTTCTGAGGACCTCATTCATTCTCACCGATTATAGGCACAATTATAACCTCTATGAGACCTGGGTAAGAAAAGACCCTCAAGACCCATGGATTCCCTATTCCGCGGCATCAGAAATATATCATGGTAAAGCGATAAAAAACCAGACAGACTATGTGGAGGATATCGCCGTCTGTGCCCCATTCAGTGCACCATGTCATATCTGGTGGTATCCGTCCTTTCTTTCTTACAGGGGTCATGAGACATGGTGGGGTGAAGGGGTTATGTTCATCAACGAGGCTTATCCTATAAACTCAGAGTGTTCCTGTTATGAAGGGATACTCAGCACATGTCCTGTGCAACAATTGAGCGAGAGCCGTGCAAGTTCCCAATCTTTTGCAAGCACGGAAAGTGCTCATGCTGATAAGAACTCCGGGAAAATTTATCTGCGGAGATCCGAACAAAATAAGGAATATAAAAAACGCGTGGGTATAAAGGGTCTTAATCCTCACCGCAGGTAAAGAGAAGTCTTCTCCTCGAAGGAGACAATGTACAGATTATATATGGTAATGGGAACTTGGAACCATTACCTTTGAAGGCGTGATGTGATCAGGATTATTCCATAAGCTTCTGTATTTGATGCTTAAATAATTATACTTTTAAAACGTTACCTCACAATACTTCCCGGAGGGATGTTGTTGTCAGGATGCATGAGAACAGGTTTCCCTTCAACATCTGCTGCGAGGATCATTCCCTGGCTTACAATTCCCCTGATAGTTCTCGGTTCCAGATTTATGAGCACAGGAATTTCTTTTCCGATGACTTGTTCGGGCTCATAGATTTCAGCAATCCCTGCAACAAGCTCTCGCTTTTCGATGCCGAAATCAATCTCTAATTTCAGCAGTTTGTCAGTGCCCTCCACCTTTTCTGCTGCAAGAATTTTCCCGATTCTGATATCCAACTTTTTGAAATCATCAAAGGTGATCATTCGGATATTATCTATGTATACAAGAGTTTTTGCAATACGATCTTTTCTCAAGCTTTGTTATGTCAGGGTTTACATAGTTATCCACGTATGATAGAATTTTTAATGAAGAGAGTTTTAATGATCGTGCTTTCTGTTGCGCTTTTCAGCAGTCTTTTCCTGATGCTGAGAACAGGGAGGGAATTCACCGGGGACATGCAGATAAAGGGCGGTTCCTTTATCGAGGATGTCAGGATTCTCCAGAAGAAAAAAGGGGTAACCCTCTGGACCCTTACAGCAAGCAAGGCTAATTTCACAGAGGGTGAAGATAAGGCTGAACTCAGTGATATAAAGATGATGCTCCAGAAAAATGGAGTAATCCTGTATGCAGACAAAGGGATATATAATATTTCAGACAAAAGCTTCACCACAGACAGTGTAGTTGAAGCCGCATCGAAAGATTACAAAATAACGGCAGATTCGCTTGATTATGAGGTCTCCTCCGGGAATATCCGGACCGACGGCAAGATTACCGTTGAAGGCAAGGGCTTTATAGTAGAAGGCAGGGGAATGAAAGCAGATGCTGAACAAAAGGTCAGTATACTCAATGATGTTAAGGCAACTTTCCATAAATAGCATTTTACGCCTGTGCGTATCTCTGATCCTGTTTTTTTTGCTTGCTGCTCCTGGTTTTTCTGCAGAACAGGCAAAAAAGATAAAAGGACCCATAACTATAACCTCTAAAATGCTGACAGCGGACAATAAAGCCCGGACAGCCCTTTTTGAACATTCTGTTGTCGCACGGACAACAGATGTGACTATTTATGCCGAGAAGATGCTTGTCCACTATGATAATTCCGGCAATGTCACAAAGCTTGATGCAGGGGGAGGAGTTAAACTCATTAAGGAAAACAGGGTTATCACTTCTCAGGAAGCTACATATTATGCAGATGGCGAAAAGGTTATTTTTACAGGCGAGCCAAGGGCTGTAGACGGAGAAAATGTGGTTACAGGCCGAATAATGACATATCTTATGAACGAAGACTGTTTTATTGTCGAAGACAGCAAAGTTTTCCTGACAAATAAAAAAGAGCAGTAATGGAATCCGGCATGCACTTCCTTGAAGCAAAAGGGCTATCAAAATATTACGGTAAAAACCATGTCGTTAAAAGCCTGAATGTATGTGTGAATACCGGTGAGATTGTAGGACTGCTTGGTCCGAATGGCGCAGGGAAGACAACCACCTTCTATATGATCGTTGGACTCATTAAACCGGATGGTGGAAAAATCTCTCTCGACAACGAGGATATGACTGATCTTCCCATGTACCGCAGGTCTCTTATGGGGATAAGCTATCTGCCACAGGAACCATCCATATTCAAAAAACTCACAGTTGAAGATAATCTCAAGGCGGTGCTCGAGATAAGGGGGCTCAGCCGTGATGAGATAGAGTATGAGGTAGACCGTCTCTTAAAGGAGTTTAACCTTGTTGATCTGTCACAAAAGCATGGGTATAAGCTTTCCGGGGGTGAGAGGAGGAAAACCGAAATAGCAAGGGCTATTGCTATCAAACCAAGATTCATCCTGTTTGATGAACCATTTACAGGAATAGATCCCCTTGCGATTATAGAACTCAAGAAGATGCTCGGTTATCTTAAAGACAAAGGACTTGGAATATTAATAACAGATCATAACGTAAGAGATACACTTTCCATAACAGACAGGGCATATATTATCAATAACGGTGAGATACTCGAAGAGGGAAGCCCGGATAAAATTGTTGCGGATTCCAGGGTTAAAGAAGCCTTTCTCGGAGAGGAGTTTAAACTGTAATGTCTTTTGAAAACAGGCTTGAACTAAGGTTATCTCAAAAACTGATACTTACGCCCCAACTTCAGCAGGCAATAAAACTACTGCAACTGCCCCATCTTGAACTCTCAGAGTTTCTTTCCCAGGAACTTATGGAGAATCCATTCCTTGAGGAATCCGTTGATGAAGTTCCTTTTGAGGAGCTTACACCCGAGGAGAGAGATGCCGCAGCAAGAGAGGAAAGAGATTCTTCAGAGCAGGAAGATTCATATGAAGATACTGACGCCCCGCTCGAAAAGCTTATGAACTTCACAGTAGATGAATACTTTGAAGAAAGGAGTTCAGACGGAAGAGACATGGGCTATTTCAATCCGGGAACAGTAACTCCTCCGTCTTTCGAACAGTTCCTCACGAAAAAACCGGCCCTGTGTGATCATCTCTTATGGCAATTGCGGTTATCACGTATGCCTGAAGAGATAAAAAAAGTCGGAGAAATTGTTATAGGCAATATAGATGAAAACGGCTATCTGAAGGCTTCTGTGGAAGAGATAGGAAAGGCAGCAGAGACCAGTACAGAGGCAGCAGAGAAAGCGCTTGATATAATACAGGGTTTTGATCCTTCGGGCGTAGGTGCACGAAACTTAACAGAATGCCTGCTCATACAGCTTAAGGCGCTGAATCTGCAAAACACCATCATAGAGAAGATAATTATGAACAATATGGATGAGCTTGAAAAAAGGAAATATACTGTTATTGCGCAGAAATACGCCCTTCCTTTGAAAGATATCATGACGGCCGTGAAAATTATCGAGGGTCTTGAGCCTAAACCAGGCAGAAATTTTTCGAGCGATGAAACAAACTATATTGTCCCTGATGTATACCTGATAAGGACAGCAGAAGGATATCAGATCATACTGAATGATGAAGGATTGCCGAGATTGAGGGTCAGCAGTTTCTACAGAAAACTCATTCAGCAGAATAATGCTTACCCGAAAGAAGATAAACAGTTTCTCATTGAGAAGATGCGGTCTGCAGTCGGGCTTCTGAAGGGCCTTGACCAGAGGAGCAGAACAATATACAGAGTTACCGAGACACTTATTGATCTTCAGAACGAATTTTTCGAGAACGGCGTGCAGTATCTGAAACCCTTAACCCTAAAGGATGTTGCATCAATACTGAGTTTGCATGAGAGTACAATAAGCAGAGTTACATCCAATAAGTATATTTCCTGCGAACACGGAATCTTCTGTTTCAGGTTCCTCTTCAGCAGCGCTCTCAGCAGGGGTATAGGGAGCATCTCGTCAACATCTGTAAAGGATATTATAAAGAAGATCGTGACAGAGGAAGATTCCCGTAAGCCTCTGAGTGACCAGCATATAGCTGAGATGCTGAGCAAAAGCAGCATCGTCATTGCAAGGAGGACTGTTGCAAAATACAGGGAGGAACTCGGAATCCCGTCACAGACACAGAGAAGAAAATTGACCAATTAAAGGAGGATAAAAGAGGATATATGAATATTATCGTGACAGGAAGACATATTGAAGTTACACCTGCTCTGAAAAGCTATGCAGAAAAGAAGGTTGCAAGATTTGACCGTTACCTCTCGAACATATCCGAGGCGGTTGTTACTATCAGTGTAGAGAAATACAGACATAAGGTAGAAGTGCTGCTCAAGGCCAATGGAGTCCTTATACAGGCAGAAGGAATTACCGGTGATGTATATTCGTCGATCGACGAGGTAGCAGAAAAACTCGAAAGACAGATAAAAAAATATAAAGAGAAACTCGTTGCTCACAGGAAATCTGAAGGGAAGGCAGCCCCCTTGTCTGAAGAGGCTCCCCTTCCTGCAGAGGGTGGCAGGATTATAAAGAATAAACGGTTCGAGTTGAAACCGATGAGCCCTGATGAGGCAGCAATGCAGATGGAACTGCTCGATAAGGATTTCTTTGTATTCACAAATGATAACAGCGGAGAAATAAACGTTATCTACCGCAGGAGAGACGGTAATTTCGGTCTTATAGAACCGGTAAAATAGAGAATAAGCTGTGCCAATAATAGTCATAATCACTGGCCTTTCCGGTTCCGGGAAGACCGTTGCGCTGAGAGCACTTGAAGATTCCGATTTTTATTGTGTAGATAACCTGCCTATTGCGCTGATCGACTCGTTTGTTTCAGAAGTATCTAAGGATAGAGAGATCAAAAAGATAGGTATAGGCATTGACATCAGAGAGAAAGGATTTCTATCTGAAATCAATAGTGTTCTTAAGATACTGAGAGATAAATACCGCACAGAGATCCTTTTTCTTGAGGCAGAAAGGGATGTCCTCATAAGAAGATTTAAAGAAACCCGCAGACCTCATCCGCTCGGCTGGAATATCGAAGAAGCAATACAAACAGAAAAGGGAAGGCTTGCTCCACTGAGAGAGGCTGCAGACAGGATTGTCGATACATCTTCTTTTACTCCTCATCAACTGAGACAGTTCATAACGTCTCTCTATAAGATACAGACAGGTAAAAAGGCGATGACAGTGGTCCTCATCTCTTTTGGTTTCAAACTTGGCACACCACAAAATATTGATCTGCTTTTTGATGCGAGGTTTCTTCCAAACCCTAATTTTGTCCCTGAGCTGAAATTACTGAAGGGGACTGATAAGGCGGTTTCTGACTATGTCTTCAAGTACCGGACAGCAAAGGCATATGTGAAGAAGATTAAGGAATTCATAGATTTTCTTATACCGCTGTATGTAAAAGAAGGGAGGTCTTATCTGACTATTGGCATTGGCTGTACAGGAGGCAATCACCGCTCTCCTGCCATCGTCGAGAAACTAAAGGGTTATATCAGGAAACATCCGATAGATCTGAGCATCGTTCACAGGGATTTAAACTGACATATCAGACGCCGCCATTCCTGCCGGTCCAGGGAGCAAATAGTCTTTCTATTCTTATTACAACGGCAATAAAATACCTGAAAGCCGTCATTCCCCGGCCTAGAGGCTGTGTCGCAATTATGTGTGTGAGTTGCCTGTTCATGCAAGACGCACAAAAAATACGTCATTCCCTGGCTTGACCGGGGAATCCAGAGAGGACTGTCATGCTCCGATCAAGTCGGAGCGTGACAATATTTTTAGATTTAATTGCCGAAGTAACAATATTATCGCGGGAAAAGAGATGCTTGCGGATCCATCCGCTCTGTTTACAAAGTCCAATTTAAGCTGTTAATATATATAGCTCTGAGACAATTTAAGTAATTTCCGGAGAGGTGGCCGAGCCGGTCGAAGGCAGCCGCCTGCTAAGCGGTTGTGGGGGTAAAACCTCACCCAGGGTTCGAATCCCTGCCTCTCCGCCATCAAAAAAGTAGATAAGTAGACAGTAAACAGTAGATAGAAAGTAGTAAACGGAATTATATAAGGAGGAAAAGATGAAGAAGAAAATTTTAGTAATCACATTATGTCTTGCAATAGCGTTTTCATTAGCTGCATGTAAGAAGAAGGAAGAACAGCCACCTGTGCCGCAGACAGGCCCTATGACCGGACCAATGATGCCTCCGGGACAGATGCCTCCGGGACAGATGCCTCCGGGACAGATGCCTCCAGGACAGATGCCTCCGGGACAGCAGATGGGGAAAACCGGCATGATGATGCCAAAGGGGAAATCGCAGGTTGTAATACCTGGTTCTGTAAAGGGGAAATGGAACGCTGCAAAGATAATTTTTGAAGATAAGGTTTCAAAGACAAAGCAGGAATATACAATTAAATTAAACAGCGACTTCAAAATCCCTAATTCGAATATCAAAATTCATGTCGGTGAGTTTCTCCCTGATTTTAAGATGGACGGGCTCAATCTTACGTCAGGGTCAAATGAGCTAAGGAATCCTGCTCTGGGAATAAGGGTCTTTGATAATGATAAGCAGATATTCCCTGCACCCGGAAAACAATGGGGATGGCTTTTTTCAAAAGTGCCGTCAATACACCCATTTGAGCATCCAAAATACGGCATTACCCTCAAAGAAGGTCTAAAAAAGGGATAAAGTAATTACCTCAGGATACAACCTGAAGGTTACGGCAACTATTAAAGGATTACTATTAGTGTATGTTTATAAAGTCGTTGGTTGTCATCCTCCGGCTTGACCGGGGGATCCAGAACCCATTGAAAAGACTGGATTCCCGCCTTCGCGAGAATGACGAAATTTTATCGGAATAACAGTTTAAAAACAGACTATATTTAGGAAAATATTTTGCGCCCATAGCTCAGCTGGATAGAGCGTCGGACTACGGATCCGCAGGTCGGGGGTTCAAATCCTCCTGGGCGCGCCATTATGAATATTGTCATAAATCTCGATAAACCAGAAAATATCTCTTCACAACAGGCAGTAACCAGGGTTAAGCGGCTTTTTTCAGCAAAAAAAGCAGGGCATGCCGGAACCCTTGACCCTATAGCAACAGGCGTATTGATTGTTTGTCTCAATGAGGCAACAAAGATAACCAGATTCCTCTCCGACCTTAATAAAGAATATATTGTACGATTAAAGCTCGGCGAGAGAACTGATACATACGATTCAACAGGCAGAGTTATTGACAGGGCAGATTTCCATTTTATAAAGGAGTTTGACATCCATAAAGTCCTGAGTAATTTTATCGGGCATATAAAACAGACACCACCTATGTACTCTGCGGTTAAAATAGGCGGTCAACCACTTTATAAACTTGCAAGAAAGGGTTTAAGTGTAGAAAGGCCAGAGCGGGACATTACGGTTCATGCAATGGACCTTTTATCCTTTGATCCTCCTTATCTCGATCTGAAAATATCATGTTCCAAGGGAACATATATCAGGACTATCTGTGATGATATCGGTAATGCTCTCGGCGCAGGGGCACATATGGTTTCATTAAGACGGACACGTATAGGCGCCTTCAGGATTGAGGATTCAGTATCAATAGAAGGACTGAGCAATAATAAAGATCCGGGGTATTCGATAGATTCTGCTATCATACATCTAAAAGAAATAATTCTCGACGAAGAATCATATGCCAAAGCAAAAAATGGGGTATCAATAATCTGTCCTGCAATCTGCCTTTCCCCGCTTTTATTAACGGGTGATGAGAGGGTTCCGGAAAATTCATCAATAAATCAGTATATTAGACTTAAAAGCCCTCAGCATGTCCTCTTTGGAATAGGGAAAATAGAAAATAACCGGATAACAATCGAAAGATTGTTAAACTAATTTCTTTAGGTTTTTAAGTAACTCCTCTTATCTTAAAGAAAAAAATACTTGACAAGATCCTTTTTTTCTGTTATTCATAAGCATATGTTCTTTAGTCAAAGGAGTACCCTTGGTTTAGACATAGGCTCAGGTTATCTTAAGGTAGTACAACTGAAAGATACTAAGGGAGGGTACGAACTTGAGTTGTTCGATATGGTTCCTCTTCCCCCTGAACTGATTGTTGATGGTTCGATAATAGATTCCCTGCGCCTCTCAGACGCACTCAAAGAACTCTCACGGAAAGCCAGGATAAAGACAAAGGACGTTGTTATCAGTATCGCCGGCCACTCTTCAGTGATCATCAAGAGGGTCTCTTTGCCTGATATGTCAGAGGAGGAACTCTTTGAGTCCATAAAATTCGAGGCTGAACAATATATACCATTCGATATTGATGATGTAAACCTTGACTTCCAGATACTCGGACCTAAAGAAGAACCCGGGCAGATGGACGTCATGCTTGTTGCAGTGAAAAAAGACATTATCAACGAATACCTTTCCGTTGTGAAAGAGGCAGGATTTAACTGCCAGATTGTTGATGTCAATTCATTTGCCCTTGAGAATATTTATGAGGTTAACTATGAAATCGAGCCGGGCAAAAATATTGCCCTCATCAATATCGGGGCAAGCACAATCAATATGAATATCCTCAAAGGCGGTATTTCTGTTTTTACCAGAGACAGCGCTGTAGGCAGCAACCTGCATACAGAGGTTCTTCAGCGGGAATTCAATCTGACGTTCGATGTAGCTGAAAGACTGAAGAGGAATGAACCTGTCGAAAACATATCTCCGCAAGATTCCCTTTCTGTAATGGATCTTGCATCTGAGGAGATCATCGGTGAGGTGAATCGATCACTGGAATACTTCCATGAAGAGATCAATGAAGTGATATTGAGTGGCGGCTGTGCCCTTATAAAGGATTTCCCAAAGATCCTCGCGGAAAAGATAGGGGTTGAGACAAAGATTATGCAGCCTTTCAAGAACATCAAGATACCGAAAAAGTTTGATATGTCCTATATAGAAGAAATGGCTCCTATGGCGGTTATAGCTGCAGGATTGGCCCTAAGGAGGCCGGGCGACAGATGATAAAAGTCAATCTTTTGCCGGTAAAAAGGAAAAAGAAAGCCAAGCCGATACCGGCTTTCCTGATCGCAACGATTCTTGTAACAGTAGGTGTTTGTCTGGTAATGGCCTTTCTTTTCTTCTCATACAGTTCCAGGCTCTCTGACAGGAAGGCTACGTTCGCAAAAAATGAAAGGACAATAGCCGAACTGAAGGAAAAGATAAAGGCTGTCGAGGACTTTGAAAAAAGAAACAAGGTATTCAAGGAACGGAGCGATATTATTGAGCAACTCAGCAGAAACAAGAGTGTCCCTGTAAAGATCCTGGATGAAATAAGCGCTATCATGCCGAACGGCATATGGATTCAGGCGCTTTCGTTTGCGGGGGATACTGTAAGCCTTGATGGTTATGGCTTTACCAATACTGATATCGTTGCATATGTGGATAATCTCAAGGCTTCAAAAATATTCACCGAGGTTTATCTGCAGGAATCGAGGAGTACAGAGATAGAGAAAATACCTTTGTATGTCTTCAAACTAACGTTTAAGGTGAAGGCTTAAGATGGCATTGAAGCTGAATATTAACCTTAAGACCATGCCGATGTACGTTAAGGTAATACTTGCGCTTGCCCCAGGGGTTATTATTGCGGCTGTTGTAATTTTTCTTTTTATTGTACCGAAGAATAAGGAGATAAAAGCGCTCGATCTAAAGATTGCGGCTCAGGAGAATGGGATAGCAACAGATCAGGCAAAGGCAGATAAACTTCCGCAGTTAACTTTTGAGAACGAAAGACTCAGGAACAGGCTCAACGAATTGAAACTGCAATTACCTGACGAAAAGGAGGTCTCAACCCTGCTGAAACAAGTTTCAGACCTCTGTATCAGAGCTGGAATGAAGGTAGGACTCTGGAGACCGGAACAGAGGAAAACCCATACAAGTGGGATCGTTTATGAGATACCGGTCAGGGTTGAACTTTCAGGAACTTATCATAACCTCGGATATTTCTTCAGCAGCCTCACAAAGCTCAACAGGATAGTAAACATTTCTGATATACGGCTGAGTGATCCGAAACCGGAAAAGGGGATTTCGACAGAGAAAATAACCTTTGTTGCCACAACATTTTCAGCAGTGCCTGAAGGAGAAATAGGGAAAGCAAAATAACAATGAATACTCTACTGAAACTTTTTATCATTATAGCTTTGGTATTAACTTTTGCAGGGTGTAAAAAAAGCCAGCCGACCGGCACAAAGCCAATGGCTGAACCGGTTAAGCCTGCTGAAGTACAAAAAGAACAGCAGGCAACTGAACAGCCTAAGAAGGTTGAACAGGAAGAATATAAATACGAAGCAAAAGGAAGGAGAGACCCTTTCCTCTCTCTCTCGCAGATTACAAAGGAGAAACCTACGAAGAAGAAAGGGGCAAGCCCCTTTGAAAGCTATGATGTGGATGAAATCCACCTTATGGCAATCGCATCGGATAAGAATAAATATTATGCGCTCATCAGCCTGCCTGACAAGAAGAACTATACGATTACCGAAGGGATGACATTGGGACTTCAGGGCGGGAAGGTACAGAAGATAACAGGAAATACGGTAATCATAAGGGAATTTATCCGGGATTATAAAGGTGAAGTCAAACCAAGGGATTCAATATTGAAACTCCATAAGGGGGAAGAAGAATGAGACAACAAGCAAAGTGCAAAGTGCAAAGTGCAAAGTGCACAAAGCTATTATTGGAAATTATTCAGCAAGGGGATAAGGGTATAAAAATCTGTGCACTATGTTCCATGCTCTTTGCTTTATTTATGCTGCCTGCCCTGTTTGGCTGTGCGACCGCAAAAGGCAAAAGTACGGAAACGGTAAAGCCGCAGGAAGTAACCGTAATAAACAGCATAGATGTTCAGGACAACAAAGTAACGATAACAGCCAGTAAGCCTTTTGTTTTTACTATATACACACCGGGTGATCCCTATAAGGTGATCGTTGAACTCCCTGATGTTGCCATAGGAGCTTTCACCAAAAAGATAGTTTCGAATAAAGCCGGTTTTACAGAGATAGTGCCTTCGCAGACTGAGTCACCGGCTCTTATGGCCAAACTCGAGATGCTGCTTCAGGCGCCGGCATCTCTTGATCAGGATTACAAGAATAATATACTGACGCTAACGATCAAAGAGGATGTGACAAAAAAGGAAGAAACCCCCAGGAAGGTCAGGGCAACCGATATTGTCAAAAAAGACAGGGAATCCCTCCTGATAAAAAGAGAAGAGACCCCTGCTTCTGCGCAAGTTGAGCAGAGACCGCTCAGGGAAACAGATACAGTAAAGAAAGAAAAAAACCTGCTAATAAACAAAGAGGATGTCACTGCATCTGTTGCAGAGCAGAAATCGCCTGTGGAAACAGCTCCCATTAGAAAAGAGAGGTCATTACTTATCAAAAAGGAGGATGACTCTGCCCAGGCAGGACAGAAATCCCTGCGAAAGGCTACAGAGATAACGGATGTATCCTTTGATGCATTAGGGGACAGCGTTAAGGTGCTGATCAAAGGCAATGGCTCGATGGTCCCGGACGTCTTCCCCTTAGACGACCGGATTGTCATAGATATCCCTGATGTGGTTATGAACACCGTGCTGCCGTCCGGTGTTGTGTCGCCGGTAAAAGGTATACGGGCAGGAAAACACGAGGAGAAGATGCGACTTGTCATTGACCTCAGGGAAAAGACAAATTTTGATGTCTCATCTACCGGTGATACTATTGCGGTAATCCTGAATAGATCGGGCAGAGAGTCTTCTGTATCAACTGTTGCACAGATGTCCAGCGAAAAGGCCGAAAAGGGTCTTGAATCTCCGGAAAGATCAAAAGGTCTTGAATCTATAGAAAGATCGCTGGAAAAGCAGGAATATGAATTCATGGAAGAAAGCAGGTGCAAGTCATTCCTTGAGGGAAAAGAGAATGTAAACTTTGATTTCCAGGATCAGGATATTGTGCCGATATTCAGATTATTCGCTGATATCAGCGGCTGTAACCTGTTCGTGCATCCTGATGTAAGAGGCAAAGCAACAATGAAATTCAGGGATGTGCCATGGAATCAGGCGCTTGATACCATACTCAAAACCTTCAGCCTCGATAAATCCGTAGAAGGCAATATCATACGGATTGCGCCAAACACTGTTTTCACAAAAGAAACTGAAGAAAAGATAAGGGCACGGGAGGCATTAGTAAAAGCAGAGCCGCTTGATACCAGGATGTTCCCTGTCAGCTATGCTGAGGTAGCAGTTGTTGAAGCTGCTGTAAGAAACTCAAAGATTTTATCTCCGAGGGGAAGCATCAGTGTTGATAAACGGACAAGCTCGATGCTGATAAAAGATGTTGCATCAGTTTTCCCGGAGATCGAAAACCTCCTTGCAACCCTCGACAGGCCGACTCCGCAGGTATTGATTGAGGCAAGGATTGTTGAGGTGAACACAAACAATGAGCAGGAGCTGGGAATACAATGGGGCCTGAATCTCAAGGCATCAAATACCCTGGCTGCTATCGGCGGACTGTCAGGAATCCCGTTTACATCGTCAGGCCCGTTCACAGGCGGCAACTATCTTGTTGATTTCCCATCGAAAAGTGTCGGGCCGTTGGGAGGTTCCGGTATGACCTTTGGTATAATAAATCCTGCGAAGACCATGGGCCTTGACGTACAGCTTTCTGCGATAGCATCTGTAGGCAATCTGAAGGTCATATCGAATCCGAAGATATTGACCGTAGACAACGGAAAGGCAAAGATAATACAGGGCAAGAGCATACCTGTCAGAAAACTGACTACAGAAGGAACGATTTCGACCGAGTTCAAGGACGTTACCCTGGAGCTGAATGTTACTCCTCATATAACTCCTGACGGGTCCATTGCCATGGCGATAGAAATCAAGAAAGAGGAACTCGATCCGACAGTCCCGTCAGTAGAAGGTGTGCCCGGTACAGACAAAAAAGAGGCAAATACAAACGTCATTATAAAGGATGGAGAGACTATCGTCATCGGTGGAATGTATAAGATAACTACGAATGATTCCGAGCAAGGGGTGCCGGGATTAATGAAGATTCCTGTGCTCGGATGGTTATTTAAAACCAATAAAATATCAACAACTACCAGTGAATTGCTTATATTTGTTACACCGAGAATTGTTGGGAAACCATGATCAAGAGAATTATGAAATATGAAACACTAAAACAGGGGGCGCAATGAAGAGAAATTATATTTTGCTGTTTGCCGGTTACTGCCTGCTGCTTGCTATTCTTTTAGTCGGTTGTGGGGGAGGAGGCCCGGGTTCACCGGGAAGTTCGGGGTCTGAGAATACAGGGGTAAAGGTCGATGCATCTGTCCAGGGATTGTATCTGGGACAACCCACTTATTCCGTAGATGCATTTCCGGGCATATGTGATCTGGGTCCCCCGCCTGTTTACGAGGACTTTACAGACCATCAGGCAACGGTTACCTTTACTGCACGACTCATAAACCCGGGCTCTGATTTCCAGGCAGGGAAACTCTATATAGAAAAATACACCGTTGAATTCAGGCGTTCATCGGATTCCATAGGCGCGCCTCCCATTGAATTCTATCCGGGGTTTATATCGATAGTGATCCCTGCTCCAATAGGAGGATCTGAGGTTACGGTAACGACTGATATCAGATTTGTTGACCTTTTAAGAAAAGCGCAGTACGAAGAAGATATGTCCTCCGGAATGTATAGTTCAGGGCCGGCATATTTAAATAACTACACAGCTATATTCACATTTGAGGGGCAGAACGAGTTTGGAGAGAAATTCAAGGTTAAAGCCCAGATGGATTTCCAGATAGGTAATTTCGATAATTGTTAAGGACAGCAATAATAGATTTGGAGGATAAGATGAAATGGAGGATACGATGAAAAAAGTCATCATACTATGTATATTATTGGCTTTATCTTTTTCTACATACAGTTGCGGAGGCGGAGGAGCCGGTTCTTCGAGCAGCCCGGGCGGCGAGAATCCTAAAACGCCATCTATCGTAAAATTAATGCCTTCACATTATGTTGCTCAGACGAACGCATTCATTTCACTACACACAAAGGTTCTTGACGGAAACGGGAAGCCTGTTCAGAATACTCGTGTTACCTATACAAATTTATCAGAACCGTTTGGCGTCATAAGTGCAGTATTGAAATTCATGGGTATCCAGAAACCTCTGGGTATGCTCAGCGCAACCGTTGTAAAAACGGATCGCCTCGGTATTGCTACCGTCAAGCTTAGTTCTACAATTGCGGGATTTGTAACCGTTCAGTCTGAAGTCACAACCGGCGCCGGAATCGTAAGGGATCAAAAGACGGTATTCTTCACGACAGCAACAGGGAGTACAACAACCCCTCCTCCTACGCTAACCCTTCACGTGAATGACGGCAATGGAAGCTATGATGAACCGGCTGACTTTGACCTCTTAAAAACCTCCGGCGATAATACAAGGACTATAAAGGCAGTCGTTCTTGATGGGTTCGGAGTGCCTTTTTCAGGAGTATCGGTTACCTTTGGATCTGACAGCCCGGGTGAGGTAACATTCGACAGAGATACTGTTTCTACCGGTACAGGTACTGAAGCAGGCAATGCATATGTTGTCATGACGGTCAACCCGGCCATAATTTCAAAATTAAAAAGATATATAAATATATTTGCAGCTGCGGATACAAATGGCGATGGTACGTATGAAACCGGTAATATGCTGACCCTTTTCCTCGAACCGGTAACAGTCAGCAGCATAACTGTATCTGCCAATCCTTCAGTTGTGGCCCCGAATGGGACATCAACCATAACTGCTGTCGTCTATCTGAGTTCAGGCACTCCTGTGCCTGACGGGGTAACAGTTAGTTTTACAACTTCGCCGGCAGGATGTGGTTTTGTTACTCCTTTCTCACAGACTTCAGCTGGTATAGCTACAGCAACCTTTACAGCGCCCTCATCCGTACCGGCAACGAATCCCTGTACTGTTACCGCGAGTATTGGCGGGAAGGACGGAACAACACAAGTACGAATAACAACTGATCTTACAGTTCAGCCTACTGCGCAGACAGTGAGCGGAGCTACAAGCGGAACTGCAACATATACAATATACGGCGGGGTATCGCCATATATGGCAACTTCCAATGATGCGGCGATCAAGCCTGACATAACCGGCAACATAATGACAGTGAACTTCCCTCCGACCGCAAACAATAAAACCATAACATTAACGGTGAGGGACAACGTAGGAGCTACAGCGACTGCGACCCTGACAATCACTGCGGCTCCCGGCTTGTCGGTATTTCCAAGCGGTACGATAACGGTAAACAATGCATCAGATCCATCTGACATTACGTTCACGATATTCGGCGGGGTTGCCCCGTATACTGTATTATCAAGCAGCCCGGTAAACTATCCGCCTGTACTTTCAGAGAATACGTTTACTGTAACAGCACCATCGGTTAAAAATGCACCTGTGGAGACTGTTGTCTTTATGATCAGGGACAGCCTTGGTACAACAATAACAGTGACAATGAACATAGAGGCCGTTGCTGCGCAGGCACTCAAGGTTATTCCGACTGCGCAGACTATTGCAAACCCAACTGTAACCCCTGTTGCAAGCACTGCGAGCTATAAGGTTATTGGAGGCATCGCTCCGTATAAAGCTTTCTCAAGCAACCCTGCTCTTGTGACAGTTCCGGAAGATGCAGTAGGAAATACTGTGCAGGCGACCGTTGCCGGAATTCCATCAATTGACACTACCGTAACCATAACAATTTACGATTCAGCCGGAAGCAGCATAACAGCTTCGTTGATTCTTGATGTTGGGTCAACGCGTCCTTTGTCTGTAATACCATCAACACACTACATAGCAAACCCGACTGTAACCCCTGTTGCAAGTACAGCCACTTTCGAAATCCTTGGCGGTTCAGGCAGCGGTACATACAGAGCTTTTTCAGGCAATCCCGGACTTGTAAGCGTACCTTCAGGATTCCTTGCAGGTAACATACTGGATGCTACTGTTGAGGGCGTGCCTTCTGCCGATACGACCGTTACGATAACGATATACGATACTGCCGGACATTCTGTAGTCGCATCGCTTTTTCTTGATGTTCCACCGATAGCCAACTTGACGGTTATCCCCACACCTCAGACCATAAGCGGTGTAACCGGAGGAACAGCAACATACAATATCTTTGGAGGAGTACCGTTTAAAAGCCCCGCAACGCCTTATACTATTATCACAAATCCGAGTAACAGCCCATTTGTACTAACATTAGATCCAAGTGGTACTTCTTTCACCGTGGATGTGCCTTCGAACACACCGACTACAACAGTGACATATACCATTAGAGACAGTGTGGGGACAACGACAACCGCAACACTGAATGTCAGCGGAACAGTTATTTCAGTGCTTCCATCAGCTCAGACAGTAAACGGTGCGCCGGGTGGAACCGCAACCTTCAAAATCTTCGGAGGGAACCCGACAATCACAGGAATTAACCGGACATATGAGGTATTTGCCTCGAATCCATTGTTCCCTCCCGTTCTGAGCAACGATCTTAATGGCGATGCTCTGTTTACCGTGACTGTTGCACCGAATACATCCGCACAATCTGTAACATATAACATTAGAGACTCAGTGGGGAATACGGGCGGTCCTGCGACACTGACCATAACTTCAGTTATAACTGACTTCTATGTGCTGCCTGAGGCAGCGACATTCTCGGTCGGCGGTTCCATGACATTTACCGTATTCGGCGGAAATGAGCCGTTTGACTTCTTCGTCGACAACAACGAGCTTGTTGCGATAGTCTACGATACATCTGTCGACCCGAGGAGCTTTACAGTCATCGGTCTGGCTTCAGGCTCTGTGACGATAACCCTCAGGGATGAGGATGGCAGGCAAAATACGGTGAATGTGACTATACAGTAACATCTGGAGTATTAAGATGGGGAGGCATTATTCCCCTCCCCATCTTTTTATAAATTTGGCATGGAAATTGTATGTAAAAGGGTTAAGGTAGCTTAAATTCCTTTTATATATTTATGAATGTGGGTAGCAGTGAAGACTGCACACGCATAAGGAGGTTGTTATGAAAAGGTTAAATCTAAATACTACGCACCTGATGCTCTATAGAACAGCATTGCTGCTCTTGTTTGCGTTGCTTCTCATTTGTCCCACTATGGCTGTCGCAGGGACTATTGGTTCCAATATCCCGATATCAAACATTGGCTATGACCAGCAAAACCCGCACACCATTTACCTGAACGACCCATATGACCCTGACCACGGCCTCTGGTTTGTTACATGGGAGGACTGGAGGAACTATTCTACAAGAGGGGCTGACATATACGGTCAGTTTATCGATTCAACCGGAACAAAATGCGGCAGCGAGATCGTTATAGCTAATGGGTATAGAACTGATATAGGAAGTGCAACTGGAACAAACACATTCATCGGGACACTAAGAGATCGCCCTGTCACAAAGAAAAGTCTAAGTATAGTTTCCGGAGTTTATTCCTGCCAGGATCTTTATGGATACGGCTATCTTTCCAATGGATGTACAGGGTCGATTAACTATACAACAGGTGCTGTTAATATAAATTGGGGTGCGTCAGGCCCTGCATTTGGAACTCCAGTTTATATGAGATATACCTCAAATACAAACCAAACAGTGCCAAGGGCATCATACAGGATCGAGGACGGCAAGATTGTCATAGTCTGGCAGGATACACGCGCAAATTATGTCTATTACAACACATTAACGAATATCAATTTTGCATCTTGCGCTAACCCGATGGCCAGTGTCGGGACAGAGACATCATTAGGAATTAATTACTTTAATGAATATAGCAGTTCCACACCTACACCTATTTCAGCTGAGGGTATAGGGACAGGAGATGGAATCAACGCAAATTTTGCAAAAGTGTTGGCGCATGATTCATTAATTCCAGGGACAATATATTTTACTGCAGGTACCGTCACAGAACCAGATGATGGATTTGGAGGATGTTCCTTATCAACATCTGGTCATACCTGTCAAATAGACTATAATAGTGGATTTGTGAGTATTACATTTGCAACAGCTCCTGCTAACTCAGTTTCTGTAACAGTTGATTATGATTATTATCCTACTTTTCCACCTTCTTTAGCGATTTCCTATACTTCATATCCTCTCGGCCGCCAGCTTCCAAAGATCACGTATGATCAAACAGGTGATCAGTTCTGGATAGTCTGGAATGAGATACGGAGTGAACCTCACCGTATCTCTGAGCTCTGTTTTGCTAATAAGGGGTACATTTCTGACTGGCTGTTTGATGATTCATACAATATTGGATATGTAAGGCTGAATGGAGAGACCTTGGCTGAGAAGAATAGCCTCCTTGGCATACCTGGTACAGACACGATAAGAAATGCACCGAACTATTCAGTCAGACTGATATCATCAAGCAAAGCTCCACTTATAGAAACATATACATATGAGTCATTTATCAACAGCGGATTTGCTGATATTGCCTGCGATAATACTTCCACAATATGTTATATGGTTTTTAAAGGACAAAGGCAAGAGAACGTTCTGGAATGCAAGTGTAATGATAAAAATGGTAACGGTGCATGTGACCTTGCTGATGTTGTAACAGATACCTTTACACCTACGACTGTCGATGATAATGGTATATTTGGTATCCAATCTCCCAATGTCCATCTTAAAGTAATATCAAGTGATAAATTAAATGAATCAAAATCTGAAACTCAGTATCCATCCGTGGGTTTCGATCCGATAACTAAGAAGTTCCTTACGGCATGGGAGGACATGAGGGATGGGGCAAATACAAAAATATATGGCCGTCTCGTTCAATCAGGCGGTGGGTTGTATAATTCCGATTTCATAATATCCTTTCAGGACACAAACAATGATGATCAGCAGGATACGAATGTTGCCAAATCGAGACAAACAAAACCGTTCGTATCATATGATCCTGTAAATCAGAGGTTCTTCGTAGTCTGGCAGGATGGCAGAAACAGCACGCTCTCTCTCGAAAACCTTGACATTTATGGTCAGAAGGTTGATGCAGAAGGCTCGCTGAGAGGAAACAATTATGCCTTATTCACACTCGCTTACAACCAGTACAATCCAACGATTGCGTATAATGATATTACGAGTGAATTCCTTACTGTATGGAAAGATGCAAGGAATCTTCGTTATCGTTCCTGCAGTGCAACTCGTGGTGTTGGAACAGGCTCTTCCCCATGTGGTTCGGATGTTTACGGCCAGAGATTCGAGCTCGGCAACCCTTCTCTCACCCTGCTGAAGATGGATAATACGGCATTGACTCCGCCGTTGCTCACTAATTTTGGCGGTGGAAGCGTTGATGTTGGGAGTTATGCCATCCAGTCTTTCAAGATACGGAATACCGGTGACGAGACATTAAAGGTGGACTGTATCAATGACAACCTTGCATGCAACGATAGCGAGCAGATAGGAATAGGGGATGGTATCAACCAAACTTTTGCATCGACATTAATATACAAGCCGTTAGTGGCAAGGACAATAATAGTTACTGATGGTAGACAGACGTGTGAGGATAATGGATCGGGTAGTTTTACAATTACCGCAGCTTGTCCAGCAATTGGACCACCACCTCCTCCTGCTTGCGGGTGTGCTGGTGGTTCAATTAACTATATTTCAGGAGTCCTAAGTGTTACATTCAATGCAGCACCATCTAATGGAACAGCAATTAATTTAAGAACTCTGCCACCATTTTCATTCGATGGAATTCCCTCGCAGCTTACGACCTGTAATGACGGACAAACCATTGATCTTGTGCCTGCATCAGAGCTGACATTTACAGTCAGATTTGTACCAGCCTTCGGTGGCAGCTTTAACAGGTGTTTTGTTATAGAATCGGATGGCGGAAGTCCCCAGGTGAATCTATCAGCATTTTCGAAAGAGGCAGATATAGCTATTACCTATCCTGATGGAACATTGGTAACACCACCGCCGCCCCCACCGATACCACTCTATGATTTTTTACCTGTGAATATCGGGAATACTCTGGATAAGACTTTTATTGTCAGGAATGCAGGCATTGCACCGCTCAGTATATCGTCCATAGATAGTCCTCTATCGCCGTTCAGTATACAGAGCGACACCTGCACCGGAACTGTTGCTCCGGGAGCCACGTGCAACATCGTTGTACGGTTTCAACCAACAGCAGTGGGTCTCATCGGGTCTCAATTCAGCATACATTCAAACGACCCGGATACACCGATCCTCACCATCCCGATACAGGGGACGGGTCAGGGCGCATCTCATATGACTGTCAGTCCGACTTCTATCAATTTTGGCAATGTGCAAGCGGGACAAACAAGTGATCGGGTCATTACCATTACAAGTGATGGAACGTTACCGTTGACCATTAATACTATCAGTTCCCCTGGTGGGCCTTTCAGCATCCTTGGTAGTAGTACATGCGTACCTTCTGTACCAATGCCTGGTCCTCCTCCGCCCCCGGGTAGCACCTGTCAGATAACTGTGCAATTTGCTCCTACAACTACAGGGGGTGTTTCATCAAGCATAACCATTGCCCCGGTTCTTCCTGCTACACCAGTTACTGTTAGTCTCAGCGGTACCGGGGTTGTAACACCTGATATAAGTGTATTGCCAACTATGCTGGTTTTTCCGACCACGTTCGTTGGTTCAAGTTCGAGTTTAAGTGTGCAAGTGAGGAATATTGGTACGGCTGCTCTGAATATAACCGGTATAACAAACCCTACAGCTCCTTTCAGTATAACCGGTAATGACTGTCCTGCAACACTTCTTGCTCCTGTTCCTCCAGCTCTTCCAGTTCCTTGCACGATCACGATAACATTTACTCCGACATCCGGGGGAATTCAATCCTCGTCCTTCGCGATAAGTTCAAATGATCCGGATACGCCATCAGTTCCTGTGAATCTTTCAGGCACAGGCTCGGTTGTGCCGAACATACTTGTATCACCTTCACCACTTGACTTTGGCGGAAGGATGACCGGAACAACTAACACCCTTAATATTACTGTTACGAATACCGGCACGGCGCCTCTTGCCATATCTTCGGTTACAGGTCCGGCAGCGCCTTTCAGCATCACTGCCAATACCTGCAGCGGCGCCCCTCTGAATCCGGCAGCATCCTGCCAGATCACCATAAGGTTTATACCGGCTGCTGTAATGGTATACAGTTCAAGCATTACCATCAATTCGAATGATCCAGATCCGGCTGACGCTGCCAAGGCTGTGACTATTACCGGCGAAGGCCTGCCAACGCCTGATATAAGTGTATTGCCAGGTATGCTGGTTTTTCCGACAACGCTCGTTGGTTCAAGTTCGAGTTTGAGTGTGCAAGTGAGGAATATTGGTACGGCTGCTCTGAATATAACCGGTATTGCAAACCCTGCAGCTCCTTTCACTATAACCGGCAATGACTGTCCTGCGACACTTCCTGTTATTCCGCCCCCGGCATTTTGCACGATTACGATAACATTTACTCCGACATCCGGGGGAATTCAATCCTCGTCCTTCGCGATAAGTTCAAATGATCCGGTTACGCCGTCAGTTCCTGTGAATCTTTCAGGCATGGGCTCGGTTGTGCCGAACATTCTTGTATCACCTTCGCCGCTGGCCTTCGGCGGGAAGCTGACAGGAACAACTAACACACTGAACATCACCGTTAATAATACCGGAACAGCGCCTCTCAGCATATCTTCGGTTACAGGTCCTGCAGCGCCTTTCAGCATAACGGCCAATGCCTGCTCGGGTGTCTCTCTGAATCCGGCTGTATCCTGCCAGATCACCATAAGGTTTATACCGACGGCTGCAATAGTATACAATTCGAGCATTACGATCAATTCGAATGATCCTGATACACCTGCCCAGGCTGTTACTATTAATGGTGAAGGCTTGCCGGCGCCAAATATAGCAGGCAACCCCGGATCAATCAATTTCGGGGCTATTGCTGTTAGTTCAACATCTGCTCCGAGCACGATCACTGTCAGCAATATAGGCACCGACACTCTGAATATTACGGGCATAATAAACCCAACCGGAGATTTCCATGTGACAGGGACTACCTGCGGCGGATCACTGAGTGTGCCTCCTGCTATCCCAAATCAATGTACAATAACCGTTGTGTTTACTCCAACAGCTGCAGGATTTGTACAGTCTACCTTAGTGATCAATTCAAATGATCCCGATACACCAGTGCTAACCATATACCTCTCAGGTACAGGGACATTATCACCTGATATTGATGTGTCTCCGACAACAGTGGGTTTTGGAAGCGTCGCTGTTATGGCCTCTGTTGAATCAACGATAACTGTTATGAACGTAGGCACAGGAAGCCTTACGATTGCATCGGTTTCGGTTCCTGCAGCTCCGTTCAGCATCTCATCAAATACATGCACCGGCGCCTCTCTTGGGCCATCTGCTTCATGTCAGGTTAAGGTGAAGTTCTCTCCGACGGCTGCAGGTTCGTATAGTTCAAGCATCGTTATTACATCAAATGATGCTGATGAAACAACGGTAACCGTTAATCTCAGCGGAACCGGTGCAGCCGGGCCGAACATACTGGTTTCACCGCTTTCATTTAATTTCGGCAGCGTCAGGACAGGAACGATTTCCGCTCCACAGACATTAACCGTTACCAATACAGGCGGCACCAATCTTGTGCTGACATCTATAACATATCCGAGGCTTCCATACCGGGTTACTGCAGATACATGCACCGGCATGACATTAGGGGCTTCTGCTTCGTGCACATTGACTATTGTATTCAATCCGACGAGTACAGGATACTTCTACCCCTATTACATGTATATCAGCTCGACTGATCCTGATACACCAAGGATTGCTGTGATATTAAGCGGAGTGGGCATACGATAGGATATGTGGCAAAGGTAGATATTGATGAAAGACGGGTGGGCTTATCTGAAGGTTCAGTGAGCCCACCCTCTAAAACTTTGAAGGATTCTGGAGGTAGATGGATATGATGAGCTATAGATTTATAAATAAAGGAGTACAACCATGAAGAAAGCATTCTATCTTTTGATATGTTTATTTCTTGTCGCATGCGGCACTGAAAGTACCACAAACATATCGTCAAATACTTCAGGAGATCCTTCAAGCAATGCAGCAAAAACAACTCCGAGCGTTGTAAAGCTCACTGCCCAATCTATCATCTCCGGTATGGATAAGGCGAAGTATAAGGAAGGAGAACTTCTTGTCAAGTTCAAGCCGGATGTTATGAAAGCGTCCGCAAAGATAAGACACCAGACAATGGGAGTTAGGGTTGTTAAAAATATCCCTCTTATCAATGTTGACCATGTCAAACTCCCGCAGGGATTAACTGTTAAGGATGCGATCATAGAATATATGAAAGACCCGAATGTAGAATATGCAGAGCCGAATTACATCCTGCATATGAAAGACAACATTCCATGGGACCCGTTCTTTGAACAGCAGTGGGCGCTCAGAAATGTTGGCCAGTATGCTAACGGCACTCCCGGAGCTGACATTTCTGCTCCAAAGGCTTGGGATATATCAATAGGGAGCTACAATAATGTTTTCGTAGCAGTCGTTGACTCCGGCATAGACCATAACCACCCTGATCTGTTCAATAATGTGATTGCCGGATATAATTTTATCGACGAAAATGAAAACACACTGGACGATGTCGGCCACGGGACTCATGTTGCAGGAATCCTGGGCGCTTTTACCAGCAACGGTATAGGGATGAGCGGTGTGATGTGGCAGGTCAGGATGATACCGGTAAAGGTGTGTAGTAAAGAAGAGGAATGTCCGACAGATGCTATAGCAAACGGGATCACCTATGCTGTTCAGCATTATGCAAGGATTATCAATGTAAGCCTCGGCACAGACCCGGGGGGTCCAAATCCTCTTACCTTGTATGAAGCAGTCAGCACAGCAAATAATGCAGGAATGCTTGTTATCGCTGCGGCGGGGAATGAAAACAACAACAATGATATTACACCGGTATATCCGGCAAGCTACGATTTGCCGAATGTCATTTCTGTTGCCGCTACTGATCAGCATGATATGAGGGCGCCATTTTCCAACTACGGATATAAGGTTCATGTTGCAGCGCCGGGTGTCTATATTCTCAGCACTATCCCCCTGGGAAAATATCCTTCTTCCTGTATATCTTCACCTTATGCCCAGTTCGCTTTCTGTGACGGCACATCAATGTCTGCCCCTCACGTTTCAGGTCTTGCAGGCCTGATCCTGAGCTACTACTACTATTTCGATTATTCCCAGGTTCGGGGAACGGTTCTGAAATTTGTAGATAATAAAAAACCGACACTTGATGGCTGGATATGGTCAGGCGGACGGATCAATGCCTACAGGTCCCTTGCGTCTTTATTATTGCCGGAAGAACTAAGTGCCACAGGTAAATCTTCGAGCGAGATGAATGTGAAATGGACAGATAAGGCACTTGGCGAAGACAATTACCGGATCGAGAGGAAGAGCGGCAGCGGTTCTTACACAGTCATTGCAACGCTCCCTTATAATTCTGATTCATATCTGGACACCGGATTATCCGAAGGTGGCGAGTATACATACCGGATAACACCCTTCAACTATCTTCCAAACCCTCCGAGCACCGAATTGATAAAGACATACGGCTACTCATCAGAAATTACCGGAAAGACTACTTTAAGGTCACCGTCAAATCTTTTCGCATTTTCTGTAACAATATCTGAAATAAAACTTACCTGGGAAAATAATTCCGGTTTAGCAGATGGTTTCAAGATAGAAAGGAAGAAAACAGATGAGACAGTCTGGGGGGAGATCAGCCAGGCAACCGGGGATTCTTATACTGACTCAGGTCTTGCCCCTGCCACGACATATTCTTACAGGATAAAGGCATTTAGTTCAGCAGCAGGAGAATCCGACTATTCCAATGAGGCTTCAGCTGAGACAAAGAAGACTGCAAGCAGTGGCAGCAGCGGGGGTGGCGGTTGTTCCATAGGCGCAAGACAGAATATGCCTACGGCAATTGCGGACCTTGCGATACTGCTGATACCTTTGATAGTAATAGTTCTGTACAGGCGGAAGAGGGTTTAATCCATATTTTCTTTTTATTGAATAGTAATTGACCCCACATATCCTCCCCTTACCTAAGGGGAGGAATAACCTCCTCTTAGCTTACTAAGGAGTTCATAAGTAAAACCACATCTTATGCGAATGTTGTCATTATCCGGCTTGACCGGATAATCCAGGCTTCTTCTGGATTCCCCGATCGAGAGGCTGTGTCGCAATTATTGCAGAAGGTGGGAATGAAAGGGACCCATTTATATGCTAGAATTCTGCATAGAAACAAAAGGAGACAATCATGGCATATAAATGTGGCAGTCGTGAGCAGATCACCT
>JBAQLU010000117.1:0-6141 GCA_049302065.1 Thermodesulfovibrionales bacterium
AAACTGCTTGCGTGGAAACCTGTAACATAGTTGCTACCTCATGAGCACAAAATGGGCCTATATAGGTAAGCCATACAGCGAGTCTCTTTTGATACGATTCACGAGTAGGAGCGCTGCGCACCCAAAACGACAGTTCCTCAGCGCTTAGGTGTGGCTTGATCCGGGCAGGTTTTCTCATGTCATCCTCCTGCCCTCTATTATATTATTACTCTATGTTTGATGTCAAATTAGTCTTAAAGATGGCAGCCGGGGTTAACTCCTTGTCGACCTGTTCCCGCATGTCTTGAGAAACAACATGGGCACAGCCATTCATAATAAATAAAATGATGATCAATAAAGATATCCTTTTCATATATATATTATAGATTGAAAAAATGGTTTAAAGAATAATTATTGTAAGTCGTTAAAAAATAGTAACCCCTGCTAAGTCCATTTGACCTGCTCTTTAATAATCGCTACAATATGACTAAATGCAATATAGTTATGGTCTGATTTAAAAAATGGCAAAGACAGCGGGTATTATTATAATCGGTGATGAGATCCTTTCCGGAAAAATTCAGGATTATAATTCTTTTTTTATGGCCCAGGAACTTTGGTCTCATGGAGTACGATTATGCCGTATATCAATCATACCAGATGATATTGATCAGATAGGCGAAGAAGTCAGAAACTTTTCTCAAAGGTTTGATTATGTTTTTACCTCTGGAGGCATCGGACCAACACACGATGATGTAACCATAGAAGGCATATCAAAAGCATTTGATATCAATCCTGTCGTTGATGCTACATTAAGAGACATACTCGAAAAAAAGCAGGGGCATCTGTCGCCAGAACAACTGAAAATGGCAGAAGTGCCTGATGGTTCTGAGCTTGTCAGCGACGGTACACTCTCTTTCCCTCTTATAAAATTCAGAAATATCTTTATCTTTCCGGGCATACCGCAACTGCTCAGAAAAAAATTTGTCGCAATAGAAAAGTTATTTAATGAGCCCATTATATACCTTAAAAAGGTCTACCTCAATGAATCCGAGTCCAGGGTTGCGCCTGTTTTAAATAAGATTGTAAAACAGTATGTAAATGTCAAAATAGGCTCATACCCTGTGATTGACCAAATTGAATATACCGTCATGGTAACATTGGAATCTCTGGATAGGGAAAGCCTTAACGCAGCTTCTGAAAATCTTTTGAAAAGTATCCCTGACGAAAAGCTTATAAGGGTTGAGTAAAGCGCTCTCAGCAGCAGGCCTGGCAGATCAGAATGACAGGTTATGTATTGATATGAATTATGCTAAAAAATCTGAAAGAAAAGAGTAAAGAAATTCAGATTTCAGAAACAGCCGAATGATCTCTATTTTTCAAAAAGTTTCCTGTATTGACCATACCCTTCTTTTTCCAGGTTATCCTTTGGTATAAAGCGCAGCGCAGCAGAGTTCATGCAGTAACGGAGACCCGTTGGCGCTGGTCCGTCAGAGAATACGTGTCCAAGATGTGAATCACCCTGCCTGCTTCTTATTTCAGTCCTGTTCATAAAAAAGCCCTTGTCTTCTTTTTCAACTATATTTGCAGGTTCAAGCGGTCTGGTGAAGCTTGGCCACCCTGTACCAGAGTCAAACTTGTCGGTTGAACTGAAAAGTGGTTCTCCTGATACGATATCCACGTAAATCCCATCTTTTTTATTGCCCCAGTATTCGTTGTCAAAGGGTTTTTCCGTTCCGTTTTCCTGAGTGACCTTAAACTGCAGAGGGGTTAATTTCCTCTTTAGATCATCTCTTGAAGGCTTCTGTTGTATTTTATTGCCGCTCACTTTTTCCAGATATTGATCACGTCCGGAGTTGTAACGATAAAATTTGTATCGTACTCTTTACAGCTGATTGTAATAGAGATAATTTATATAATAATTATACAATATTTATAATAATTAAGGTAGAAATAATCCTTACAGATACAAATGAAAGCGAGATTAGATGGTAAAGGCTGGTAAGTCATTGAAAAATATGGTAGGCACGAGGGGTATTGAACCCCTGACCTCTTCCGTGTCAAGGAAGCGCTCTCCCACTGAGCTACGCGCCTATAAGAAACTATAAAATAACATTTTCACCCTCTTTCCTGTCAACCTCCAAATGACGAATTGCAGCAGTGTTTGATTTTTTATTTTATTTGTACTAACCTTATTCTTAATGCTAATCAATCAAAGGATTGCCTTAGGACAGGATGGACAATACCAGACGCTATAAGAGATTCAAGGTAGATGTGATGGAAATTAGCGGCAAGATGGTGCTTGCCAAATATGTGAAGATTAATGATATAAGCATCGGGGGTGTTTCTCTGCAGACAGAGAGAATGATGCGGATAGGCAGTGAATATGGGCTCAGAATAGAGGGGAGGGGAAGGGTTTTGTCTGTAAGCGGCATAATCGTATGGTCTTTGCTGGGTGAAAGCATAAGTGATTCAGAGGGAAATGTTATTCCATTATATACAGCCGGGATGAAGTTTACCGACGGTTCATCTGAAAAGGAAAAAGAAATTATAGATTTTCTCGAGGCCCATAAGCGGGATGCTGACAGACAGGTGGACATCAATAAACCTGATGATGGCAGACTTTATGTCAGGATTTACATCGAAGATCCGGAAAAGGCCGTCCTGCATTTTCAGGAAAATTATAAAGTAAAAACCCTCAATATCGGGGGGATGCTCATTGAGAGCGATCATGCACTGGAAATAGACAGCAAATTACCTATGGAGATGACCCTTCCCGATGATAGGTCTATCCTGTTTCTGGGAAGGGTTGCTTATTGCCGGTTAATAGAACAAGAGGATCTTGTGCATTATGATATAGGGATAGAGTTTGCTGATATGCCGGAGCAAAGCGGGATAAAATTGGGAGAATTTATCAGGCTGCTCAACAATATGGGTATGAGTTCTTCATCTCAATAACCAGTGCATATCCCTGTCTTTTAAGTTAATTTTCAGCAAATTTCCAGGGAAGAAAAGAAATATGGTATCTCATAGGAAGCCGATTCCTTCGAATCCGAGCCGTGAACGATATTGTGCTCTATGTCAGAAGCAAAGTCTGCCCTGATTGTTCCTGGTGCCGCATCTTTTGGGTTCGTTGCTCCCATAGTTTCTCTCACCTTGCTGATCGCATTCTCTCCTTCGACAACTACAACAACAATAGGGCCCTCTGACATGAAACCGGTAAGACTGTCATAGAACGGTCTCTCCTTGTGTACGATATAAAATCCTTTTGCATCCTCCACTGACATCCTGAGCATTTTAAGTGCTGCAATCCTGAGGCCTTTCTGTTCAAACCTTTTTATGAGTTCGCCGATCAGATTTTTCTTTACTCCGTCCGGCTTAACAATTGATAATGTCCTTTCCATATCCCCTCCGTTAAAAGTTGTTGCATGAGAAACAACGTAAAATAGTTTCTATTTGAGTAATCTCCCCTAACCCCCCTTTAAAAAAGAGGGGGAATATCCCCCTTTCTTAAAGGGGGACTGAGGGGGATTACTGAAAACTTTTCAAAATCAATCAGCTCACTTTATATTGATAACTGTTTCACTAATTTCCTGACAGACTCACATGATTTTTTGAATTGAGCCTTTTCTTCTTTGGTCAGTTTTATCTCCGCAATCTTCTCAACCCCTTCTTTGCCGAGTATTACCGGTACGCCAATATAAATATCTCTCACTCCATATTCTCCGTTCAGAAATGCAGTACAGGGCAGCATTCTTTTTTCATCAAGAAGAATGGACTTTATCATCTGAAACGTTGATGCTGCAGGCGCATAGTACGCACTGCCGGCTTTTAGCAATGCAACGATTTCTGCTCCGCCGTTTCTTGTCCTTTCTATCAATGACAAAATTTTCTTTTTCGGCAGGAGTTCTGTTAATGGTATGCCTTTCACTGTTGTAAACCTTGGCAATGGCACCATATCATCACCATGTCCGCCAAGTACAAGCGCCTCTATATCCTCAGGTGATACCTCCAGCTCCCATGAGAGGAATGCCGCTAATCTTGAAGCATCCAGGATTCCGCCCATTCCCATTACACGTTTGCAGGAAAACTCTGTAGTCTTCCATGCGAGCTGTGCCATAACATCCATAGGGTTGGTAACGACGATGATGACAGCATGTGGTGAAAACTGTGCAACCCCGGTAGAGATACCCCTGACAATGTTTGCATTCGCATGAAGGAGGTCACTCCTTGACATACCGGGTTTTCTTGCGAGACCGGCGGTGATTACAATAATATCAGAACCTGCTGTATCCTTATATTTGTTTGTCCCTTTTATGGTAGATGAGGAATTCCAGAGCGGGCATGCCTCTGCCATATCCAGAGCCTTGCCCTGCGGCATTCCTTCAACTACATCAAAGAGGACAACATCAGCAAGCCCTGACTGCACAACAAGCTGTGCAGTTGTAGCGCCGACATTTCCAGCTCCTATTATCGATACTTTCTTTTTCATGGCGGATATACATTATAAAGAATAGAGATGAAGAATGGCAACGAGAGAACAGAAAAAATTGGTAGCCATCTGCTGACTGCTCTGATGATTTTCAGGGCAAGACGGAGGTTGGTTTTCATCAGCGGATTTGATAATGGTTTGCATGTGTTCTTTCATTTCTTTGTGATTTTCACATGACCGAAATCAAACATTTTTCCATAAGGACATTGACGAGCAGGGATAAGACCTTCCACGTTTCTTAAGCGGTCATTTTGAAAATATATCTCGGAGTAGTTCTTTTAATTATTCCAATTTATCCTTCTCTAAGATTCCAGAACAAACCTGTAATTTTTATCTTGCCGTCCATCGAAAACAGCAGATGCAGGAATTTGTTTTATAAGAAACAGGGCACTCTTAGAGCGTTCACATAGAAAGAAACGCTTGAAAAGCTTGATAAATAGTTAGATTCTCCTCGTACTACTAGCATTTTATATAGCCTCGCGTTAGGTATAACATAATGGAAAGAGACATATGAAAACAAAACTTAAATATAAAAGATTAATGCAGTAGAATCCCTCTTTTTCTTCGTGAGGTCGGAAAGTAGGCTCACAGTGAATGGTTTATGAGCTTGTCAGAGGGAGAGGCCGATAGAAATAATTTAATTATTTTTTGCTTCACTTCGATCCCTCGTTTTCCTTCATAGGGAAACAATAATACAAAAAGTATTTATTTATCGATCACTTAAGTAAAGATCGCAATTATTTCTATCAAATTATAGAGCGTGCCAACAGAATTGTTTGCGACTATTGACAAGGCAGGTTTTTAGTGATAAAATAACAACAATAACGTTGGCAACAAATTTGTTGTTATGGAGGTCATTATGAGTAAGAAGCTCAAACAATCATATGGTAATTGGGTAACAGGGGATCGATTTTGGGATCGCGAAACCGATTTGGAACTTTTTATCGAGAAAATTGAAGAGGGTGCAAATATCTTACTTACAGCTCAACGGCGCATGGGCAAAACAAGCCTTATGCGTGAAGCTGCACGCCTTTTGAGCAAGCGCTACCTTTGCCTCTTTATTGATCTTCAAAAAGCTGATAATCCCGCCGATGCAATTGTTGAGTTAAGTATTGCTTTGAGACCTTATAAACCACTCTGGACAAAAACAAAGGAAGTTTTTGTGAATGTACTTAATAGATTAATGGAGGTTGTCGATAAGGTAGATGTCAACGAACTATCAATCACGCTCCGGGCAGGTCTAAGTTCCGGTAATTGGGCGGAAAAGGGCAATCAACTTTTAGGAATTATTGCCTCCTCCGACAAGCCCGTTCTTCTTCTGATGGATGAGGTACCGTTAATGGTCAACCGGATGCTTAAGGGAGAAAATTTCCTAATAACTCCTGAGAGAAGAGCCGTAGCCGATGAATTTATGTCTTGGTTACGCAAGAACAGCCTTGTATATCAAGGTAAAGTGCGCATAGTTTTATCAGGCAGTATAGGATTTGAACCTGTCTTGAATCAAGCCGGGTTGAGCGCCACGATCAACAACTTTTCACCATTTGAATTAAACGCATCTTCTTTTAGCAAATCACTTACAAATGTAGAACAGAAAAGGGTTTAGGGGTGATTTAACATTTCTAATGTAGCCAGTAAATACAGCTATATAGCTTGACATGGTATGATGTAAACTG
>JBAQLU010000118.1:0-31511 GCA_049302065.1 Thermodesulfovibrionales bacterium
CAGTTTACATCATACCATGTCAAGCTATATAGCTGTATTTACTGGCTACATTAGAAATGTTAAATCACCCCTAAACCCTTTTCTGTTCTACATTTGTAAGTGATTTGCTAAAAGAAGATGCGTTTAAAATTTTAAGATTGCCGCTCCCGGCGTTTGATACGGTCAGATTCAGCATTTTCGATGTACCCACAGCGATGCTCTCGAAATTCAATTGTGAAGGGGATACCGCGATTTCCTGATCGTCTACCATCTCTGTAAAATACGCCTCGGAGATTTCAAACCAGTTTTTTATAGATGTAACCCTGAACTTCATAAATCCATATCTATCCATAAGGTGTAAAAGGGGAGTAAGATTGAGGCTGTTCCATCCAGCGTAGAGTGTAAAGTCCAGATACTTCGTTGACTGTACGGATGTTCCGTCTGCGCTATATGCATATATTCTCGTTTTTATCGGCAGTCCCTTATAAAGACTTTTAACGTACAGATTTAAAACAACTTTAGAAAGTCCTGAGGCTTCGGTATTTGACCGGAAACTGAGGATGTTATATTTACCACTGCTTAATGCAACCTGTATACCCATATCAAGTTTTCCATCTTTCATAGTCGCAGTCACATCCGATGCGGACGATTCTTTTGTAGTAGCAGATTTTAATCCGGTAGTGTATCCTGCATATGCAAGCAAGTCCACATTATGATCGCAGGCATCCCCTGTTCCATCCTTATCCAGGTCAGTCTGCAAGGGATTATAGGTTTCCCTGCAATTATCTAAAACATCAAAAATGCCGTCGTGATCGCTGTCTATAGTGTCTCCGGCCTCAATATAATATTCTTTTGTTCTGGTGTTCGTGTAGCCGCTTGAATCAGTTACAGTCAAACTGACTGTATAAAGACCGACATCTCCATAAGTATATGAGGGGTTCTTAACGGTAGAATCCGTTACTCCATCGTTATTGAAATCCCATGCCCATGCCGTAATAGATCCCTGAACCGAGCTTGACTGATCTGTGAAATTGACAGTGAGCGGCAGCAAACCCTTAACAGGATTTGCGCTAAATGATACTGTAACAGGATTGTATTCATCAGCTCCTATGTCCGTAATGTTCTTTGTAATTCTTGGGTCCCCTTCAAAGTCTTCTGAAGGCAAAGAAGGGGCTGAGTTGTTGCCTATGTTTATTAGTGGAGAGGCTAAGGTAAGGTGATAGTCCCGGGCGCCTGAGTTTATAAACATCGGATTTACATTGACGTTGTTTCCTTTATTGCTGAATGACGTGATATATGCTTTCGCGGGATCAAAGTCATTGTTAAATATATTGGCTATCGCTGTAATATACGAATAGTCGCGTATATCACCCCCTTCAGTTGCCGTATTGCCCCAGATAGTGTTGTTATAAAAGTCTGCAACGCCATCAGCTGCAATTTCGTAGAATATACCGCCGCCTGAAGTCTTCGAGTAATTGTCGGTTATCGTATTGTTGATTAAGATCAGGTTGCCGGCCTCTGCGTATCCTCCTCCTCCTCTCGCAATATTGTATGTCCTGTTGGAGTTGCCTGCTATAACATTGTTTATGAGCACTGCATTACCTGAAGTTCCGAGGGATACACCTCCACCATAAGTATCGCCCGAATAATACCCCGGAGCTAATGTATTATAAATTGAGTTATCGGTTATGACATTCCCATATAAAAAAATACCCTCTCCTTGAATTTGTTCTTCAAGACAATTTGAGCCGCCTGCGCAGTTATTGAGACATAATCCGCCACCACTACCGTAAGATTGATTTCGTGTTATTATATTTTCACCTACGATAATCTTTCCCCATGTCCCTATATAGCCACCGCAGCATCCATGTGATGATGCCTTGTTATCAGAAACGATATTTTGAGAAAAATTGATTTCCCCCATATAGGAATATATACTTACCCCTCTGTAGCCGGATTTAATCGTTAAACCCTCTACAGCAATTCTACTTGCAGGAGAAACATTCACATTATCATTAACTATGCCTAAAACAAAAAAAGACATTGTTCCGTCAAAAAGGACGGTATTAATAGGATTTAAATTTCTGACGCTGCAACTGTCTTTATATCCCCCCATCAGAGATATGCCATATATCTCTGCAGATTTATAAATAAAAATTGTATTATTATCTGTTGTTGCAGTATAGCTGCCTTGTTCAATCATAATGTAATCGTACCTATCGTTTTTCTCTGCAATCCTTAATGTCTGCTGAAGCTCGTCGCCACTGGTTACACAGTGATAAACTGTACATGCATCGCCGATTCCGTCACTATTTGTGTCAATTTGGTTGGAATTTGATACGGTTGGGCAGTTATCAAATTCATCTGCAACTCCATCTCCATCAATGTCAAGAGCCCAGGCAGGTAATTCAGATGCTAAAATTATCAACAGAACAAGAACAAAAGTCCTCCATCTCCACAAATTAGTATATTTCTTCATTTTTCCTCCGAAATAATTTCATAAATAATTTAGCAGTTGATTACAACATAAAATACTAAAAATCATATAGAGCTAATGTCATTCAAGCTTTAAATTATCTACACTAATTGATAGATAAACAATCTTTGCACGTACTTTAAACTGAATCGTTAGCCTTAAAACAGGATTAATATTAAAGCAAATGCTAATATTTAGTCAATATTATCGATAAACTGCGAAATACAAGAAAAAAGATCAGCATTATATGGACTCGAGCATTCTCAAACTTGACACTTGAAAACACAAAAGTGTAAAGTTAACAGTTGTGGGCAGTTAGCTCAGTCGGTAGAGCAGAGGCCTGAAAAGCCTCGTGTCCGCAGTTCGATTCTGCGACTGCCCACCATTCATTTCATTTTTTCCTTAAAAATTTATATGATAAATATATACTTTTATCTTGACAAAATAGCCTGTTTTAAGCTAAAAATTGACTGTATGAGTAATTTCAGGCTATTTCTTCTTCTTTTTATTATCTTAGTCTCAGTATCCCCTCTGCATGCGGTTGAAAACGAGCAGGATACAAATCAGGATATAAAAAATATCGACCAGCCGGTACTATCAACTCTCACAGAAATACAGCTAAAGAACAGTCCAAGGATCGTTGAAGATTATAGTTATAATGAACTCGCTGTAGGGGCTGTCAAGAGACATGTCACTTTATTTACTGAAAAAATAAAGGAGAGATTCTCTGTTTGGCTCATCAGGTCAGGGAAATATCTTGAGTTAATGAAAGAGATACTGAAAGAAAAGAATGTCCCTGAAGAAATAGTATTTATTCCACTGATTGAGAGCGGTTTTAGTGCAAATGCATACTCTCCGGCGCGTGCAGCCGGATACTGGCAGTTTATTGCTTCTACTGCCAAGAGATATGGTCTTGAGATAAACTGGTGGAAGGATGAGAGGAGAGATCCTGTTAAATCTACTGTGGCAGCAGCGAATTATCTGACGGACCTTTATGAGATGTTCGGCTCATGGAATCTGGCAATGGCTGCATATAATGCAGGAGAGGGCAAGATCATGAGAGCGCTGAACAAGTCAAAGACTGATGATTACTGGTCACTCTTAACCACAAATCATATAAGAAAGGAAACAAAAGACTATGTCCCCAAATTCATAGCTGCGAGCATGATCGCAAACAGCCCGGAGAATTTCGGATTCGAAGACCTCGAGCTTCATAAGCCGATGAACTATGACATAGTTACATTAAAATCCCCGGTCGACATAGAAGTTATTGCTGAGTGTTCAGAAACATCTGCAGAAGTAATTAAGGAATTAAACCCTGAACTGAGAAGATGGTGTACCCCTCCTGATGTATCTGAATATGCCCTGAGAATCCCTGAAGGTAAGAAAGCTGTATTTCTCGAACGTTTTTCCAACATAGCTGAAGAAAAGAGATTTACTGTAGATATTTATACAGCCAGGAAGGGGGATACCTTTAATACAATTTCAAAGAAGACCGGCGTCCCGGTGCAGGTTATCCTTGACCTGAATGACATGGAAAAAATTATACCTATTAAGGCAGGAACAAAAATCTACCTCCCTCCAAAAGAGAAATACACGTTAGACAGGGAAGACAAGGCAACTGCCAAAAAAGCAGCCTATAAACAAAAGAAGAAAACGAAAAGAGCTGCTTCCGGCAAACAGGTAAGAAAAGTTTCTTTCAAAGAAAACAGCAAATCACAAAAGGCCCCGCTTAAAAAGATTTAGCCTTCTTTTTTCTTTGGTATTTTAGGTTTTATTTCATCTATAAATGGTGAATTGGGAAATTTCGCAGCAAGCTCTTCATACTTTTTCTTTGCTTCATCCATTTTGCCTTCTTTTTCAAGAAGCCTGCCGTATTCTATCAGGGCAAAATCTTTGTATATATCAGTCTTCAGGTTATAAAGCAGATCGAGAGACTTCTTTGCCTCATTGATGTCTCCCTTTTGTATGTAGATCGTAGCCATTTTATGGTATGCAAGGGGAATAAACCGTTCGTCGCCTGAATACTTCTGTACGAAATCCTTTAGTGTTTTGAGTGAATCATCATATTGACCAAGTTCATACTGAATAGCGGCAATATAAAAAAGCGATATGGGTGATTTCTTTGTATTGTAGGCTTGCCTGAAGAGGTCGAGGGCTTTTTTATTCTGTTTTTCCTTAATTGTACCTTGCATTTGGGTTTTCGAGTGGTAAGTCTTGTACGCTTCGTATTCGAGACCCTTTGCCTTTTTCTGTAAGGTGTGGGAATAAACAAAAAAACCAACAACAGCTATAAGTAATATCAGAACGCCGATTCCATACTTTATAGCTGTCTGTTGTCTTTCTATGAGTGTATCTCTAAAACTGCTCAGTCTTTCCTTTACTTTTTCCTCTGTATCAGTAACCTTCTTTGGTATTTTTTTCTTAATTGCTTTTGGCATTAATCCCTCCTGCGCGTTTTTTCTACTATAGCCTTTGAATTTTCGAACACAGATTCAATACGGTTTTCTTCAATACCAGCGGCAAGGAGTATTTTTACTGCAAACTCCCTTGTTATTAAATCCGATGGGCTGTGGGCATCTGTGTTAATACACAGGGGCACACCAAATCTCATTGCTTCTTTAGCTACATAACCATTTGACAGGGAATGTCCTTTCCGGGCAGTGATCTCAAGTGTGACACCCTTTTCCTTTGCCAGGAGAAGGTCCTCCTCGGAAATGATCCCGGGATGGGCGAGAATATCTGCATTAGCCTCAATCGCTGCCCTGTTCGTGCCTGGTGCAACCGGCTCTACCAATGTCTCTCCATGAACAACCACTATTTTTGCGCCGAGGCTTCGTGCCTCTTTCACAAGATCATGGATAGTCTGTGGCGGTGCATGGGTAATCTCAGCGCCGGGTATAGCCTCAATGGCAATAAAACCCCTGATTTTCTTAATCGCATTTACAATTCTCGGAATCACAAGATCAATATTTGATGCGTCAACATGGTCTGTGATAGCAATGGCCTTGTAGCCAAACGCCTCAGCCCTCCTTATCAACTCAGAAGGCACAAGCTCCCCGTCACTGAAAAAAGTATGTGTATGCAAATCAATCATAATTTATGCCTTTGTAAAAAAGATGTCCGGTTATTTTATCAGATTCTATTCAGAATAACCAAGGGTTCTGCAAATCGAATCGTTTACAACCAATTCATGTTCTTTTTTCTGTACCCGCCATATCTATCAGGTCTTGGATGCATCATCTATGATCTTTTTAATTATTAATTTTACCTGTGGAAGCCTGTTCTTTATGGTTGACCAGACAAGATCATAATCAACGCCAAAATAGAAATGGATTAATCGATCCCTCATTCCTGCCATTTCCTTCCAAGGGACATCAGAATATTTGTGCTTTATCTCATCAGGTATTTGCTTTGTTGCTTCGCCCATAATCTCAAACTTCCGTACAACAGCACTGGTCGTTTTATTATCATTATGGAAAATTTCAAAGCTCATGCCCTCAACGAAAAGTTCTATATCGCTCATAGCTTCCAGAATGTCCTTCAGGTAGAGAGTATAATCTCTCATAAATAAGCTACCTCTTTTAATATTGCTTCTTTAAGCTCTTTTCTCAAAGCTCGTTTCGGCACTACATCAATTTTTTGATTCAGCTTTTCTTCCAGAAAGAGACCAAGCCCGACAAGGTCAAAGAGGTCTGCGCCGTCTTCGAATTCCACGAGGACATCTATATCACTTGTTTCTTTTTCTTCTGCTCTCATGACAGAGCCAAAGACCCCGATTTCCGTCACTTTATATCGTCCTCTCAGGTCTTCCCTGACCTCTCTGATGATCTTTAATATTTCTTCTTTACCTTTCATATCTCTCCTTAAGATTTTATACTACCTTAATGCTTTATATAAATACTTGGTCTTACCGAAAGTAATCATATATTCTGTAAACCAATAGATTTATATAGAATATATTCCTGTTACCCCTCAATTATCCTTTCTCCTCCTCCGTTATCCCATAAAGTCCATATACAATCTCATCGATCTTCTCATCCGTAATCGCTATCTCACGTTCGATCTTTTCGCGTTCTGCTGAGGGAGGCAGGGTGGTTTTCTTTTTGTGCAGTTCAAGCATTCGGTCAACGAGGGAGACAAGTTTAATATGTACATATTATCGATAGACCTCTTTTCTATGAGCAATAGATAATATCTTCACCGCCTTGTTCTCGTCATCGATACTGTATATAACTCTATAATCTCCACTTCTTATCCTGTGAAATTCAGAATCTTTTAACTTAGTGGAACCGAAAGGCCTTGGGTTATTTTCAAGGGAAAGTATCTGTTTGCGGATTTGTCTTTGAATCGATTCGGGAAGCTTCAGGAATTCTCTTTCAGCCTTTGAGATTATCTCAATGGAGTAGCCCATCAGTTTTCATGTGCTTTTAAAAAATCCCTGAAAGGCCGGCTTTTATCCTTTGCCCTGCTCTCTGCAATTGCTATATCAATCAAGTCTTCCCTGAGTTTTTTATCTTTCAATATCTTCGAAAGAAAGATATCCTGTTCTTTTTTGGGCAACGTCTTAAATGCTGTTAGAAAGATTTCTGCTGTTGCTCCTTTTGACTTCATATAGTTGCCTCCTTTGATTGATTATAGCAGAAAAAGCTCAATGCTTTAGCTGCCATCAATAATCCTTCTCTCCTCCTCCGTTATCCCATAGCAAGATTTGTGTCTGACCCTGCAAATTGACCTTATGGACGGCGATTGGAAGTTTTTGCAGATTTTGATATCAGGGCTTTTTGCCCTTCTTCAATTAGCCTTGATAGCTCATTCCCGCGTATGAGCAACAAGGGTTTTCCATGAGCAAATATTTCCGCATCACGCGTAAAATACCCCGTTGTGACAACGATGCCTTTCGTTGCCCCTTCTGCAGCCACGACTCCATAAAGCTCTCTTACTATCTTTACGCCTACCTGTTCTGTCTCCCAATGTTTACATTGCACTAAAACCGTTTCATCCCTCTTTCTCAAAATGAGATCAATGCCTCCGTCAGGTTCATTCCCGCCTCTTTCTTCCACTTGATAGCCCTGCCTTTTATATGCCTCTCCGATAACTTCCTCAAACTCTCGCCACTTCAACGCGCTAATATCCGGAAGGTTTTTTTGACGCTCAAACAGTTCTCTTTTGCGACCAACATTTTCATCTTTTTTCTTTCTCTTAATCACGCTGAGAATTACCGAAATTATCCCCGTAAAAACGAAAACCAGCGAAACAAGCGGAGCAAATGATGGGGCCGCCTTAGCCAAACCCTGATTAACAAAGCCAGCGCTGTCCTGTAACATGGAAGGTACCACTTCAAACCGAGATATGAGATAACCGCTAAAATGGCGCTTATCCACCATGGCGCTTTCATCAGATCTTCGATAAGACTGCTTTTATTTCTTCTTGCCATAACGTATTCCCTCACTCGTTATTCGATTATTAAGTTGGCGCAAGAAGTCCGTTTCCGAACGGGCGGCCTTTTCGGTATACTCACCATACTTTTTTAGGGGACCCGTACAAAAGTCAATTTTGGTGTCTGACCCCATAAATTGCACCTAAGTATTTTGCTGAACCCATACTTTTTCATTATCTGCAGATCAAGATAAATGGAGCAAGTTGAAAACTTACTCCCCCGTAAAGACACAGAAATATTTTTCTCTTTTTGCGAAATGTAGCCTGTCCCCTTAATAAGCTCTATTTCTCTGGCAGCGGCGCAGGTCGAATAAAAAGTATCGGGCTACAGCTATCTGATTTCGAGCCTCATCGAGTGTCTGAGTCACCCCATTTGGTATTTTTTGCAGACCTTCTAAAACATTATCTAAATATTCGAAGTTTTTATACCGATCTTGGATTATCCGCCGAGCAGCAAGAGCAAGAAATTCGGTTGCCTTCTGATAGCATGCAAGCGATGCAGACACCTTTGCACAGGCACGAAGACTTTCCCCTTTAGCATGAAGGAGAAGCACTTGTGTATAACGAGACCATCCAGACCTTGACTCGACATTTTTGAACTCTTGGGAGTGTTCGTCCAAAGAATACTTCCATACATCGGAGTTTATTTGCTGATCTCGTATCTCCACAGCATCCTTAATATCTTTCCATGCAGTTGCGTCATCTAAATATGCCTTCATACGTGCAACGTGAAGCCGCGCGGTTACAGGCCACGTCTTCCAAGCCCCCCAGGACGTTTTACGTTTAGCAAGTTTATCCAAATCTGGAATTATCTCATCCAAGCTGTGGATAATTTTACGGATGCGGTTGCTTCTTAGTGTATTTTTCGTCCGCTCAATCTCGAATTCACAAACACAGGCATGTGCCTTATTAATAAGCGAAGCCGATTTTTTATTAGGAGCATTCTTACGCATTCGAAGTAGTTTTAAGGCTTTATCGAACTCCGTAAACTCAAAATGAACCATCGCTTTCTCATACCAAATACGTTCCTTCTCATCTATTCTCTGTATTTTCATCTCAAGTTTAGAAAGCGCTGTGCTAAAAAAATTCACTTCGTCGGGTAAATTGCAGAGGAAGTTTTGAGGAAATGGCCTCCGTGCAAGCCGAAGGCCACAAATCAGAAGATCGAGTCTTTCGCTCCACTTAAGATTTCCAGCTTGCAGCTTTGACTTGATTTCAGGCAATGGATTTTTGCCTTTGTTGGGCCAAGAGAGTTTATGCTCGACCCGTTCCTTGAGTGATAGGGTTAACGGTAGGAGCCGTTTAATTGCCTTTGGCCTGCTCACGCCGGTTTGGTGGTTGCTGCAATAATCCAATTCACGGATTTGTTGACGGGACCAAGTTCCTTCGTTGTCATATAAGTGGTGGCAACCTATGTCCTCTATCGTCTTTCTTTTCTCATGTGCTTCTTCCAAGAGACTCCGATAGGCTCGCTTGCAAAGAGGGATAAGATTGACAGGCGCTATTTCGCCGCCCTCCTCAGCAGGCTCGATATGAGCTATCTCCAAAACAATTGAACTACCGTTTCGATATGTGTCACCATCCTTTAATCCGCAAATCGCGCACCGGTTATTCCACAAAGAAAGTACAGCCCTTCTTATGTTAGAAGGTATCCTTCTTCTATAAGCCCAGCGAGCGATTTTCTTGAGGGAGGTTTCCCGGAAGTTATTGAAGTGTTTAATTACATAGTCAAAATTGCTATTACTGCTCATTTTCAATCATCCTTTTCTCTTCCTCTGTCACCCCATACAGCCCATAAACAATCTCATCTATCTTTTCATCAGTTATCGTAATTTCCCGCTCGATTTTTTCACGCTCTGCTGAGGGAGGCATGGCAGTTTTCTTTTTGTGAAGGTCGAGCATTTTATCAACGAGATTCACCAATCGATCGTGGATGGCTTTTTCTGACGGGTTGTTGAAGTCGATGGTGTGAATGGGGAGTTGTTGAAGATACATTGGCTTATACTCAAAGTAGCCACCCTGTTTCGTTGATGAGATTGAGTGCATCACAAAGTCTGAAACTTTTGAATTGAGTAGTCCAAGCAGATAAAGATCATCAGTAGCGATTATAGTTGTTTTGTCATTAGAATAGAATCCATTCGTATCATAAGCGTAGGATGCTTTTTGAATTATTGCAGGTACTATTATCTTCGGCTTCTCAAACTCACCGTAGTAGTCACAAGCACGGAGTTCCCACCAGTATTCGCCTTTATCGTATCGCTTCTTTCCTTTTTCTGTAAATGGTTCCAAATGTGCCGCGATTGCCGAATATGACTCGCTAAACCATCTCCACGCACCTGTTTCAGTCATTCCGGGCTTGACCCGGAATCCAGTGTTTCCTGGATTCCCGCCTTCGCGGGAATGACGGATTTGTTCACGCGTCCAGCCCTTCGGTATGAGAATCAGATATCTGCCCTTTGGAGGTGGTTTAAAACGCTTAATATCCTTGCCTACCAGAAACGGCTTGATAAGCTCTGCATTCTTCACATCTTCTTTTATAAGCTTATCTCTTATTTCCCCGTCAATTACAAAGGCTTCATTAAGGCCGGTCAGTATCCCTCTGTAAATTTTACCCTCTACATACTCTCCTAAAGGTTTCCCAGTTATCTTTATCTTATTGAGCAACGCCTGTGCTTTTTCATCAACCAGCGACCATCCTTTATCATCGAGCGAAGCCCGCACGACAGGGAAAGAATGTTCTTTCACGTAATCATGGAGGTTCTGAAAATTCAAAGTTGAGACCTTTGTGACCGGGAAGGAAAATCCCCCCTTGCCCCCCTTTGCCAAAGGGGGGATGGTCCGGGCCTCTTTTCTGATTCGGACAATACAAGGATATGTTGTCGCGGTCTCGAAGACCGGCAGATCGCCGAAGTCAACAATTTCTTCGATATGCTGGGTCTTCATCCACCGGCGGAGAGGTTCACCGTAATTGGCGCGCATCCACTTATTCGCCACAATGTAACTGAAAAGGCCGCCTTTTTTAAGAAGAGAAACCGCTTTCTCAATAAAATAAGTATACAGATCGGCAACGCCGTGATAGACCGCATAATGCTTCTGAAAATAGTCTTTGAATTCTCCGAGCATCTCCTGCCTTACATACGGCGGGTTGCCGATGACCACATCGAAACCTCCATTTTCTATTATGTCTCCGAATCCAGTTGATTTTGAATTCCAGTCAAAGGGGTTGATGCGGCTTTTGGTTTCGTCGGTAATCCCCCCTAACCCCCCTTTAGTAAAGTGGGGTAATAAAAGATCGTCAAATATGTCGTAACCGATAAGGCTGTTGCCGCATTTGATGTTATTGCTCAGAGGCGGAAGGAGGTGCTGCTTTCTCGGCAATAAGCCTCTCTCGCCCTCCAACGCCTTCAGATAAAGGCTCATCATGGTTATCTCGACAGCCTGCGGGTCAATGTCCACCCCGAAGATATTGTTCCTTAATATCGCAGCCTTTGTGCGTAAAGGCAGCGCTAAATCTTCGGGGCTGACTTTATAATAAAAGTCAAAAAACTGCGTCTGTGCCTCTTTCGGATGGTTGCGATAATATTCGAGGTGATAATCGATCAGGCATTGATACGCTCCGAGCAGGAACGAACCGCTTCCGCATGCAGGGTCAAGTACCTTTATCCTTTCGATCTGTCTCGGCGTCTTGCCTTCGATGAGCTTGCCGACCGTGTTTTTGACGATATAATCAACAATGTATTTCGGCGTATAATAAACGCCCCCTGCTTTCCTGACCTCAGGTTTCTCTTCGACCTTAACCCGCTGAGGAGTTACCCGTATCGTGCTCCCCAAATAACGTTCATAGATGCTTCCCAGGAGTTCAACTCCTATTGCATCAAAGCGGTATCTGCTTTTCGGGAAATAGAGGTTTTCGATAATATCAGCTAAGAGGTTTGAATCCACAGATGCATTCTCACAGGCATGTGGTTTGAAAATATCTCCGTTTAAGTCATCGTTGACTTCATGAAAAAGATCAATCAAGTGCATTATTATGGATTTCCGTTTGCCTTCTTCTTTCCATTGAGCAACAATCTCCCATAGTTCCCTATCCGGTCTGATCTTTCTGTCCTCGGCGATGCGGATAAAGATAATCCTGTCGAGGAGCTTCTGGACAACATCATTCAGGAGCTTTATATCAAAATCCGGATTGCGCTTGTGGATATCCTTCGCAAGCTCTGTCCGCCAGATGGTCAGATCTTCAAGGAACGACTTATCCGGAGGGATGCGTAATCTCTTGCTCTTTGTATCTCTGGGCAAAAGGGCTTCCAATGAACCCTGTTCAACTCTTTCTCTGGATAGTTCCCAGAGCTTTTCAATATTGGCAAGATAATCTGAATACTTGAAATCAAAGATCAAACCTTCATTCGGGAAACGTGGATTCGGTTTTAATGATGCGTCAAAGAGTTTGAATTCCTCAAAGTCTGTGAGGATTACAAAATAGACCTCTTTTGTAGACCATGCGTAACTCTTGGCCTGGAGGATATGGTTTACATCGTCGAGGGCAACAGACGGGGCCTTTGCCTCAATGAAAAACTTTGTGGCGCCATGAATGCGGAAATTGTAATCAGGTCTTCTGGTTATCTCTGGTGAAAGCTCTACAAGAACATCCCGTTCATGAGGCGGTTTTTGAGCCTTGTTTTCGATATCCCAGCCAAGCGCTTTGAAAAATGGATTGATGAAATCGATTCTTGCCTGCGCTTCAGGATAGCCTTTTGAGAGATAGTGGGATTTGTCCTTTTCGAACTTTTCAATTAAGGTCTGGAGCTTTTCCCTGAATGAATCGATTTCAGGCATCAGAAAGATTATATCACATCATTAAAACTAAACCCTCTGCAAAACAGCAACTCCCCATTCATCATCGCGATAGCGTTTGTATACCTTCAGACCGTATTGCATGAAAGTGGTAATAACCACATCGTCATGCGGGACAGCCATCCCACCTAAAATTATCCATCCTCCTGCAGGCAGGCGCCGTACCAAAGATGAAGCGATTTGTATAAGAAGGGGGGTATGGTTTTTGCCTGTATTTTCAGGAAATTATTCAGTCTTTTCAGAAGATCATGCGGATAAGAAGAGAAGATATACGCTCTGAGCAAAAAGTCTTTTTCTTTCTTCTCAACCGCAATTCCATTAACATACAACCATAGAAAATTATAGGCAGATTCCAGGAGCCTCAGAGGCAAGATAACAATTATTTCATACCACTGCATTTTTCAGATCATCCCTGCCCGTGCAAGGGTGAGCACAATAACCTCTTCTGCACCGGCTTTCATAAGAACTTTTGAACATTCTGTCACTGTTGCACCGGTTGTCATTACATCATCAACAAGTAAGAGTCTCAGACCTTTTATATTCCCTTTTACCTCAAATGCATTCTTCAGGTTTAACAGCCTCTCCTTTGCAGACAGCCCTATCTGGGGAGGTGTTTCTTTTTTCTTCAGAAGGGTATCCATTAACAGGGGAACTCTCGATTCTTTTGCTATGACCCTTGCAACAAGAAGGGATTGATTAAACCCTCTTTCCCTGAGTCTTTTTATGGTTACCGGAACTGGCACGATACCGTCAGTCTCCGGCAGATCAAGACTGAGCAATAACCTGCCAAGTGTTTTTGAGATTCTTTTGATGCCATGAAATTTAAGCTGGTTGATCGCTTCTGCGAGTAATATATCTTCATAAAGACCATATGTAATAACTTTAGAGAAAGGAGGCGTCTTTTTAAGGCATTGCCCGCAGACCTTCGAATATTCAGACACAACAGGCAGTGCACATACCTTGCAGGAAGGGCCCCTGTATCTTCTTATCTCAGACCAGCACGAGCTGCAGATGGGTGAGAGATTGAATACATCAGATGAAGTACCACACATCGGGCATAGTGAGGGGTAAAGGATGTTCAGGAGTCTTGCAATCAGGGCATTATGACGAATAAAGATTTTCCGCATTTGCCGCATTTGGGTCCGAGGGAGAGCTTATTTGTCAAAACCTTGTTTTTTACACCGCAGGCTGAACATATAATGATCTGAAATTCCGGAGGAGCGCTTTTTTCTTTTTCCGGCGCAGGTTCTGTTTCCTGTCCTTCTCCATATGATCTGACAAAACTCAGGAAAGGCTCATCTTTTTGAGTGAGTTCTACCCCCATACCATTTTTCACTGCAGTCAGAGGTGTCTTGATAGTTCTTTTTACAATACCTTTAAGATGAGAGATGCTTTCATCCGGCATCATCACTTCAATATCAACGGTTGTGCCGGGAGCAAACCCGCGATTAGTCCTTATAAAAATTCCATTTTCAGAAATATTGCTCAATATACCCTTATTACTCAGGTTGCCTGAACTGAAGGTAACCTCAAGCCTTTTCATATACCTTGGAAAGCGTTGGTAACCTCGTTGTCTCTGCATCAGAATTGGTTTTTCAGAAGAATGAGTTCATCTCTCCTTTGGCCTGTTGAGATTATGTGCACTTTCACTCCCATCAATTTTTCGATCTCTCGTACATATGCTTTTGCAGCCCTGGGAAGCTTTTTGAATTCTGTTGTGCCGAGTGTGCTTGTATCCCAACCGCCTACTTCTTCATAGACAGGTTCACATTCATCAAAGAAGTTCATTTCCTTTGGAAACTCAGTATATATCTTTCCATTATGCCTGTAGGAAGTACAAATCTTCAGGCTTTTCATACCATCGAGGATGTCAAGTTTTGTTATAGCAATTCCTGTGAGGCCATTGATCCTTGCAGAGTGCCGCAGTATGACCATGTCCAGCCAGCCGCATCTCCTTGGTCTGCCGGTTGTTGCGCCATATTCTCCGCCTTTTTCCCTGATCGTATCTCCAAGGGAATCCTTTATTTCAGTAGGGAAAGGCCCGCTGCCAACCCTTGTTGTGTAAGCCTTTACTACGCCGAGAACCTTTGATATCTTTGTCGGCCCGATACCGAGACCGGTGCAGGCTCCTCCTGCAATAGCATTCGAAGAAGTTACATACGGATATGTCCCATGGTCAATATCCAGGAGAGTGCCCTGTGCACCTTCACATAATATGTTCTTCTGTTTGGATATCATGTCGTTTATAAGAATATCCGTATCAGCAATATAGGGAGAAAGTTTCTCTGCATGTTCCATATATTCCTTAAAAATACTGTCAGCATTAAGGGGAGAAGTTTTATAGAAATTCTCGAACATGAAATTCATATGAACGAGATTTGCCTTTAATTTTTCCTTAAATACAGCAGGCTGGAGAAGGTCTGCTACCCGTATTCCTCCTCTTCCTATCTTGTCACAATAGGCAGGCCCTATGCCGCGGCCTGTTGTGCCTATACTTTTTGAACCCCTGAGCCTCTCATTTTCTTTATCTATGACAACGTGATATGGCATTATGAGATGGGCATTTTTACTCAGAAAAAGGTTCTTGCCTGCCTCAATCCCTCTGTCCCTGAGCCCGTTTATTTCCTTAATGAGCGCTGCCGGGTCAACAACAACGCCATTTCCTATAAGACACAACTTGTCTTTATAGAGTATCCCTGAAGGAATGAGATGAAGTATGAACTTTTCGTTATTGATGACAACAGTATGGCCTGCATTATGGCCTCCCTGATATCGCGCAACAACATCCGCCTTTTCAGAAAGATAATCGACAATCTTTCCCTTGCCTTCGTCTCCCCACTGTAAACCTACTACAACCATACTTGGCATGTTTATTACCTCGACTTAGAGACTTATTTGTTTAACTAAGAGGATATTCGGGAGTTTCTTAATCTCTTCGATAATCTGTGGTGAAGCGTGTGTATCAATGCTGACAACAGAGATTGCCTTACCTCCCTGAGTTTCCCTTCCAAAATGCATTCTTGCAATATTGATCCTTTTTTTGCCAAGGAGTGTGCCGATGTTTCCTATAACACCGGGCTTATCATTGTTATACATGAAAAGCAGCTCCCCCTCAAGCATAATCTCAACCTTGAAGTTGTCAATGTTCACAATACGGGGGTCTTTTTTACTGAACAGGGTGCCTGCAAAATAGCTCTCTTTATCCTTTGCCTTAACCCTGAGTGCAACCATACTTTGATAATCACCTTCGTCTGAGCTCTTGATTTCTTTGACCTCTATGCCCCGTTCCTTGGCAATAACCGGCGCATTCACAAAGTTCACTGTCTCTTCCAGCATAGGGGAAAGAAATCCCTTAATAGCTGCAATAGTAACCGGGGCTGTATTGATCCTAGATGCATCTCCCTGATATTCAATAGTAATCCCGGTTACACCGCCTTCGAACATCTGTGCAGCAAATCCCCCGATTTTCTCAGCAAGGTTTATATAAGGCTGAAGCCTTGACACCTGGTCTGACGGGATAGACGGGAAATTAACAGCATTTCTTATTGTGCCGTGGATGAGATAATCTACGATCTGTTCTGCAACTGCAACTGCAACATTTTCCTGTGCTTCTTTCGTCGATGCGCCAAGATGAGGGGTAGCAATAACATTGTCAAGTGTAAGGAGTGGATTGTTCTCAGGAGGTTCTTTTTCAAATACATCAAGTGCAGCGCCGGCAACCTTACCTTCAACAATAGCATCATAAAGGTCTTTTTCATTGATAATCCCGCCCCTTGCGCAATTGATTATCCTGACGCCGGGCTTCATTATCTTAATGGTCTTTTTATTGATGAGATTTTTTGTTTCCGTAGTTAAAGGTGTATGGATAGTAATGAAATCAGAGCGTTTGAATAATTCCTGAAGATCAACCTTTTCAACTCCTATAATCTTTGCTTTATCTTCACTTAAAAAGGGATCAAATGCTATGACATTCATGGCAAAGGCCTGCATCCTCTTGGCAACCTGAGTGCCTATATTGCCTATGCCCAGGATGCCGAGTGTCTTGTTGTATAGTTCTACTCCCATGAACTTCTTTTTCTCCCACTTCCCGGCCTTCATCGACATCGTAGCCTGTGGTATCAGCCTTGCGAGTGAAACCAAATGCGCAATGGTATGCTCTGCTGTGGTGATAGTATTGCCGCCGGGGGTATTCATCACAACAATCCCTTTTTTGGTGGCTGCTGTCTTGTCAACATTATCGAGTCCGGAACCTGCACGTCCTATGACCCTCAGGTTTTTGGCAGCAGATATTATGTCTGATGTAACCTTTGTTGCTGACCTTATAACCAGGCCGTGGTAATCGCCTATACAGGCCTTGAGTTCTTCAGGCTTTAAACCAACCTTCATATCAACCTCAAGCCCTGCGTTTTTTAGTATCTCAACGCATTTTGATGATATGTTATCACTGATAAGAACTTTCATTCGTCCTCCCTAAGCCATTAATAATTCCTGGGCAACAGCCACACCTGTACCGAGTTTTACAGGATAACCCATACCTTTCAGCACCATTTCAAGCCCTGCAATCGCTGTGATAATATCGAATCGTCCAGAATATCCCAGGTGTGCGATTCTGAAAACTTTGCCTTTTGCCCTGTCCTGTCCGCCGGCTGCAGTGATTCCATATTTCTCCCTGAGGTTTATATATACAGCCTGACCGTCTATTCCAGGAGGCGCCATAATCGCAGTTACCGAATTAGATGGGGACTCCTTCGGATAAAGTTCCAGTCCTATCGCCTGAACAGCCTTTCTCGTTGCATCTGCAAGTCTTTCATGTCTCTTGAATACATTTTCCAGCCCTTCAGCCTGAAGCATCTTCAGGCTTTCATTCAGCCCTATGATAAGGGTTACCGGTGATGTAAAGTTCGTCTGGTTCTTGGCCAGGGTTTCCCTTTCTTTCCTGAAATTGAAGTAAAAATGGGGTAATTTTGAAGTCTCAGCCTTTGACCATGCCTTTTCGCTCACACTGACAAAGGCAATGCCTGGTGGCAGCATTACACCTTTTTGTGCGCCACCAACCATGATATCAATACCCCAATCGTCTGTTCTCAGGTCATGGGCAACCAGGGCGCTTATAGCATCAACGATGAATAATGTATCTTTGTATTTTTTTACAATACATCCCAATGCCTGTATATCGTGATAAACACCGGTCGAAGTCTCTGATGCCTGGACAAATACACCCTTTATATCCTTGTTCTTTTTAAGCCTCTTTTCGACTTCTTCAGGTTTAACTGCGTAACCCCATTCAACAATAATTTCTTCAACATCAAGACCGTAAGACTGGCATATCTTTGTCCATCTCTCTCCAAACTTACCGCCATTTATAACAAGAACCTTGTCATCCTTATTGAAAAAATTATTAACAGCTCCGACCATTCCTCCTGTGCCTGTTGAGCTCAGGATAAGCACATCATTTTTCGTCTGATACAGCCACTGAAGGCCCTTCTTTGCTGAATCAAGCACTGGAAGGAAATCGGGTGAACGGTGGTGTATTATCGGTGCTGCCATTGCAAGGAGCACCTCTGAAGGAACAGGTGTTGGTCCAGGTGCCAGTAAATAACGCTTTAACATGAAAAATCCTCCTGAAATACCTTTTATTTGTAATTATATTAATGATTAGGCAGACTTTGGAAATTAGCACACTAATAGGCTTTTGGTCAAGGGCAACTACTTTACAAGGTACTAATAAGGTTATTATAATTAGTTATAGTGAAGAAGAAAGTACTAATCGGCATTTCGATTCTACTCATAGGCTTCCTCCTTGGCGGGCTTACATTCTATGTCCTGGGCAGGGTTACCGGTCAATATAAGTATATGCCACATACAGCTAAGCCAAATGTCCCCCGTCAGATCATGGAGACAGAAAGGGCATTCTCTGAGATTGTCAGCACTGTTTCACCTTCAGTTGTCAATATCTCTACTACAAAGGTCGTAAGAAAAGATACAGGCCCCTCTTTAGAAGACCCTTTCTTTGATTTTTTCAGTCCGTTTCATGATTTTGGGATGCCTAAAAAATGGAAGGAACGCAGTCTTGGCTCAGGGGTTATAGTATCTTCCGACGGATATATAATCACAAACAACCATGTTGTTGAAAAGGCAGACGAGATAAAAGTGACCTTACTCGACAGGAGGATGTTCAAAGGACATATCGTAGGCGCCGACCCTAAAACAGACATCGCCATAATAAGGATCGATGCAAACAATCTTCCGACATTAACATGGGGCGATGCTGATAAGTTACAGGTTGGTGAATTTGTCCTTGCCATAGGAAGTCCGTATGGTCTGAGCAATACCGTTACGATGGGGATTATCAGCGCTGTTGGAAGGGCTAATGTCGGAATCGCCGATTACGAGGATTTTATTCAGACAGACGCTGCTATAAATCCCGGAAATTCAGGCGGGCCTTTGGTGAACATAAAAGGAGAGATTATCGGGATTAATACAGCAATATTTTCGAGAACCGGGGGGTACCAGGGGATTGGTTTTGCAGTACCAAGCAATATGGTGCGTCTCGTAATGGACCAGCTTGTTCAAAAAGGAAAGGTTACAAGGGGATGGATAGGTGTTACCATTCAGGAACTTACACCTGAACTTGCTCAGGAGTTTGGTCTGAAAAGGTCAAAGGGAGCCCTTGTGAGTGACGTGGGGAAAGACAGTCCGGCCGCAAAAGCCGGGATCATGAGGGGTGATATAATTCTTGAATTAAATGGAAAGGAAGTAAAAGACGTAAGCAGCCTGCGAAATATGGTTGCCCAGAGCAAGACCGGCAGTGAGATTACATTAAAGATTCTAAGGGCAGGGAAGGAATTCATTGTTAAAGTTCTTATTGTTGAATTGCCAAGAGAAGTGGCTGAAGTCTCTCCTGAGCGGTTGCCAAACGATATAGAAGTAAAGGTATTGACAGGACTCACTGTTATGGACCTCTCAAGGGAGATTGTAAGGCAGCTTGGATTTAATAAAGACGAAAAAGGGGTTGTTGTTGTAAGGGTAGAACCAGGAAGTCCGGCAGATGATGCTGAGATCAAAAAGGGTGATATTATAAAAGAAATTAATAAAAAGGAGATAGATAACCTGGAAGAGTTTAACAGGATAACAAAAAATATAAAAAAGAATGAATCAGTCCTTCTTTTTATTAACAGAAGCGGTAAAAAATATTATATTATCCTCAAGGCATCTTGAAGACAGCAGACTCTGTTCATAAACACTTCTATCCTGCAACGACTTTTATTCCCCTTCTTGTAACTTCTAAATAGAGTCTGTTTATTAACTGTTCAACACCCTCACCCTTGCCCTCTCCCCTCAAGGGAGAGGGTAGTAAAATCGCCCCTCCCTTGAGGGGAGGGGTTGGGGAGGGTGTCTAAAAAATTACTTTATAAACAGACACTAAATAGATATTCTAAAAAAGGAAGGAGGTGAAAATAATGTTTATCATTCTCAGGGTCATTGTTTTTTTGGTTTTTGCATTATCAGGATACATGATCGGTATTAAATATAATTACGAAATATACGGTGTTCTGACAGGAGGGGTTTTAGGTTTAATCGCCATAGCTGCAGAGATACAATTGAAGAAGATAGAACTTGGCACCATTATTGGAGGATTATTGGGAATTTCCTGCGGGCTTTTATTTGCGTACCTTCTTATGCTCCCATTGAAATTATTTCTTGGTGAAGATGTAAATCTTATATACTTTGGGTTAATGGCAGTATTCGGATATGGCGGACTTCTCCTTGGCCTGAGCAGGGGCAAGGCAATATCTGTAGCAGCTATTTTCAGACTCTTCAGAGGAGAGGGGATGGAAGAGCACCTGAAAATTCTCGATACCAGTGTAATAATAGATGGACGTATTTCAGATGTGTGTGAGACAGGGTTCCTTGAAGGCGTCTTTATACTTCCCCAATTCATACTTCAGGAGCTTCAACACATAGCAGACGCTTCCGATACTATGAAACGGGCGAGAGGGAGACGCGGACTTGATATTCTCCACAAAATCCAAAAGATGTCCCGCATAACTGTTAGGATAGTCGATGAGGATTTTCCAAAGATAAAAGAGGTCGATGCAAAACTTGTTGCCTTAGCAAAGCTTTTAAACGCCAAAGTCATAACAAATGATTTTAACCTTAATAAGGTTGCAGAACTTCAGGGGGTATCTGTACTGAATATAAATGAGCTTGCTAATTCTCTAAAACCGGTTGTACTGCCGGGGGAAGCAATGATGGTTTTTATATTGAAAGAAGGAAAGGAATATAATCAGGGAGTTGCCTATCTCGATGACGGGACCATGGTTGTTGTGGAAAATGCAAGAAGACTTATCGGGAAAAATTCGGATGTAACGGTGACAAGTGTGTTGCAGACAACAGCAGGCAGGATGATATTTTCGAAGCTCAAAGAGGACTATGAAAGAGAGGGGAGTTAAGGGTAGAAAAGTAGTTTATAAACTAATATGAAAGAAGGTCAGGAACAGAAGAGAATTGTTGCAATTGTGCCGGCGGCCGGTCTGGGAAAGAGATTTGGTACGGATACTAACAAACCCTTTCAAAGTCTCGGCGGTAAACCGCTCATTATCTGGTCTCTTGAAACATTGGAGTCTGTTCATGAAATAGAAGAGATAATCCCTGTTCTTAAGGTTGAAGATATGGAATACGGGCAGAAGATTTTCAAGAAATACAACATATCAAAAATAAGGAGGATAGCGCCTGGCGGAAAAGAACGGCAGGATTCTGTATATAATGGACTCAGGCTCATAAAAAATACAGATTGCTTAGTGCTCATACATGATGGCGTAAGGCCCTTTATTGAAAAAGAACTGATTGAAAAGGCGATACAGGAATTATTAACCTCCTCTGTCTCCCCTTTTCCGCACTCAGGCGGATTCACTGAGGCGAAAGCAAATGGGGTTGATGGAGGGATTGATGGTGTTGTCCTTGGTGTTCCTGTAAAAGATACAATTAAAGAGGCAGAGGGCGGTATAATAAAGAAGACCCTGAAAAGAGGTTCTCTGTGGGCTATCCAGACACCCCAGATTTTTCCTTATGATAAAATAATCCATGCATACGAAAAAGCGATGGAAGAGGGATTCTATTCAACGGATGAAGCTGCACTTATAGAAAAATACGGGGGGAAGATAATGATTGTAATTGGGTCATATAAAAATATTAAAATTACAACACCAGAAGATATGCAAATTGCGAAAATTTTTCATTTGAAAGAGAGAAGATAGGTTTCTATGCGTATCGGAATTGGTTACGACTCTCACAGGCTCGTTGAGGGAAGAAGGCTAATAATCGGTGGGATAACAATCCCGTTCGAAAAGGGGCTTCTCGGCCACTCTGATGCAGATGTTTTAAGCCATGCGATTATTGACTCTCTTATAGGAGCGCTCGGCCTCGGCGATATAGGTCAGCATTTCCCTGATACAGACCCTCAGTGGAAGGACGCTTCAAGCATAGAGCTTCTGAAACATATTATCGCCCTCATTCGCATGAATGGTTATGAAGTCTCATGGATCGATTCATGCATAATAGCGGAAAAACCTAAACTCTCTCCGTATATTGAAGACATGAAAACAGCATTATCAGGGTCGGGAATCCCTTCAGGGGCAATTAATATTAAGGCAAAAACAAACGAGGGCATGGGATTTACAGGACGCGGCGAAGGCATTGCAGCATATGCAGTCTGTTTGCTGAAGCGTATTGAGCAAATTATTTCAGAATAAGCTTTCTGATATCTCCAATCCTCATGGTGACTTTATTAGAGTCGAGGTATTCCAGAAGGGGAAGGGCATATTTTCTTGTTGTATTGAGGACATCCCTGAATTCTGCTACGGTCATTTCCGGTTTTTTGCCATAAAATTCCTTTAATTTCCCGATCATCCTGCTGTATGCAGAGGATGCTATATACATCGAGTCATTAATCCTCACTATGCTGTCTTCCTTTGACATGAGTTTCATGATATCTGCAAAATGCTTTTGGTCCATTTTTAGAGATTGCAAGAGTTCTTCTTTCAAAGGAGGCTGAAATCCGCCTTTTTCAAGGAGTTCAAGGATCTTTGTCTTTCCTGTCTCATCTCCCTGTGAGAGCGCTACTTTGAAAGCAGCAAGACGGACGAGTTCCTTCTCAATGGAGATATCTTTCACCGAAGGTATCAAATTACCGAAAAGACGTGGCTCAATCGCGAGACGCGCCCTGAGTTCCTCTTTCAGCATTCCGGGCTTTAAAGGGTTTTTCTTATGGAAATCATCCATGATCTTTTTTATTGTTTCCCTGAAGGATTCAAACGCGCTTTTATGAATAAGTAAGTCTTCAAACTGCATCAGGATGCCTTTTGCTTTTAAATCCTTAATGGCTTCTCTTATGGAAGGGATTTCAGCCTTAATCCAGCCTTCGATTAAGGAGATTTTAATGCCATGGATACCTGACCTCTTCACCTTAACAGCAATCTTTTCAGACGGGTTTCCTGTTTCGAATGTCAGCAGGTCATCCAGCCCCTCTTTATAAGTCCTGCGATACGATAAGGGATCGAGCACCTCTCCGCCACCAATCGTGTCTACCGGTGAGAATCTCCTGATGATATATCTGTCTCCGGCCATCGCAATAACAGGCTCATGGAGCCTGAACTGACAGTAAGAGGTTTCACCTGCCTTAAGCTCATTCTTTCCAAAGATAATAACCCTTGCTGTGGTTTCGGATGTGCCAAGGTGGAAATGGACAAGACTCTTGCTCTTAAGTATTGGTGCATCAGAAAGCAACTCCACCGTAGCGTCGATCTTCCTTGTTGGCGTGAGCCTCTCAGGCACCACAACAGTATCACCCCTTTTTAATGCGTCCTTGTCAACTCCCTGGAGATTTATCGCTACCCTCTGTCCGGCGTACGCAGTCTGTATGGGTTTGCCATGGCTGTGGAGACCCCTGACTTTGCTCTTTATATTGCTCGGCAGTATCTCAGCATCTTCATCAACCGATATGCTTCCGGAAATGGCAGTGCCTGTGACAACAGTTCCGAAACCCTTTAAGGTAAAGACCCTGTCAATAGGAAGCCTGAAAAGACCTTTAGTCTGTTTTGGTTCGACCTGCAAGGCCACTTCTTTGATCTTGTCTTTCAGGAGATCGATATTGAGCATCGTCTTTGACGAGACAGGCACTATAGATGCACCTTCGAGAAAGGTGCCTTTTACAAAGGTCCTTACATCATCCACAACGAGATCGAGCCAGTCTTTTTCGACAAGGTCTGCCTTTGTGATCGCAATGAGACCTGATTTGATCTTGAGGAGATTGCAGATATTGAGATGTTCACGGCTCTGTGGCATGATCCCCTCGTCAGCAGCTATAACAAGAAGAACAAGGTCTATCCCGCCGGCACCTGCAAGCATGTTCTTGATAAGTCTCTCATGTCCCGGAACATCCACGATACCAACAGTGAGGCCATCAGGATAGTGCAGGTCTGCAAAACCGAGATCAATGGTAATGCCACGCTCTTTCTCTTCTTTGAGCCTGTCAGGATCTATTCCTGTAAGGGCCTTTACGAGAGAGCTCTTGCCGTGATCAATATGTCCTGCAGTTCCGAGTATTATATATCGCATATGGATATTAGTTTTAGTGAATTATTATACCTAAGAATGTTTATCGGTTATCGAATTTATTAGTAATCTCCCTTAACCCCCCTTTAAAAAAGAGGGAAATTTTCTTCTTTTCAGTATTATATCCATGTCTTACTCCCCCTTTTATTCCGCACTCGGGCGGATTCGCTGAGGCGAAAAAGGGGGATATAGGGGGATTACTGATATATTACATCCGGATTAACAAAATAATCTTCCTGCCTTAAGAATCTCTTTCTTGGTCCCGTTTTTCATGATTAAGGTTACTGTCGGCTTGAAGAAAACAAAATCCTTGTGGAAAGGGGTCTGAACTTTTCCGCCGAATGAGCTGTTGTCACCGAAGGCTAAATGTATCGTACCGAAAATCTTTTCTGCCTCAAGGATATTATCAGGCCTCTTTGCAGCCTTATTAGTGCCTATACCGAGTTCAGCGATATTCCTGTTTTCAGGCCTTTCAGCAAGCTTCATCCTGAGGTATTCTGTGTACTCATCTTTACCGGAGATATCAGCAACGCAGCCATCTTTTACGGTAACGGTTACGGGAGATGTAAGTTGCCTTGTTGGAGACCATTCCAGGACAAGCCTTCCCTGCGCTGTCCCTTCGACTGGCGCCAGGTAGACCTCACCTGCGGGGAGGTTGCTGAAAGATCCCCGTCTGGTCAGGATTCCAGTGTCTGAGAGAACCTTTCTTCCCTTTGCAGAAAAAGAGATACGGGTGCCATTCGGTGTTTTTACCTCAATATGTTCAGCCGTTTTTACTAATTTGGCTATACTGTTTGTCATTTTTGCCAGTGCCTTCCAGTCAACATTCATAGACCCTTCAAGCATCGAGATATCAAAGATAGGCATGCTTGCATATCTGCAACCGCAGATCCTTGTCAGAAAATCCCGGAACCTGGTATGGCTTGTAGAAAAATTCGAGAGGGCGATAACGCAGTCAACAGCATTTTTGCTATATCGTCTGATTATATTTTCAGCCCTTTTTATATCTTTTTCTTTTGCAGTTTTATTCAGAATTGGATTAAAGATCCCATCTTTCTTCAGCGCCACGACTGCTTTTTCTCCGAATGCAAGCTCCCAGAGTTCTTGAGGGGGCTCTGAACCGTGACTGCCTGTTGCAGGATATTCAAAGGATATGATTGATTTACAGAAACTCTTGCCTGTTTCAGCAGCAAGCATAGACAGGCATCTGAGCTTTGATCTTCTCTCCCTGTCTGATTCATGAATATCTTCCCTGTCTGTCACCTTGTCATTAAAGAGAAGAACGCGCTCGTGTTTTTTTACACTGAGGTTGACCCTGAATATATCCCTTAGAGTGCAGGTTATCAAGGTGATTTTATTTGAATAAAAATTCCATCTGTTTGAGATGTGCGCCGGGGAAACTGATCGGATAGTTGCAGTCAAAGCAGGCAGTACAGTAATTATGAGAATCAGGGACAATCTTCCTGAGACCTTCCAGGCTGAGATAAGCAAGGGAATCAGCAGTCACATATCTCTTGATCTCATCGATGAGATGGGTGGAGGCAATCAGTTCACTTCTTGTGGGGGTATCTATACCGTAAAAGCAGGGGCCGATTGTCGGAGGAGAGCTTATCTTCAAATGGATCTCTTTTGCGCCTCCTCCTTCCCGCAGCATTTTAACAATCTTCTTGCTTGTGGTACCTCTGACTATTGAGTCATCAACGACTATGATTCTTTTCCCTTCGAGGATCTTTCGAACAGGGTTCAGTTTTATCTTCACACCAAAATGTCTGATGTTGTTTTTTGGTTCTATAAAAGTCCGTCCGACATAGTGGTTTCTTATAAGACCAAAATCGAACGGTATTTTACTCTCTTCTGAAAATCCGATTGCTGCCGGCACACCAGAGTCAGGCACAGGTATAACAAGGTCTGCCTCTGTAATCGACTCCCTTGCGAGTTGTCTCCCAAATTCTTTCCTCATCTCGTTTACATTCAGGCAACCGAAGATGTTGCTGTCAGGTCTCGAAAAATAGATGAATTCGAAGACGCAAAAGGCCTTCCTCTGATTGTTGAATATCTTCAGCGATTCAAGCCCCTGCTCATTTATGATAAGCACTTCTCCGGGTTCTATGTCACGTATGTAGGTCGCATCTATTAAGTCAAAGGCACATGTCTCTGATGCTATGACATAAGCGCCGTCCTTTATGCCAAGGCTGAGTGGTCTGACACCGAAAGGATCCCGTATTGCGATAAGTTCTTTCTCTCTGAGAATTAACAGGCTGAATGAACCACTGATCTGGGTAATTGCATGGGCTACTCTTTCATAAAAGTCATTTCCTTTGGAATGAGCAATGAGGTGTACAATTACTTCACTGTCTGATGAAGACTGGAATATTGCCCCTTCGTCCTCCAGTGATGCCCTGAGGTCGGTAGCGCTGACAAGATTTCCGTTATGGGCTATGGCAAGTGTTCCGAGTGCGAAATTTGCAACTATAGGCTGAACATTCTTCAATACACTGGTACCGGCTGTCGAATATCTGTTATGGCCTATTGCCATATAGCCGGGGAGCCTTTTAAGTCTTTTTTCACTAAAAATATCGGCAACAAGGCCCATGGACTTTTCAAGGAAGAGTTGCCTTCCGTCAGAAGAGCATATGCCGGCGCCCTCCTGCCCTCTGTGCTGAAGTGCGTAAAGCCCAAGATATGTAAGGTTTGCTGCTTCCGGGTGGCCGTATATCCCAAATACGCCGCACTCTTCGTGGATGTCGTGGAACATAAGTAAATTTATTTTAACATATATGTGTTTTTCAATTGACCTTATTTTCATTCTATGGTAGAAAAATAGATGAACGAAAAGCAGAAATTACTCTCTCATCTCCCTTCTGTTGATGAAATCCTGAAAAGTGGGCAGGGAATGGCATGGCTCGATACCTACCCGAGAAGGTATGTTATTCAAGGCATAAGAGAAGGGATCGACCGGAAAAGAAAAGATATTTTTGAGGGTCTCTCTGCCGATCTCTCTGCTGAAGTTATGATGGCAGATATAGAGAATATCATAGCAAGACTCTCCTCTTTCAGCCTGATACCCCTGATCAATGCAACAGGCGTGGTAATACATACAAACCTTGGCCGTTCGACCCTTTCTGAACGGGTACTTGAGAATATTATCCGGGTTTCCGGGAGTTATTCGAATCTTGAATATGATATTGATAAGGGGAAAAGGGGGAAGAGGTATACCCATATTAAACGGATTCTCAGGGAAGTAACCGGGGCAGAGGATGCGCTTGTTGTGAACAATAATGCAGCTGCTGTCCTGCTCTGTCTCAACACATTGTCAAAAGAAAAAGAGGTGATTGTTTCAAGAGGTGAACTCGTTGAGATCGGGGGGTCTTTCAGGATACCTGATGTTATGACATCAAGCGGGGCTATGCTCCGTGAGGTTGGGACAACAAACAAAACCCACCTTTTTGACTATGAAAAGGCTATAAATGAAAACACCTCACTAATTTTGAAGGTACATAAATCAAATTACCGGATTAAGGGATTTACTGATGAGGTATCCATTGATGACCTCGTAAGACTCGGCAGAAAGCATCACATCCCTGTTATGTTCGACCTCGGAAGCGGGTGTCTTATAGATTTAAAGCCATTCGGTATCCATGATGAACCGTCAGTCAAAGAGATCGTAAAAACCGGGGTTGATCTGACGACGTTCAGCGGTGACAAGCTCCTCGGCGGTCCACAGGGAGGGGTAATTGTGGGAAACAGGGAGTATATAGAAAAGCTTCAAAAGAATCCCATGACAAGGGCCTTGAGGATAGACAAACTGACACTCGCCGGGTTTGAGGCAACGTTAATGGAGTATATTGATGAAGAAAAGGTTATTGAAAATATTCCGACACTCAGGATGCTCCTGCAAAAACCCGAAGGGATAAAGAAACGGGCAAATAAGATAGCGAACAGATTGAGGAGAGAAATAAAAGATGCCCGCATTCAGGTAATGACCGACTCATCCAGGGCTGGTGGCGGTTCACTACCGGAAGAAGATCTTCCCACCTATGTTGTATCTGTAAAAGCTGCTGAATCATCAGTTAATGAACTTGAGGAAAGATTGAGAATGGGTAAGCCTCCGATTATCACGAGAATAAAAGAGGACTCCTTAATCATTGATGCAAGAACAGTAAGGGATAGAGATATCGAAATCCTTGTGAAGGGAATGAAGGCTGCGATACTAAAAGATACTGCTTCATGAGGCAGATTTTTTGTCTGCACATTTCCTTTACAAATAGACGTTAAGCTGTCGGGACATTTTTCAGATTCCTCAAAAAAACCAGATGCTATCGGTGACAGTAATATCAGGGATTTGACCTGTAAGCTATCGTAGCATGGAAACTATGAATCAACAAAAAAACAGGCAATGCCTCCTGCTCTTTTTGAAATATCCGGAGAAGGGAAAGGTAAAGTCCCGTCTTGCAAAAGATCTGAATAAAGATATAACACTCTTGCTTTATAAGAATTTCATTCTTGATCTTTTAGATACCCTGAAAAAGGGAAGATTTAGAGTAAAGATTTGTTTCCACCCTCCTGACTCACAAGAAAAGGTGACAGACTGGCTTGGAAATAACTATGTATATATGCCCCAGAAAGGAAAAGATCTGGGAGAGAGAATGAAGAACGCCTTCACGACAGTTTATTCAGAAGGGTTTTCAAAAGCAGTGCTGATCGGCAGTGATATCCCGGATTTAAACGATGCAGTATTGGATGAAGCATGTGAATGCGATGATCACGACGCAGTCATTGGTCCGGCATCTGATGGAGGGTATTATCTGATAGGCTTTAAAAATAACACATTTCTGCCGGAAATATTTGATGGTATACAATGGGGCAGAGGAACAGTATTCAAAAAAACAATCGAAATTTTGAAAAGAAATAACCGCAAGGTCCATATATTGCCGGAATGGCAGGATATAGACAGGCTTGATGATCTGAGAGCATTATTTGATAGAAACAGAGATACAGAGTTCGCAAATTCAAGGACAATGGTTTTTCTGTCTGCAAATTCCGGGACTCTTTTTAAATAAGTGAGTTACTCATTTTCGATTATCCTGCCTGTATTAAATGAATCATCGATAATCAATCAAACCATTGAACATATTTATCGCCTGGGGGATGGTATTGATTTAGAGGTAATAGTCGTCGACGGAGATACGGAGGGAGGTACTGTTTACAGGATAAAAGATGAAAGGGTAATAAAGGTTATATCTCCAAAAGGCCGTGGAAGACAGATGAATAAAGGGGCCTCTGTTGCAACAGGCGATATTTTATTATTTTTGCACACTGATACAGAACTCCCTGAGAATGCCTTCAGGACAATCTCTGCAGTGATAGACAGGAAACAATATGCGTGTGGCGCTTTTGATTTAGGTATAAAGTCAGGCAGGCTGATATTCAGACTGATCGAGAAAATGGTTTACATCCGTACACGCCTTACAGGCATACCTTATGGTGATCAGGCCATATTCATAAAAAAGGATTTTTTTGCAGGAATGAACGGCTATCAGGAAATTCCGATCATGGAAGATGTGGAATTGATGAGACGTATAAAAAAGTCAGGATATAAAATTTGCATCATTCCGCAGAGAGTCTCAACTTCTCCCCGCAGATATGAAAAAGAGGGTGTTATTTACTGTACACTGCGCAATTGGATGTTAATGAGCCTTTATCTTTTAGGAGTCGAGCCGGAAAAATTGGTAAAATTTTATTACCGTGATTGGAATAAATAAGTAATGAGAATTATCGGTTGTTGAGTAAATCCAAACCATAGTCCGGAAACGAGGCTACCCTCCTGCGCGCTTGGATTTGTATCCCATTTCATGAAGCAGCATAATTATCGTTTCACGGTGGTCCCCCTGAATTTCGAGAACATCGTTTTTGAGAGAACCTCCGGTCCCGATCCTTGTTTTTAATTGCTTGAGAAGCGCCTCTCTGTCTTTTGCTGATATCTGAAGACCTTCTATCAGGGTAACAGATTTCCCTCCGCGTCCCTTCCGCTCAAGACGAACAGATATCCGCTGCTGTGACGCATGAATTGTTTCCTTTGGAACTTTCACGGAGGGTTTATCATTGCGGGGAACGACCTTATCAGAGGAATAGACAAGTCTTGATTTATCATCAGTCATAAGTGATTTTAGCACAAAATATGGCAGTAAACCGTACCGGAAATCTGGATTCAGCCGTCAAAGCAGGACCGGCAAATATGGGGCTTAGCTCAAATTTCTCTTCAATACCCATCGTTTCCAAATCCCCATTCCGGGCTGTGAATGTATATATGGTGTATTTCTCTTATAATATAAATTATGAAAAACAAAATTTCTGTGTTCAGCAACAAGCCGTTCATATTCTTATTTTAGACACATGGCTGTCCGGTGCTCATATTGCGGAAGGGATTATGACGTCACCCTGTTTGAATTCGGCAGGTCCGTGACGTGTGTCTGCGGAAAGACAGTCATGTTCAAACATGAGCAAATGACGGATAAGGCGATTCTTGCGCAGAGCGCTGAGGACAGGAAAATCAGAGAGATAAGGGCCATGGCCGACCGGATCGCTTCCCTGATCGTTGGCAGTGACTATCCGATGATAGATATCGAAATAGAAAAGCAGAAGCTGAAGGAGAGGATTGCAGAACTGTTCCCGGATAAAATCGATCTGTACGATCTCATTTACGAACCGAGATTCAGGAGGCTGAAGGACCAGTTCAGGAATTAAGATATATCACTAAATTAAAGACCCGAGCCTATTCCTTCACCCTTTCAATCCTTCAACTGTCGTTGCAAGTCTCGTCCAAGCTCCTTGCTATGAAAGCAGTCTTCAAGTGTTTTCAGATTATAGACGGAAAATGGAGTGAATTGAAGGCGGAGGGCTTTTCTTTTTTCCTCATGGTGAAGGGATATAACCGCCGTCACAAGTCAATAGTCAAGTCCGACATCATATGCGTTACCCAGTATGGCATTATGCAAGAAACAAGACCTGACCCCCAGTACCTCAGAGTAAAGACTACATTATAGGAAACGTGAAAGAAGAGGAACCAGTTGCGCCGCATACATATAAGCCGGACCTTTGGAAAAATACCAAATGTCTGGATTGTGTTTACCTCCCCCTGTGCTTTGGCGGCTGC